>CAZQEC010000021.1:0-18132 GCA_964591565.1 uncultured Candidatus Saccharibacteria bacterium | reverse complement strand
TCACCAATTCGGTTTCGGCCATCGCCTCGGGCGAAAACGGGGTTTGGGATTTTTCGTTGGAAAATAACTCGGCAGTTGGGAGCAAGATCTACTGTTTTAAGGCAACAAAGTCTGACGGTACTGATTTAGATACTTATACAAATTTTCCGGAAGTCATTATTGACGAGGAGCTGACATTCAGCTTAGATTCAACCAGTAAGGACTTTGGCACCATTACCCCCGGTGCCACCGCGTCTGATCAAACTTCAACCTTGACTACCACCACCAATGCCACTGGCGGCTACCAAGTGACACTTTGGTCTACTCAAGTGCTGACCAATGGCTTAAGTGCTACTATAGCAAACTGGACTGGTACGAATACGGCGCCAACGACGTTAAGTGGGGCAGGTTCCAGTGCCTTTGGCTACAACACCAATGACAGCACGCTAGGCGGAGGTACAGCTGATCGTTTCACTTCGGCCGCTAATTTATATGCCGGCTTTGCCACAACTGGTCCGGGTGATATTGTAGCTGTCAATTGTACAACTCCGGTGACCAGTGACGCCTACACCGTCACATACCGCTTGCGTACTGGCGCCGATCAACAATCAGGCGTGTACACTACGACTCTTATATATATTAATACAGCGACATATTAAATTAAGAAATTTTTAATTTTTAATTTTTAATTTTTAAACAAAGAAACCTGAGACAATTTATAATTTGAAAACGAGAAAATAAGGACTAGGCAAGTGGAAAATGGTTCTGCAAAAATTTATGACTTGGAGGAAAGGACTATTGCATTTAGCAAAATGGTTATTCAATTTGCCAAGATTATTCCCAGAAACGTCATCACACTGTCGCTAATTGGTCAATTTGTGCGGTCTGGCACGAGTGTTGGTGCGAATTACCACGAGGCAAATGGCGCGATTTCAAGAGCCGATTTTCGCAATAAAATTAGTATTTGCAAGAAAGAAGTGAAAGAGGTGCGTTATTGGATTGAATTGTTAGTAGAAGCGGAGTCCAGAATGGCCACGGATGCCGAACGCCTTATTCAAGAATCGCAGGAATTGATTAACATTTTTTCCAAAATTTACGCTTCATTAAAAGAAAAACAACCATGAACCATCTTTTTCAAATTATAAGCGATAAATTATCTTCTCATTTCTTCATTTTTAATTTCAATTTTCAAATTATAAATTATAAATTAAAAATTATTTTGGCACTTGGTCTTCTGTGTCTTGTATTTTCCAAAGTGCCAAAAACATTTGCCCAAATTTCCCCCACCCTATCAATTTCACCGGCAAAATATGAGCTACAAGTTGAGCCCGGGCAAATTTCAGAAGTAACAGTTAAATTAACAAATCAGTCCGCAGTGCCCTTGCCAGTGCAAGTTGAAGTGATGGACTTTGCTCCAAACGATGATCACGGCGGAATAGACTTTACCAAAAGTTTGCCAGGGCGATCGGCAAAAACGTGGCTTAGCGTCGCTGATAAAGACATGGTGATTAAAAATGGCGAGACTCGCGCAGTCAGAGTGACCATTTATCCACCAGAAGAGATTGAGCCCGGTGGTTATTTTGCGGTGGTGATGTTTCAACCGGAGCTACCATCACACTACTTTGACAGTAACGCTCAAGCTAAAGTTGTGCCATGGATCGGAGAACTTTTTTTGCTTAACGTTGGTACGCCGTCACCAATTGATAGTAGTTCCCTAACAGTCAAACGGTTTCTAGTGCCTCGGTTTAGTCACAAGGCAGATGTGAAAATAGCGTTAGAGTTGGCCAATAACACTAATTATTCCATAACACCTTCATCTGAGTTTGTATTGCAAAGTTTAGGCGGATCATTAATTGCTCAAGCAAATGAAGAAACGACAATTTTACCGGGAACTTCGAGGACAATATCTGCAACTTTGCAAAAATACACCCCGCTGGGGATGTATTGGGGGAAGGCGCATATTCGTTTAGCCAACTATTCATCGGAGATAGGTCAGCAACCAGTGGTGTTTGTTTCGCGAAAAGGCGGTTTAGGGCTGGTAGTGACACTGATTATTTTTGGAATACTGATTAGTAAACGCAATG
Source organism: uncultured Candidatus Saccharibacteria bacterium (assembly GCA_964591565.1). Taxonomy (GTDB): domain Bacteria; phylum Patescibacteriota; class UBA1384; order CAJBMM01; family CAJBMM01; genus CAZQEC01. Next base: position 16,069 of record CAZQEC010000021.1, on the reverse strand, counting down.
TCCGTATCCGTATTAAATCAGCAATTAAAGAGCTAATAGCGAAAAGATAAAAAATTTTTAATTATTAATTTGTAATGATGGAGTGCCTACGGCACATTTTTGATAGTTGATTACACCGATAAGCTACTTAACTTAAGCTTTCAAATTTCAAGTTAAATTTCCTCTTACTCCCCCGTTTAATAATTTCAAATTATAAATTAAAAATTATTATGATTTTTTACCCCCATTGACATCACATAAAACAGTATTCTACAATAATATCAATAAAGATTAAGGAGGGGTTATAACAAATCATCGTTCTCGGAAAAAGTTGTTACTGGTTATGTTTGCAGTGGTTGCAGTGGTTATTATGCCGTTCTCTACCATAAAAGCGGCGCGGCCAGACAGCTTGAAAGATGTTATTACTGATTCTCGACCCTCAACTGCGGCCAACCATACTATTACCTTAGATCAAGCGGCTGGGGGCGATTTTAGCGCCGGCGATACGCTTGTGCTGACCTTTGCCGGTGGTTTTGATACCTCTGGTTTTGCTAGCACTGATGCCCTGGACTACGACATCACTGTCAACGCCGTTGAAGAAACGATTGTCGACTCATCGGACGCCTGCGCTGGTGATACAATTGAAATTACCACAGTTGCGTCTGACGTTTTTACCTTTACTGCCTGTGGGGGTTACGTCGGTGAAGCGGCCGGTGTCGTTATTGTCATCGAGATTGGAACACACGCCACTAGTGGCGGCACTGGTAACACCCAGATCACCAACTCAACGGCCGCTACGTACAACCTGGCCGTTGACACCACCGATGAAGATTCCCAAGATACCATCATCGTTGTTACCTCCGCCATCACTGTTTCGGCTACAATTGATGAAACTTTAACCAACACTGTAGCCGCCGTGGTATCCGGCTCTTGCACCACTACTGGTGGCACAACGGTCACTTCCACTGCCACTACCATTCCGTACGGGACTGTCTCAACTGAAGCTTTTTATGATATTTGTCAACAGCTGACGGTGGCGACCAACGCCGCTGGAGGATATACCGTCACTGTATACACCGTTGCTGGTCTAGATGCTACCACTAACGCTTTCGCCGTCGGCTCAGGTGACGGCGCCGCCACCTTAACTACACCAAGCACTTGGGCGACAGCGACCAACAACGGTTATGCTATCTGTATGGATGACACCACTGGCAACGCGGCGGCAACGGCGAACGCTGGTTGGGATACCGCGGCCGAGGAATGTGGTGGGGCTGGTCAAAAATTTGAGCTTGTTGCCGACCTAAGCGTTCCTCAAACTCCCTCGACCATTATGTCGAGCGCCGTGGGAGTGACTGACATTTCGCTAGTGGGCTGGCGTCTTTCGACTGATGCCGCGCAAGCAGCCGGCGCGTACACTGGCACGGCCGACTATATTACTACTGGAACTTTCTAGATATATTAGTACTTGCGTTATCACTATCATTTCAAGCACAGTCGTAGAAATCCACAAAACATTTTTGATTTTGGCGGCGTAGATAATGTATAGTTTAGTATGGACGCAAGGAATGAAATTCCGACCGTCTAAGGAGCTTACTAGCGACTATGTGCAATAGCGGAGCGGTGAATGAGACCATCTAAAATCATATTATTTACATTTGGATTAACTCTGCTTGTTAGCACTTTGTTTCCAATCACAATCAAGGCTCAACAGTCAACCAAATTGTCGGTTTCGCCAGTTACTTTTGAGCTTAATGCCAATCCTGGCGATAAGCTGACTAATCAGATCAAAGTTTCAAATCTCTCCGACAGCGAGCTACTGCTCGAAACCAAGATTGAAAATATTGCAGGCACTGGTGATCGAGGACAGGTACAGCTGACAGCCGATGATACTACCTATTCACTAAGCCAGTGGGTCGGTGTAGATACCACAAAATTTAAATTAGCGCCAAAAGAAGTGCGTAATTTAACTTTTACAATCCAAGTTCCTGCCAACGCCGAACCGGGTGGTCACTATGGTAGTTTGCTAGTTGGAACAACTGCCAGTGCTACCAGTGGTTCAACCGGTGTCGGTGTCGGGCAAAAGATTGGTACTTTACTATTAGTTAAGGTTAGTGGTCAATCTAATGAAAGTGCAATGATCAAAAGCATCGCGCCAAAACCCTACAGTGGCGAGTGGGACGAAAAATTAACTGCTGATGGTAAGACTAAAATACTTATACCAAAAACTGACAACATACCAAACGTGCCAGCCCAAAAGTATTTTGATCACGGTCCGATCGCTTTCGACTTAAAGTTTAATAATCTTGGCAACGTCCACATTAAGCCGAGCGGGTTTGTGACAATATATGACGTATTTCGTCGTAAAGTTGCCGAGTTGCCAATTGATCAACGCAACGTCTTCCCCGGTAGCGATCGCCATATAGCAGTAATTTGGCCAAAAACAAAACTGTGGGGCGGATATTATAGCGCTGAAGCCACTGCAATTTATGGATCAGCCAATCAGCTTATGACTAACAGTATTACTTTTTGGGTGTTTCCAAAAACAATCGCTATCGCCATAGCCATAGTGCTGATAACCCTAGTGATTATCAGAAAACGCTTGACCAGGGCGATCAAAATTTTAATTAGAGGGGCATAATGTTATGTTATTCAAGAGGGAAATCTATACCCTAGTTATGTTTCTATTCTTTAGCTCGCCCGTTATTGTGTATGCCTCACCACCACCAATCAGCTCTGAATCAAAAGTGACTTTCTCAATTCCTTTTCCGACTGGTAATTTGCGCTTGACTGGCTACGCATTTCCCGGTGCGTCGGTCACTTTTTTACGCCAAGGTGTAGTAGCAGGCACCTCAACTGCTAATTCGTCTAGTTTTTTTGACAAAACCATTACTGGCCTTGACCCCGGCGTGCAGACTTTTAGCATCTATGGATCAGATGCAGATGGTAGATCAACCCTAACTTTGAGCTTCGATGCTAATATAATTAGCGGCTCAACTATCACCTTAAGCGGTTTTTTGTTACCTCCCACAATTTCAGTGGGCAAAACAACCTTAAAACGTCCTGAGTTTCAAACTGCATCAGGAATGGCAAGACAGTCTGCCACTGTGACCGCTTTTTTTAATAGCGACCCTATAGCCAAGCAAGTCACTGTCGGGTCTTCGGGTGTTTGGGAGGCCAAAATATCGGATACACTGCACTTGGGTAGTCACTCGACCAACGCCCTGGTGCAGGACTCGGATGGTAATCAAAGCGTACTTTCTCAAACACGATCATTCACCGTGGTACTTTCCGCCGATTTGAATGTGGATAATTTAGTCAACTTAACTGACTTTTCCATTCTAATGTTTGATTATGGTCAAAAGAATCCGGTTAATAAGGCGGCTGATATTAATGATAATGGCGGCGCGCCTGACTTAGTCGATTTTTCCGTCTTGCTGTTTCATTGGACGGGAGGTTAATCACACTGAGGAATGGGGAAGAGTGAATGTAGAATGTGGAATGTAGAATATAGAATATAGAATGTAGAATGCAGGATAAGGAGATGATGTGGACAACAAAAAAATTAATGATTTTACCGACTTGATTGTCTGGCAAAAAGCGCATGAGCTAGTAATGATGATATATAAATTAACAGACGCATTTCCCAAAAAAGAGGTCTACTCTTTGACAAGTCAACTCCGCAGAGCGGTAGTTTCCATTACATCTAATATAGCAGAAGGATTTGGTCGTCGTGGCTCCAAAGAGAAAAGTCAGTTTTACTACGTCGCGAAAGGTTCGCTAACCGAATTAAAAAATCAGTTAATTATCTCGCGAGATGTTGGATATTTAAGTGATGGTAAATTTATTTTAGCAGAAAGTAAACTTACTGGCGTTTCCCGATTACTTCAAGGTCTGATTAACAAAAATAATTCTGGTTAATATGCCACGCTTCAATATTCAATATTCTGTATTCTATATTCCTCCAATCTTGATTGTCATGGCACTGGCGGTTGGATTTTATTTACAACACCAACCAAAACAAGCAGTCATTCTTTCCGACCTGCCTGTAAAAATTGAGACTAATCAATCGGTTACAATCCCAATTATAATTGACACAGATGAACATGTTATAAATGCTATTGAGGTGTATCTGGCTTTTGACCCGTCTGCGTTCAAAGTAGAGTCAATATCCAAAGAATCATCATTTATTCAAATTTGGATTACTGATCAGCCGTCATTTTCGAATGAAGCGGGCACAATAAGCTTAGCTGGCGGACTGCCAAATCCCGGGTTTAGTGGTCGAGGCACAATTGGTTCGGTGGAACTAACACCGCTCAAATCTGGTATTCAACGGCTGACTTTTGACCCAAAGACCCGTATACTATTAAATGACGGGCTTGGTAGTCAAGTTGATTTGCAAATGCGGCCAATTGTACTGCAAGTAAAGTGAGGGAAATGACAACTGGCAAATACCACTCGTTTTGGATATTCACCACCATAGCCGTATTGAGTATTTGGGAGGGGTTGTTTGGTGTCGGAAAAGTTTTCGCGGCTTCCGCATCCTATTATATTAGTCCAGCTTCTGGATCGTACACGGTTGGTGACACAATTACAGCCAGTTTAATGATTGATAGTGGCGGTCAGGCAATTAACGCTGGCGAAGGGTCGGTCAGCTACCCGACCGATACGTTAGAATTTCAATCAGTATCAACTAGTGGATCTATTTTTAACTTTTGGACTTCTGGTCCAATCAGCTCAAATACTAGCGCCAGTTTTGGTGGCGGTTTATCAAACCCGGGCTACTCTGGTGCGGCGGGAAAAATATTAACCATAACCTGGAAGGCCAAATCGACCGGTTCTGCCACTATTTCTGTCTTCGGCTCAAAGATATTAGCCAACGATGGTGTTGGCACGAACGTTTATGGTAGCTCAAGTGGTGCCAGTTTTATTATTGATGTTACTACGTCCACTACTGCACCGATCACAGAACCAACAGTAAAGAAACCTGCTACGTCAATTACGGTTAGTTCGATCACTCATCCGGATCAAAAAAAATGGTACGCCGTCAAGGATGTCACAGTTTCGTGGAAGGGCGGTTCGGATATAAATGGATATAAGTTTAGCTTCGATCAAAACTCGTCTGGAGATCCCTCGTCAAGTGCAACGTCGTCGCTCACGAAGACTAATTATAATGGCACCGCCGACGGAGTTTGGTATTTTCATATTCGTGGCATAACCGCAACTTCAACAACCGGCATCACCCATTTTAAGGTTCAGCTTGATACAACCCCACCAGATGCGTTTGAAGTGACCACCACTCGTAAAGGTGGTTCAACCGACCCGTCGCCGGCGGTGACTTTCGAAGCCAAAGATGCTAGCTCTGGGATCGATCGCTACGAAGTTAAACTCAATTCAGATCAATGGACAGTTATCAAAAGCGGGGACCGACTACCGAAACAGCGACCGGGTGGCTACACTCTGACCATTCGTGCCATTGATAAAGCCGGCAATACACGCGAAAGTAGCGCCAGGTATAACATTGAAGGTATTGCTCCTCTCACAATTCTGGCATGGGATCGCGTGGTTTCGTTGTTGACCCCAGTCAAATTTACGGGACGATCATTGCCCGACGACACTATTTTCATCTACCTTAATTCAAAAGAAGTGGATCATTTTTTAGCCAAGGATAAGCAAATATCAAATAATGATGTGTTGTATCGTAAATACGCGATGGCAGGGTCTGCAAATGAAATCATCTGGAAATATGAATATGACAAACCGCTTTATCCCGGCACGTATGCTTTCCAATTTAGCCGTACCGATGCCAGCGGGGCCGAAAGTGCTTTAGTAAATGCTTTAAATATTATAATTAACGGCTCAGAAATTCGCTTGGGTCAATATAATATCAATACTACCTACGTTATTATTGCGCTTGTACTGGTGTCGCTTATCTTACTGCTCATTCTGGGATTGTTGGCAATTGCCTTTCATCGTGTCGCTAAACGATACGCCACCCTCCTTTTTGGTGAAAAAAAGAAGGTACATGACGTACTAGCCGAAGTCGAAAAAAATATAGACCAGGTGATACGTAATGATCTGAAAATTAATGATCAAAACCTGCCAAAAATTGCCGATAAAATGGATCAAGATGTGCATAAGGTGATTGATCAAGCAGAGAAAAAAATAAAGTAGGGGTGAGTCATAGCCTGTCTTAATTTGTCAATACCCCCCCCACTGGGGGTATTGACAGGTGTGTTACGATGGAAATATAATGAAAGAAAGGAATATGATGTCGCACGATCACACATCTCAGGCGGACGCTCACGATAAAGATCTATTGAATCGTATGAATTATCTGATCGGACATTTGCAGGGGGTGCGTCGGATGATTGAAAAAGACGCTTACTGCATTGACGTTGTGACGCAAAATCTTGGTGTCGTTGCCGCGATTAAAAAAGTCAATGAAAAATTACTTGCCTCTCATATTGACACTTGCGTGGTAGATGCTATTCAAGGCGAAGATGTAGGCGAACGCCAAGCTAAATTGCAAGAACTGCATACCATTATGCAAAAGATGTGAAGGATAATAATGGCTGAACTAACTCACCAGTGCGAACTGTGCGGCATGATCGCCACTCATCACGTCAAAGATGAGAATGGTGAAATGCATCACTATTGCCCCCATCATGCTCCGACTGAACCAAAATCTAAAACAGATCACGGCATGCATCATAATGCGTCGAACATGTCAGGATGGGATCGTTTTAAGATCAGTATGACCATGACCATGGGCATGGATCACACGGGTATGGCTGGTCGCCAGATGGCTAAAATGATGGAAGAAGATATTCGCCATAAGTTTTGGTTCTCGTTAATTCTCACTATCCCGATCATTTTATACTCACAACTTGGTCAAAAAATACTTGGAGTACAACTGGCGTCACCGATTGGGGTAAACTGGTTACTGCTTATTTTAACCACCCCAGTCTTTTTCTACGGCGGATGGCTATTTCTCTATTCTAGCTATTTTGCCCTCAAGCAAAAAAATCTTAATATGTCAGTTTTAATTGCTGTCGGCATATCTGCCGCATACATTTTTAGTGTCATTCTCACTTTTATTGGTAGTCCCGATTCATTTTATGAAGCGGCGGCGATGTTGATTACTTTCGTGCTGTTTGGGCATTGGATGGAGATGAAATCTCGTCGAGGCACCACCGATGCGCTGGAAGCCCTTTTTAATCTTGTACCGCCCCAGGCGCGCCTCATTCGAGACGGCAAGGAGGAGTTGGTTGCCACGGCGGAGGTTAAAATAGGTGACGTTGTGCTCTTAAAGCCCGGCGATAAAGTACCGGTAGATGGGGAAATTATTGACGGACAGACGGCGATTGATGAATCTCTGGTCACTGGAGAATCAATGCCGGTATCTAAAAAAATTGGAGATATGGTTGTCGGCGGTTCGATAAATCAATCTGGTTCAGTTAAGTTTAGAGCTACCAAAGTTGGCGCAGATACCGTACTGGCCCAAATTGTCAAAATGGTTGAAACTGCCCAAAACTCCAAGGCGCCAGGGCAAAGACTGGCTGACCAATGGGCAAAGTACTTGGTTATATTGGCGGTGGGAGGTGGCTTGCTCACCTTTGCTATTTGGTATTTGGCGATGGGACAAGCGCTACTGTTCGCGCTCACTTTTGCCATTTCCACTATTGTGATTGCCTGTCCGGACGCTCTTGGATTGGCCACGCCAACTGCCGTAGCGGTTGGCACTGGACTTGGCGCCAAACACAATATCTTAATTAAAGATGCCTCAACGCTTGAGCAAATTTCCAAAATTCAGGCCATCGTGTTTGACAAAACCGGTACTTTAACCGAAGGCAAGCCAAAAGTAACTGATATTATTGCCACCGGTAATGTGACCGAAGATGAGGTGTTACAAACAATTGGCGCGGCGGAAGCAAATTCTAGTCATCCTCTGAGTAAGGCCGTATTAAATGCCGTAGTTGAGCGAAAATTAACGCTACCAAATCGAGTTGAAAAGTTCGAAAACTTATCCGGCATGGGAATCAAAGCTGATGTTGATGGGAAAATGGTGTTAATTGGAACTGTCAAACTAATGCAACTGCAAAATATAAATTTAACTGAAATTCAAGATTCAATCAATCGTCTTTTGGAAACCGGAAAAACGATTATGGTTTTGGCAGTAGATAAAAAAGTAGTGGGAGTAATTGGTGCTTCTGATCCCATAAAAGCAAATGCTCAGAAAACCATTGAACGATTAAATGAGTTAGGTATTGAAACCGCAATGATCACCGGAGATAACCAAAAAACCGCTGAAGCAGTAGCGAATCAATTGGGCATAAAAAGGGTTTTTGCGGAGGTCTTGCCGGCTGAAAAAGAAGAATACGTTAAAAAGCTACAAAAGGAGGGCAAATTTGTAGCGATGGTTGGTGATGGGGTAAACGACGCTCCAGCGCTTGCCCAAGCCGATATTGGCATTGCCATTGGCGCCGGCACCGACGTGGCGATAGAAACTGCCAAAGTGGTGTTGATGAAATCTGACCCGGCCGACGTGTTGCGAGCGATTCGTTTAAGCAAAGCCACTGTGCTGAAAATGAAGCAAAATCTATTTTGGGCCTCCATTTATAATGTTTTAGCTATCCCGGTTGCGGGCGGCATTCTTTATCCCAGTTTTGGCATCTCACTGCGCCCCGAAATAGCGGCTTTGCTGATGAGCATTTCATCCATTATTGTGGCAGTCAATGCTGTGTCATTGAAATTTGCCGAGAAATACTTAATTGATATCTAAAAAGTGAGGTGAAAAAATGAAAATGCAGTCCGTGAATTGGATAGTTTGGCTAATAGCTGGTGTTGGCATTGGGGTGCTAGTAGCAAATAAAGGCACTGGATTGATGATGCTGTTGCCGTTTGGTTTGGTGTTGTTGTGCATGATTATGATGATGGCGATGATGGGCGGTATGCATGGGCATAACCACAATAATGAAGATGAGCATCAGTCTCACAAACATAAGGAGCAATAATGATCACAACAGTGATTGATCCAGTCTGTAAAATGAGCATTGATCGTGATTCATCGCAGTTTTCGAGTCAATACAATGGACAAGCGTTTTATTTCGATTCGCAGCAATGTAAGGATCAATTTGACGAAAATTCTTTTGCCTTTAGCACCATACAAGAACCCTAAATTTAAAACGAGAGAGTTGTAAATGATACTAATTGCCTTACGAAACTTATTTGGTGAAAAAGGGCGGCTGATTGTGACTATCGGCGGCGTTGCTTTCGCGGTAATGTTGATTTTGGTTTTGCTCGGACTATATGTTGGCTGGGAACGGCAGATGACCAAATTCCTAGGCAACATCTCGGCCGATATTTGGGTAGGTCAGGCCGGTAGCGGCGACATTAGTCACCGAGTTTCCATTTTGCGCGCCGATTTAGCCAATGAATTGGACCGTAAAGATTATGTTAAACAGACCTCAACATTTATCGGCCGCCAGGTTGGGGTGAAAATTAACGACACCGAAAAACCGATGTTTATTGTTGGTCTGGACGAAGCCGAATTCATCACGCCGTACCGCATTGAGAAGGGCTCGGCTAGGCCAAAAGTTGGTGAAATTATCCTCGACGAAGCGTTTGTCAATAAATACAACTTAACGATTAGTGATTCAGTCACCATTACCGGTAAGTCGCTGAAAATTGTCGGTGTCTCTTCCGGCGGCAATATTATGGTATCGTCTTATGCCATGGTTAACCAAGAGGACGCCCGCGACATTTTGGGGTTATCAAACACTGTTAATTATTTATTGGTGCGCTCAAACAATCCCGAACGGGCGCTCGGCGCCTTAAAAACCGATTTTCCCAATCTTGAAATAATGCCACGCCAAAAATTTTTGGCCAACAACGCCGCCATCGTTAAAGACAGTTTTTTGCCGATCATTGGTATTTTAGTCTTAATTGCGTTTGCTGTCGGCATTGCCGTGATTGGTCTGACCATTTTTACCGCCGTGATCGAAAAATCACGGGAGTACGGCGTGCTGAAAGCGATCGGCTACAGCAACAATCAACTTTTCGGTATCGCTCTAATTCAGGCGCTTATTGCTGGTGTACTTGGTTTTATATTGGGCTACGCCCTGACGCCGCTGGTGGGCCTGCTGGCTAAGAGTTTTGAGCCCGGCTTTATTTACGAGCTTGGGGCGCGTGAAATTTCAATGGTGTTTGTCGCGACAATTCTGATGAGCATCATCGCTTCTTTATTACCTTTGCGAAGATTGCTAAAAATTGATCCAGCTCAAATATTCAAGGCGTAATATGGAAAACGTGCTAATAGCCCACAATCTGTCCAAGTCATTTCGCCCCGGTACCCCACAAGCGGTCAAGGCGGTGCAAGATGTAGATTTAGCGGTATCACCTGGCGACATTATTTTGATCATGGGGCCGTCTGGTAGTGGCAAAACGACCTTGCTGACCATGCTCGGGGGGCTTTTACAACCAAGCCAAGGTTCAATTCAGATACAAGGTCAAAATATTGATCAGATGAATTCAGGTGCACTGACGATTTTGCGACGTCAAAACATTGGGTTTGTGTTTCAATCTTTTAATTTGTTACAGAACCTCACTGCCCTCGAAAATGTCATGATTGCCGGGTTTGCCATCAAAGATAGGCGGGCAAACTCACAAGCTCTTTTGACCAAATTAGGACTCAAAGCGCGTCTACACGCGAAGCCCGATTCTCTCTCGGGTGGTGAGCGTCAACGGGTAGCAATCGCGCGGGCCCTCATTAATAATCCATCACTCATTTTAGCCGACGAGCCAACCGCCAATTTAGATTCACAGACTGGTCACGAAGTAATGCAACTGTTGTGCGAAATTGGCTGCCAAGAAAGTAAAGGCGTTATTATTGTCAGTCACGACCAGCGCATTCAAGATATCGCCAAGCGCATTATTACTATTGCGGATGGGCGATTGGTTGATGAACGCCCAGGAGGTCATACTAAAATATGTCAGATGCATAAAAATAAGGTGTAACCTATAAAAATAAAAGGAGTCGGCATGAGCAAAAATGAATGGATGTTTGGAGCGATTGGGTTATTGCTGGGGATTGTTTTGACGGTTGGGTACGCTGGGGTGGTTTACACGCGTAGTCATAATGGAATGGGCATGGGTGATATGACGAAAATGATGCGCGGTGAAGGGATGATGGGCAGTGGATCGGCCATGAGTATGGATAATATGATGACTACGCTCAAAGGCAAAACTGGCGACGATTTCGACAAAGAGTTTATCGCCAATATGATTGTGCATCATCAGGGGGCGATTGATATGGCCGAGATAGCCAAAGTCAGTGCTAAACATCCAGAAATAAAAACATTGTCGGACGCCGTCATCGTGGCCCAGACCAAGGAAATTGGCGATATGAAAAGTTGGTACAAAAGTTGGTACGGGGTTGAGGTTGAGTCTGAGCACGATATACATCATCAATGAAGGAGGGATAATGAATACCAAAGCGTTGGCGTTATATATTGGAGGAGTGGCGTTATTACTCGGCGTCATAGTATTTTTCGGATCTCGCGGGGCGGTATCTTCTCAGTTCACCTCAACTAGCCCCAATCGCCCGATCGCTGAAGTGGCAAAAACATCAGAAGATTTTGGCAAAATGACCAACAAGGACATTAAAAATACCATATTTACCATTAAAAACAGCGGTAAAAGTGAACTTGTGTTATCCCAAGTTAGCACCTCATGCGATTGCACTTATGTGTTTATCACTGCTAGCGGGCAAAAAAGCCCGAAATTCACGATGCATGGACGCACCAATTGGGTCGGCAAAGTAGCGCCGAATGAGGTGGCGCAAGTGGAAGTGATATATGAGCCAGCCATTATGCCGGTTAATGGCGCAGTGGAGCGAATGGTTATGGTTACAACGAATGATCCGAATAAGCCGATTGTTGAGTTTAAAATTAACGCTGACGTAAAGGATTAATGTGCTGATCGCATCATTTATTGCCGGCTTAATTGATTCGTATAATCCGTGTAGTCTCGGCGTATTGTTTATCTCGCTGGCGTTGCTGATCGGCTTAAAAAAGCCTCGTCTAATACTACTGTTCGGCGCTAGTTACCTTTCGGCAATTTTTTTGACTTACTTTGTAATTGGACTAGGGTTCTTACGAGCTTTTCACATATTTGGTATTCATGGATTTTTTGGCTACGTTGCTGGAGTGGTGTTAATTTTAGCGGGGCTGATTCACTTGTTCCCTTATGCTTTTCCCAACAGTCGCATTATGCGTTGGTTCAATAGTTGCCATTTTCCGAAAAACCTACAACAACACTTAACTAAAGGTGTGTTTGTTGCTGGAATTATTCTCGGTGTGTTAATTGGTTTATGTAACCTGCCTTGCGCTGGTGGCATTTATCTCGGCACTATTAGTTTATTGGCCTTAAAAACGACCTATTGGCAGGGCATATTAAATCTGTTCATTTTTAATCTTGGCTTTATTTTGCCTCTTGTTATTATCTTTATCATCTCAACTCGTCCCGCTATGCTCAATGTGATTAAAGAGTATTCGGGGCGCCTAGCGCGCTGGGGCACGATTTTCGTCAGTAGCTTAATGATTTTAATGGGGATAATAATTTTATTGATCGTATCGAATATTATGTAACAAAGTGATTCTAAGCGAAACTTGATTTGATCATGATTAATGTCTAATGTGGTAAAGCACGTTAGGATTATTTAATGCCCAAACCAATCATTATTACCGAATCGGTCTCGCGCTCTTTTGGCAAAACTGAGGCGTTAAAAATCTAAAAATTGACTGGAAACACTGGGGCGTTGATTTTGTGGACATCCATAGCTGACCGGGGTACACTTTCGTAATCCACGCTCCGTTGTGTTAGTCATTGCGAGCCGTCAGCAGACGGAGTGGCAATCTTTAAAACATTGTTCACTTATACCGTAAGGTAAGATTGCTTTGTCGTTCATTACATGATTTTATCGCAATGACACGGGTAAAGAATATGAGCAAAAAAATCAAAGTGTACCCCTGTCAGACATCCATAGCCATTTACAGGCACTCATTAATCATGAGCATTTGCACAACGGGCAAATTATTGTTTATGTTCGAACAATGGAATTAAAATTTCCTGAAAGCTGGAAAGCTTGGGGACTATAATATGCAGCAAGAAATTATAATTGAAGGGAAAAATTTTACTCTGGTAAAAGTCCAGCGTAGCAACACCGCGATATATCATAATGGCGATTTATTTTTGCGTTTAGGAGATAAAAGCGATATAACTTATGATCTTGATTTGCACGAACAAATGATTGCTCATAATTTTCCTGTCGCCAAAATTATCTCCAAAGGCGAATATGAAAATTATTTGTATTTTATTGAAGAATCTTTAGGAGATAAACATTTCGGGCAACTTTTTTCAGAGGATACTAAAAATAGTGGAAATATCACAAAAGAAAATCTTGAATCTTTTTTGAATATAACTAAACAATTTGCGATTGCTCAATTAGCAACCTCCGGAAAGAAGAACGATATAAAAGATTTTACTGATGGTATCCATCTCGACATAATTTGTGAAGAGTTGCCCGATAAAGCTCTACGAATACAAGAAAGATTTTCAGATGCAATAAAAAACTTGAGCACATTTCCGTTTGTTGTAACTCATGGAGATTTTAATCCTCACAATTTGTATCCAAAGGGTGTGATTGATTTGGAAAGCTCTTTTTATGGTCCGGCGGGATACGATTTAATTACAAATTTGGTTCATATTGAGTATTTTCCTGTCTCGACTGATTATGAATTTTTTCAGGGCTATACATTTAACGATGACCAGAGAGTTAGTTATCTTTCTTCTATTGATGCGCTGTATCAATCAAGAGGGTTGCCGGCGCTATCACCATACTTGAATGATTTTGAATTTTGCCGAGCAGTCTGGTCTGTCGTCAAAATTCAAAAATACCCAAAACTTCAAAAATTCCGATATGATTTGTTGCGTGATAAATTTCTGAAGTTCTGATATTCTATTATTGAATTGTCGGTAAGGTGATGTAAGTATTGTTCGATCGATATGGCTTGTGGCAAAAACTCCATAGGCAACATCAACGTTGACACATTGGCTTGGTGTGCGTAATATGATTAGGCACAAAGAGAATGTTTAATGCCCAAATCGATTATTATTACCGAATCGGTCTCGCGCTCTTTTGGCAAAACTGAGGCGCTAAAAAGTATCAATTTATCTGTTGCAGAAGGTACAGTCTACGGTTTGCTCGGTCCAAATGGGGCTGGAAAAACGACGCTGGTGCGTATTTTAGCCACCTTACTTTTGCCAACACACGGTCGGGCCACTGTCGGTGGATATGACGTGGTGTCTGAATCTGATAAAGTGCGTAACATTATCGGACTAGCTGGACAGTTTGCGGCGGTGGACGATTTTTTAACCGGTCGCGAAACATTAGAAATGGTTGGCTTACTCTATCACCTTTCGCGCAGGGAGGCGCGTCGTCGCACCAATTATTTACTGGAACGGTTGAGCTTAACCGACGCCGCCAATCGCATTGTTCGCACTTACTCTGGGGGCATGCGCCGTCGCCTTGATTTGGGAGCTAGTTTAATTGGTGAGCCGCGCATTTTATTTCTCGATGAGCCAACCACTGGCCTAGATCCACGCACTCGACTTGAGGTTTGGGATATTATTAAACATTTGGTTAAAGCTGGCTCAACTATTCTATTGACCACTCAGTATTTAGAAGAGGCCGACGCCCTGACGCAGTATATTGCAGTTATAGATCACGGATCGGTTGTAGCCAGTGGCACGTCCGCTGAGCTCAAAAGTAAGTTGGGACGCGACGTCATTGAAATCGGGGTAATGGAAAAATATCGCGAATTCGTGGTTAAATTAATGCGTAAATTGACAGGTGAGGATGCAACGGCCGATGATGTTACCGGACATTTGCGCCTGCCAGCCAAGTCTGGTAGCAAAACTCTTTTAGCGGTAGCGCATCTGCTTGAAGAAAACAATGTGCCAGTTGAAGAAATTGCCCTGCACCGCCCCAGTTTGGATGACGTGTTTTTGGCAGTTACGGGTAAAAAAGCTTCAGTTGTGGAAAGTAAATAGGATCATGATGAACATTATGCTAACTTTTCGCGACATTTTTATTATCACCAAGCGTAATTTTATGCGCATGATTCGTACGCCGCAGTTGCTGGTGTTTTCGAGCATTCAGCCGGTGATGTTTTTACTGTTATTTAACTATGTTTTTGGCGGCGCTGTTACCCGAAGTGGTACCGGTACCGATTTGTACATCAATTTTTTGCTACCAGGCATTTTGGCTCAAACGGCCATTTTTGGTTCACTCCAGACTGGTATTGGTATGGCCGATGATTTGAGTAAAGGCGCCATTGATCGGTTTCGCAGTCTGCCGATGAGTCGCTCAGCGGTGGTAGCTGGTCGCACCCTCGCCGATGTAATACGCAACGTAATGGTGTTAGTCATTATGCTAATTGTCGGCGAAATTATCGGCTTTCGGTTTCATCATGGCATTGGTTTAGGTCTGCTTGGGTTTTTGGTGGTGCTGTTATTTGGCTATGCGTTTTCTTGGATCTCTTTAACCATCGGACTTTTGGTACGCGATGCTGAAACGGCCCAAACAGCCGGGTTTTTGTGGGTGTTCCCGCTGGTATTTGCCAGCTCGGTTTTCGTGCCAACCGCCACCATGCCGATGTGGTTACGTGCTTTCGCCGAAAATCAACCGATTACGCAAACCGTTAACGCAGTGCGTTTTTTGACTCAAGACATTGGCACTTCGGCGAGCGTTTGGCACGCTTTGTGGTGGTCATTAGGTATTATCGTTGTCTTTATTCCACTGGCCGTGGCACAGTATCGCCGCACCGTTTAACATCTCTCCAAAATATGCGCAGGGCTATCATCTAAACAATCATTTATAATAGTCGCCATTCGGCTCCTTAGTGCTCGCTTCACTCTGCACAATAATCGCTTGTAAAAGCTCATTAGTTCTCACTGGTGTTCGAACAATAGTCGCTTGTTTTGCCGGCTGACGAATCTCCGCCGGGCAAAGTTCGCACTTTGGTTGAAT
>CAZQEC010000020.1:0-21242 GCA_964591565.1 uncultured Candidatus Saccharibacteria bacterium | reverse complement strand
CTTGAGCTACTGAAAGCTACCCTAAAGTAAGATTTCTTAATGAGCTAATACGCAACGACCTTGTTTTTCTGTTTTTTTGCGAGTAATTTTAAGGATATAGAAACGAGATTTTATGAGCATTGCCTGGTATCGAAAATGGCGCCCGAGTAGTTTTGCCGACGTAGTTGGGCAAGACGATACTGTGGCTATGTTGCGCCAAGCTCTAAAAACCGATGCTGTGGCACACGCTCTGTTGTTTTGCGGTCCACGTGGCGTGGGTAAAACTACGTTGGCCCGATTGTTGGCCAAGAGTCTTAATTGTCAAAAATTAAGCGTTAAGCCGATTGATCCATGCGGAAAGTGCGCGCCATGTTTAGCGTTTCAGGACGACGCCATGCTTGACTGTATTGAGATTGATGCGGCGAGCAATCGCGGTATTGACGATATTCGGGCCTTGCGAGACACTATTCACTCTGCCCCGATAATTGGGCAAAAAAAAATCTACATTATCGATGAGGTGCATATGCTGACCAAAGAGGCCTTTAACGCCTTATTGAAAACAATTGAGGAGCCGCCACGTCATGTCACGCTTATTTTGGCGACGACTGAAGTGAGTAAGGTACCGGTGACCATTTTGTCTCGTTGTCAACGGTTTGATTTTCAGCTCATCCCGGTTTCAATTTTGGCATCACATCTGCAGAAAATTGCGACCGAAGAGGGGTTGCAAATTGATTCCGCTGGAGCGGAGTTGGTGGCCGAAGCGGCTTATGGATCGGGGCGGGACGCCATTTCATTATTACAAACTGTGAGCTTGTTGGGAGAAAAATTATCGGCTAGTAGGGTCGCTTCGTCTTTGGGTCTAGTAGCAGAAGAAGATTTGCAAAAATTATTCAAAGCGCTGCGCCAAGATACAAGTTCGGCTATTCTGATCACACAAGATTTACTTGATCGTGGCATGAGCGCCGAACAAATTGTACGTGGAGTGCTTCGGGAGTTACGCGAGACATTATTATCTAAGCGTGTTTGGGCTGAAGGGCTTGAATTAAATCAAATGATTGGTGTAATTGACGAATGGAGCTTTAGTTTACGACAAATTAAGGCACACCCCGAGCCCTTAACGGTTTTGGCAGTGGCGACGTATGCCACCGTTCAGAGTTGGGTTGGGGTACAAGCACCTAAAATTGTTGCCACTGTTAAAGAGCCATCAGTTCTACCTGAAGTCCCGGTTGTGGAGCAAGCAGGTACATCGAAGGTCGAGGTAAAGCATACATTGGTCAAAAAAGATTGGCACCCTACAACATCTCAACAACAAATTTGGTCTCGCTTAATCGAAGCTATAAAACCACACAATCACGGCTTATCGTCTTTGCTCGGAGATGCCGAATTGCTTGGTATCGAGGACGGAGATTCGTTAAAGCTGACGATTGGGGTCTATTTTCCATTTCATAAAGACCGTATTATGACTCTAAAGAATAGAGATGTGATATTAGATGAAGCGGCGAAAATAGTCGGCAAAGATTGTTTGATCGAATGTGCCTTAGTTAACCGTCAGTCGGTCAAGCCAGACCGTAGCTCTAACATTCAGAATGAAGACCAACCACCAATGACTGATGCCGATAATTTGGCGCAAATGGCTGAACAGATGTTTACCGGGAGTACTTAAATGAGTGTTAGACAAAAAGAGATGGTGAAGACAAACACCAGCAATTTGGGCAATCGCCTGCCACCACAGAATTTGGAAGCCGAAGAGGCGGTTATAGGAGCCCTGTTGCTGGAAAAAAACGCTATTTTGAAGGTAGCGCCACGTATTCTGCCAGAAGATTTTTATCGTGATCATAACGGCATTATTTATTCAGCTATGTTGGCGTTGTTTGAAAAAAGAGTTCCGATTGATTTGGTCACTTTGTCTGAAGAGCTAGAACGGAATCAAAAACTAGATCAAATTGGCGGAGCCGAAGCCCTGGCTGGCTTTGTGGCGCATGTTGCTTCATCGGCGCATGTCGAACATCACGCTCAAATTATTAAAGAAAAAGCGGTTTTACGACGGTTAATTAGCGCCGCGAACCTTATTTTAGAACTCGGATTTGATCAATCGGTTGAAGCCTCAAGCGTGCTTGATCAAGCCGAGCAAGCGCTGTTTTCAGTATCGCAGAAGTTTTTTGATAAGAACTTTGTAGTCATATCATCGCTATTAGCGGAAACTTTTGAGCGTATTGATCATCTGCATAAAAATAAGGGCGAAATTCGGGGCATTCCGACTGGTTTTAAAGATTTAGATAATATGTTGGCCGGGTTGCAAAAGTCGGATCTGATTATATTAGCCGCCCGTCCGAGCGTTGGTAAAACGGCGTTAGCACTCAATATGGCCGAACACGCCGCGGTTGAACTCAAAAAAACAGTAGCCATTTTTTCACTGGAAATGAGCAAGGAGCAGTTAGTTGATCGGCTGTTGTGCAGTCAAGCCGGGATTGATTCATGGAAACTGCGTACCGGTAATTTAGGCGAAGATGATTTTCGCAAGCTCAACTTTGGTATGGGAGTGCTTTCGGAGGCGCCGCTTTACATTGACGACACGCCCGGTGCCACAGTGACCGAAATTCGCGCCAAAGCGCGCCGTCTGCAGATGGAACAAGGACTTGACCTAGTCGTGCTTGACTACTTGCAGTTAATGGAAGGTACCAATTCGTTTGGTGATGGCAATCGGGTGCAGGAGATCTCCGAAATCTCGCGCGGATTAAAAGCGATGGCGCGTGAATTGAATGTGCCAGTGCTGGCATTATCACAGTTATCTCGGGCGGTCGAACAACGTCACCCCAAAATTCCGATGCTGTCGGATTTACGTGAATCTGGATCAATCGAGCAGGATGCAGACGTGGTGATGTTTTTGTATCGTGAGGATTATTATGATAAAGACACCGAGCGGAAAAACATTACTGATGTGTTAATCAGAAAGCATCGCAACGGCCCAACAGGCGACATTCACTTGTACTTTTTACCTGAGCAAACCAAGTATTTCACCCTTGATCACAAGCATGGTGGGGCAAAAGGTGCTTGAGGAAATATCAGTAAAAGCGAAGGTGTGAAGCTGTATCACCCCTGAGGCGATGGGGTATGCTGTTTCAGTCAGTTGCCATCTTAGCTTTGTTTGTAATAATGTGGCAAGTCAGACGGGTGTGCGGCGGGGACGCCCATAGTTTTTAGTCTTTTGAGCAATTTTTTATCAAGAGCCACTATCATATCAGCACCGCACGCTTTCCAACATCCAATAATATGATTGTCATTGCTGATTTGCTCTGCTGAGTATGATTGGTTATCACAAAGAATAGCTGCTGCTCTATAGGCTTGCAGTGTTTCCTGAAACTGTTTATTCAACAGAGACTTTTCAGACATTTTCCGAGTAAATTCTTCAAGAATAGTATCAGAAGTACATGGTAGAAACTCTTGACCAGAAAGATGTAGAATGCGACTTGAGAGACCATTTGGAGTTAAGGTCGCAGCAATCAGAACTGATGTGTCAAAGACGAGGTACATTTAGAGCTCTAGTCAAATATTCTAGAGACATCTTCTTCGGTTTTGATACCAAGCCGCTTAGCAACTTTAACCCCAACTTTTTGTGCCTCTGTCAGCTTCTGACGAAACACAAAGTTTTGAATCAATTTCTGTGTAAACTTCTCGGGAGTTAGGTTAATTTTCTTTGCAGCTTTCTTAATCTCTTTGGTGTTTTCCTCGGGGATAGTTATACTCATTCCAGCCATAATAAACTCCATTTAATTACCTATTTATACTACAAACGCTTATTTAATACAAATTTTCACTTAAGCTGAACAGGCCAAATACTTTAATTTGGATAAAAAGCACGGGGGAACTTCAAGCGTGTAGCAAATCTGATCATATTCCCTAGGTGTGAAGCTGTAACACCTCGGGGGTGATAGATAGTACCCTAGGTGTGAAGCTGTAACACCTCGGGGGTGATAGATAGTAATTGTATGGTCAGGATTTGTCTGATGATAACGCAACTAGTGCTTTTGTCGCCAACTATTGACAAAATGTAATAAGTATGCTAGGATAACGGTGTTCATAAAGGAGGGTTCATTCTTTCTTATCCCTATTAGGGATTGGAAGGAGATCGAACTCTTGCAACACAAAGGACCTCGAACGGACGGCCGGATTTTAAATTAAGTCCATGTCGTATCTGCTTTCGAGGTTTTTTGTGTCTAAAAAATGTAGAGGCGCCTCTAGGCAAGTGCTTTTAAGTTCTCACTTCGTTCGAACAATATAATCGCCTTACGGCTCATTAGTGCTCGCTTTTGCTCGACACTATAATCATCATTAGATAAGCACGGACGTATTTTCATCATTGTGTTAAGATAAGGGGCATGGAATCATTATTGCAGGGTCTAAATGAGGCGCAAAAAACGGCGGTTCAAAGTACCGAAGGGCCAATGTTGATATTGGCGGGGGCTGGTAGTGGCAAAACGCGCGTGTTAACGCATCGCATCGCTTATTTGGTGCTCGAAAAAAAAGTTACTCCCGAACGTATTTTAGCCGTCACTTTTACCAATAAAGCGGCCAATGAAATGAAGGAGCGGATATCTCATCTATTGAAGTCGAAGCACCATCTGATGTGGCTGGGCACTTTTCACTCAATTTGTGTCAAAATACTGCGTCGGGAGGGCACAATCATTGGGTTATCACCTTCGTTTACTATTTACGACACTCAAGATCAAAAACAGTTAGTCAAGCGCGTGATTGAGGAACTGCGCCTTGATATTAAACAGTATCAGCCGGGAGCAGTGCTACACTTCATATCAGGCGCCAAAAATGAGTTAATGACCCCGGAGGGGTATCAAAACTACGCTCATGGGTATTATCAGGAGCAAGTGGCGAGAGTTTACGCGATTTATCAAAAACGCTTGGCGGACGCTTTTGCGCTCGACTTTGACGACATTTTAATGCTAACGGTGCGACTATTTGACGAACATCCAGACGTTTTGGCTAAATATCAGCGCTTATTTCAATATATTATGGTTGACGAGTATCAAGATACCA
This sequence comes from uncultured Candidatus Saccharibacteria bacterium, assembly GCA_964591565.1. Classification (GTDB taxonomy): domain Bacteria; phylum Patescibacteriota; class UBA1384; order CAJBMM01; family CAJBMM01; genus CAZQEC01. The sequence goes on along the minus strand of CAZQEC010000020.1, from coordinate 16,214 downwards.
ATATGCCACAATACAAACTTTGCCAATTACTAGCGATGCAGTATCGAAACATTGCGGTGGTGGGCGACGATTATCAGGCCATTTACTCGTGGCGAGGGGCTAACTATCGCAATATATTGAATTTTACCAAAGATTATCCAGACGCGACAATCATCAAACTAGAACAAAATTATCGTTCCACCAAAACAATTTTGGCAGGCGCCAGTGCTGTCATTGCTAAAAATACGCATCGAACAGAGAAAACGTTGTGGACTGATAACCATCAGGGGTTGCCGATCACCATATACCCCGCGTTAAATGAATTAGACGAAGCCGAGTTTATGATTGATGAGATTTTAAGTTTGGTACGAGGTGGGCAATACCGTGCCAGTGATATGGCGGTGTTGTATCGCACCAATGCTCAGTCACGCATTATTGAAGAAGTATTATTGCGCCACAAAATGCCGTATCGCATTGTGGGGGGCTTGCGTTTTTACGAGCGCAAAGAGGTTAAAGACGCCGTGGCTTATTTGCGATTGGTGGCCAATCCAGCCGATATTATCAGCTTCGAGCGGGTTATAAATACGCCGGCGCGTGGCTTAGGTGATAAAAGCGTTGAGGCGATTTTGGTTAATATGCCGGCCGCCATGACCGCTCCAGATCAGTCTCAAATTACCTTAAGTGGGCGAGCGGCGGGGGCGTTTATTCAATTTCGAGGGCTAATAAACACGGCACGGGAGCGATATGTTGCCAGCAATAATGTGATTGATTTGTTTGATTATTTAATGCGAGAAAGTGGCTATTTGCAGTCATTGGACGATAAAACGCCCGAAGGCATTGCTCGAATGGAAAATGTGGCCGAACTTAAATCGGTACTGTCTGCGGTGCAAGATTTGGATTCATTTTTGGAAAATGTCAGTTTGGTGAGTGACATTGATGAGTACCGCGATGATATATCTGCTTTAACTTTAATGACGGTGCATTCGGCTAAGGGTTTGGAGTTTCCGGTGGTGTTCCTTTGTGGTATGGAAGAGGGTATTTTTCCACATTCTCGCTCCAATTCAGATCAAGCTGAACTTGAAGAGGAGCGACGCTTGTGTTACGTCGGCATCACCCGAGCCAAAGAGCGATTATACATACTCTACGCGGGCGAGCGGCGATTGTACGGTGCTCTGCAAGCGAACGCTCCCTCACGTTTTGTGACCGATTTACCTGAAGAGCTGGTGGTTCGTCTGTAATTAACAACGATAGTTAATCCATCTGTGATATAATATGTTAGATTTCTAGAAAGGATCCGCCCTGAAACTAGTCGTTTTGTTTGTTTGTTCGACAATTATAATCGGTGGGTTATTTTGGCGTGTCTCGGCGGCGGAATATTCGTATCGCCAACCGCAGTTTGCTTATGTGGTGCGCGAGGTCAGTGCGGCCGCAGGTCATCATATTATTGAGCAAGCGATTGTGTCGCAGTATTCAGATTATCATCTGGCCTTGCTCGAGAATAATATCGTGACGCACAAGGAAGATAAAAAATCGCGATTTCCCGAGGCCGTGCCTTCGGTTGGCGGGGTGATTGTAGTAGAGTTAGCACCGGTGATTCATCTGACCGACGGTAAAAAAACGCGAGATATTCGCAGTTGGTCGCTCGTGCTCAAAGATGCCCTGAGTGAAAATAATGTGCCGGAAATTGGGGTAGATGATAAAGTAACCCCCGATACGAAAGCAAAAGTGGCGCATGGTATGAATGCGGAGATTGTGCGAGTGCGCAAAACTTTGGTGATCGCAAAAGAAAAGATATTGTTTAAAACAATTGAATTAGAAGATGCGACGGTTGAGCGTGGAAAGTCAACGGTCAAAGTGGCTGGGCACGATGGCGTAAAAGAACGGACGTTTGAAGTGACCCGGGAGGATGGGATTGAAGTATCTAAAGTGTTAAAAAAAACTGAAGTGCCAAAACCAAAAGAAGATCGAGTCATATCAAAAGGCACCAAGCTGATTATTGGAAAGGTGATGAGCGGTACGGCTTCGTGGTATAAATCTTCGTACAGTGCCGCTTCGAATGTATTAAAGCGTGGCACGAACGTTCGAGTGACCAACACTAAAACTGGCAAGTCACTCGAACTTAAAATTGAAGATCGCATGGCTGGTACTAATCACGTTATTGATTTGCGCCCAGATATTTTTCAACAACTGGGTGGGACGCTAGGGCAAGGTATTCAGTCGGTTAAAGTTGAGGAAGTGCTGAACTAATATGAGACAACGGCTCGGTCAACATTTTTTGCACGATCAGAGCGTGGTTGACGCCATGTCAAAGCTCATTAATACATCGGGTAAACATCTCATCGTCGAAGTTGGGCCGGGTACTGGTGTGTTGACTGATGTACTATTGGAAAAGAGTCAGACCGTTTTGGCGATTGAATGGGACGAGGAGTTGTATCAACGCCTGCTAATCAAATACGCAAATAATGATTGCTTAACTTTGGTGCACGCTGACATTCGGCATTATAATCTAATTGAAAAAATCAATGCAATGGGATACCAATCGTACAGCGTTGTGGCAAATTTGCCGTACTATTTATCATCCTATTTATTTCGCCAAATTTTTTCGTACTCACATTTGCCCAGTCAAGTAATTGTGCTGATCCAAAAAGAGGTGGCCCAGCGCATATCTGCTCCCGCTGGATCAAGCGATCGCGGGGTATTATCAATTCTCTGCCAAATGTACGGCACTCCGCACATCGCGCTTGAAGTTGCCCCGACTTCCTTTACGCCCCCGCCAAAAGTGAACAGTGCGGTGCTAGTGCTCGAGAATATATCAAACAATTTAATCAAGGATATCAACCAAAAAGAGCTGATGCGCGTGGTCAAAGCTGGTTTTGGCGAGAAGCGCAAAACTTTAGAAAACGCGTTGGCTGGTGGATTGATGATATCTAAAGACGTTGCCCAAGATTGTTTACGTCGCGCCGGCATTGACGAGGGTTTAAGAGCGCAAAATTTGACGGTTGAACAATGGATCAATCTTTTCCACGCAACAGGAGTGTAAATGTTATATATTGTGGCGACACCAATCGGTAACTTAAGCGATTTAAGCGATCGTGCTCGCGAGATATTGAAAGTGGTGGACGTCGTCGCCTGTGAAGATACGAGGCACAGCGGGGTTATGCTCAAGAAAATTGGCACCAACGCCAAACTGATTTCATTCCACGCTCATTCAATCCAAGATCGCGTTGATTATCTCACTCGGCTTTTATTGGAGGGGTTAAATGTTGCTATCATCTCCGACGCTGGCACGCCGGGCATTTCCGATCCTGGCGCTTTATTAGTTAAGTCTGCCCATGAACAAAACATCGCTGTTTCGCCGGTTCCGGGCCCGAGTTCGGTCGTTGCGGCACTGTCGGTTTGTGGCTTTGATACTGATCGGTTTCGATTTATCGGTTTTTTGCCTAAGAAAAAGGGGCGCCAAACCGCCATCGCCGAAATTGCCAAATCAAAAGAAGTGGTGGTATTGTTCGAATCACCGCATCGTGTCACCCAAACGCTTAAAGATTTTGGTGATATACTAGAGGGGACGCGCAAAATTTGTATCTGTCGTGAAATAACGAAGCAGTTTGAGGAAGTTATAGTTTGCGACGTTGCGGATCTTAAAGATCAAACCATTCGCGCTCAAGGAGAGTTTGCGCTGGTGGTGAACGCTAGCAAAAAATAGTGAGGAAGTGATGATTTTGCACAAATTTTTACAAACGCCTCAATATCGCTTAACCAATCTATTGCTTAATGGCATTGGACGGGTGGAGCGAGCGCAAGGGGTGATAGATGCCGCGCCGCTGTTGCCGACTTACGAACGCCAAATGCAACAAGAAGCGCTGGTAGATACAATTTACGCTTCAACGCACATTGAGGGAAATGTGCTCGGTCGGCGCGCCGTCGAAAAGGTGTTAGCGGGGGAAATTGTAACTGCTCGCCAGCGCGATATTCAAGAAATCGTCAACTATCGTAATTGTCTCAATTACGTTGATAAGGTTTATCGCGACTCGCGGCAAGTGTTTAACGACGTCATGATTCGCGAGTTTCATCGAGTGTTAATGCGCGATTTATTGCCAGAACCGGAGCTAGGGGTTTTTCGGCAGGTGCAAAACTTTATTGTTGATGCTCGTAGCGGCAAAACAGTTTATACTCCGCCACCAGCCAAAGAAGTGCCAAAAATGATGTTAAAGATGTGCGACTGGTTAGCCAGCACAAGCGCCGAGGCGTGTCATCCGGCCATTAAAGCGGCGCTGGCGCATTATATGATGGAGGCCATTCATCCGTTTATTGATGGCAATGGTCGCACCGGGCGAGTGGTGGCGATGTTTACACTTTATCGCGATGGCTACGACACGCGTAAGTTGTTTTCGCTCGAGGAATATTACGACAAAAACGCTAAAACGTACTACGAATCACTACAATCGGTGCTCAAAACTGGCGGAGACGCCACCGCTTGGGTTGAATATTTTGTGACCGGCTTTGCCGAGCAAATTGAGGAAGTGGCAGAGCGGGTGCACGAATACATTGACGCCGAAATGGATCGGGGCAAACAACATAAATTAGAACTGAACAAACGCCAGTTTGAAGCGGTGCGCTTAATTCAACAGCGCAAAGCCATTACCGCCGCCGAATACGCCGAGCATTTCAAAGTATCAAAGCGCACCGCCAATTACGATTTGTCTGAATTGATGAAGAAAGGTATTGTCAAGCAAGAAGGCGAAGGCCGAGCGGTTAAGTTTAAATTAGTCTAATAAAAAGGAATACAATATTTATTTTGATTTATCGACGGACGGTTCGATTGAAGATGGTGTAAGAGGCGTCACCAACTATGCTACCACCACCATTTATCCGTTATCGTAGGATTGACAAATGTGAATGGGGTATGCTACTATTCACTTAGAAGACCAAAGGGTCGGCCGAATACTTTCCGTACGGATTGGTGCTCGTGGGGACGCTTGGGTGAACTTTCTAGCTCATTCAACTGTTTCCATGAGATAGGCTCCCCTCCCTCTGCTCCTCGGTGTAACTCCGAGGCGGTATGGAGGCCTTTTTTGTTTCTCTAAAGTTTATAGTCGGTAAATAATTTTAGCCTTCATCATGCGATTTAGCGCGTCAGTTGCCCATTGTTTACCATCAAGTGATTCTCGAACAATTCCAGCAATACTGTCAGCGAGTCGAACAATTGCATCACTTTCATCTCTAGCACCAGCGATCTTTTCAATCTGTCGGACGAATTGCTTAATGAGCGGGCGTATATTAGTTTTTGCTTTATCTGTTAATCCATCGATTATAATGCTAGCTCGATAATCAGTAATGTGGTGATATTGAGAATATTTTTCGAGTGATTGTGCGACAGTAACAGCGGTTTGTTCTAAATATGAGAGGCGCTCTTTGTGAGTTACGCGATAGTAAATCGAACCTCGTAGGATTGCTGGCGAGTATATAGCAGTCAGATATTTCTTTTTCTGTGCGGTTTTAGATTGTGACCACTTGTGATTATTGCGACCACTTGAGACCTCAGCTTGTTCAATGTGCTGTAACAATGTGTCTCGCTCTTTACTGGTAATTATTGTGGCTACAATAAAGAACTCGCCGTGGGTATCTTGACCACTTTCATCTACATAACAGTATAATTTATTGGTCATAGGTGTTATTTTACCATATTGGTTGAGACGTATTTACGACCTTTTCCAATTCAGGTGCTCTGGCTAAGTTCTCGCTGGTTGGTCATTAGTTCTCGCTGGCGTCCCGCACCATACGGTGCAGGACTTCGCTCGAAGTGTCGCTTTATGGTATAGTGGCGAGTATGAGGAGCCACTTAGCACTACGGAAGTATCCTAAGTGCTATAAATAAAGCATGAAATTTTTTATCACCACCCCAATTTATTATGTGAATGATAAGCCGCATTTGGGGCACTTATACTCCACTTTAGCGGCCGATATTTTGGCGCGGTACCATCGTTTTATTGGCGACGAAGTACTATTTTTGACTGGCACCGACGAGCATGGGTCAAAAATTGCCGAAGCGGCGGCGAAACATCATCAAACCCCGCCAGTTTTTGCCGATAACATCAGCACTCAATTCAAGCAAGTCTGGACCGATTTTGACATCAGTTTTGATCGTTTCATCCGTACCACCGACGAAGATCACGTTGAAGCGGTCAAGCAGTTTTTACAAACGCTGTACGACAAGCATTTTATTTATAAGGGCGAATATCATGGTTTATATTGCCAAGGGTGTGAGGAGTTCAAAAAACCAGCCGACCTCATTGAATCAAAATGTCCTTTGCATGGCACGGCACCAGAACAATTAAGCGAACCGGCTTATTTTTTTAAGCTCTCGGCGTTTCAGACTGAACTAATTAAAATGATCGCTCACGACGAGTTGAAAGTCATGCCAATCATCCGCAAAAATGAAGTGTTGGGTTTTTTGGAGAATGAAACGCTGGAAGATATTGCCATTAGCCGCTTAAATGTGGAATGGGGCATTCCTTTGCCCTGGGACAAGCGTCATACCGTCTATGTATGGGTAGATGCTCTAATTAACTACTACACCGCCCGAGGTGCCTTTTGGCCGCCGACGTGGCACATTGTGGGCAAAGATATTTTGCGTTTTCACAGTGTTATTTGGCCAGCTATGTTAATCGCGGCAGGTCTTGAGCTACCAAAAGGTATTTTTGTGCACGGTTTTTTCACCGTTGACGGGCAAAAAATGAGTAAGTCGCTTAAAAATGGCGTTGATCCGACTGAATTAATCAAAACTTATTCGCCCGACACTATGCGCTATTTTTTGTTTCGGGCGTTTCCGTTTGGGGCGGATGGCGATTTTTCGTACTCCTTGCTTGACAGTTTTTATAACGGGGCGTTAGCCAATGAACTGGGTAATTTGGTGCAACGGGTTTTAGTGATGACCGAAAAATACTATGGTGGAATGGTGCCAGCAGTTGAAAACAGATCCAGCAATATCGAAACGGCGATTGTAGACGACTCTTGGCGAAAGTGGGGCGAGGCGTTGGATACTTTGCGCCTTGATGAAGCGTTTAAGGCGGTGTGGGAGCTGGTGCGGTTTGCTAACCAGCGCATTGACGAAACCAAGCCGTGGGATTTAGCCAAAAGTGACGCGGGTTTATTATCCGAAGTGTTGTATGAGCAGTTGGAGATTATTCGCCACATTGGTTTGCAACTTGTTCCGCTTATGCCAGACACATCGGACAAGATCGCGACCATGTTAAACATTAAGCTGGCCGAGATCACATCCACTTCACATTTTAATGAATCTAAACAATGGGGGAAGTTGGCATCGGGGACAAAACTAGTTCCGACTGATGCGTTATTTCCCCGAAGGGGTTAAATGTTAGCCGGTATTTTGGCGTCACTAGGGTACGCCGGCGGGGTGTTGATAGATAAATATGAGTTGTCGAGGCGACACTTTCCGTTGAGTACTTATCTGCCGCTATTGTTCGCTATGTTGGCTTTTGTGACTGGCGTAATAATGGTGGCTGTGCCGAGTACAATCTCGTTTACGTCAAGCGCGGGCAATGGTCGTTATGTGCTCGCATTTTTGGTCATGATTGCTCTAGCCACGGCATGGAACATTTTTTACTATCGCGGCTTAAAACGCGAGACGGTGCAGGAGTTTGACTTAATTTTGCTGGTTGAACCGCTGGCGACGGTCGCTTTAGCCAGCATCTTTTTTGTGCAGGAGCGTAACGCCATACGACTTTTACTCGCTTTAATTGCCGCGATAATGTTGCTGGTTGCACATATGCGCCGTCGTCGCCTGATGCTTGACAGTTTCGCTCGCGGACTCTTAATCGCTGTTTTTTTGATGTCGCTCGAAGTGTTGGTCATTCGCATATTGTTGGATGTTTATTCGCCAGTTTTGTTGTACTTTTTACGCACTTTGGCGCTCTCGGCCGTATTTTTCTTAATTTATCGCCCCCCACTTCAACATTTACGTAAGGCCGACTTAGCCATTATTCTGGTAGTAGCGCTGTTTGGGGTTTTGCAAATGGTAGCGCGGTTTTTCGGCTATGCGGCGGGTGGAGTGGTTTTGACCACCTTATTGTTACTTTTAGGCCCGGTGTTGGTTGAATCGGTCAGTTTATTTTTCTTAAAAGAGCGTATGACGCATAAAACGGCGTTGGCGTTTATGGTTATTTTGCTGTGCGTCTACTACGCCAGTGTTATCTAACGAGGTGTCGTAAATATAATGGTTGATACTCACTGTCACTTACAATTCTCTGAATATGACGCCGATCGCGAATTGGTGATAAAGCGAATGGAAGCATCAGGAATATCGAGGGCTATTGTAGTTGGCACCGACGTTGAATCGAGCGCATTGGCAGTCAAGCTGGCTGAACAGTATCCGCATCTTTACGCCAGCGTTGGCATTCACCCGACTGAAGTTGCAAAAAGCCAGTTTCATGAAGACATCAAAGTTCTTGAATCGCTACTGCATCATCCTAAAGTAGTGGCAATTGGCGAGGTGGGCTTGGATTATAAAGTTTTTGATGCACAAGAGCCGAATCGGGTGTTACAAAATGAGTGTTTTATTGAGCTAATCGCGTTGGCAAATCGGGCTAAATTACCCGTGATCATCCATACCCGTTTTGCCGACGCAGATCTGCTTGAGATCATCAAAACGCATAAGATCAATAAGGGCGGGGTAATTCATTGTTTCGATTCTGACTACAGAATGGCAAAATCGGTTCTCGATTTGGGGTTGAATATATCGTTCACCGGAATGATAACTTATTCGAAAAAAGATCAGTTGCGCCATGTCGCCAGCCGTTTGCCTCACGACCGCGTGATGTTGGAAACCGATTGTCCCTATTTGCCACCGCAGAGTAAGCGGGGTGAGCGATGCGAGCCGAAAGATGTGATTGAAACGGCAGGGGTGCTGGCCGAATTGTGGAGGCAGGATTTGGCGTATGTTGATAAGGTGACGACTGAAAATGCAAAGAAGTTATTTGGGATCTGATGGGTATACATTGAATGGCGAGGTATCAGAGGAAATGACAAAGTATTAATGATGAATGGTCCAAAAGTTGACAAAGTTTGGTTTGTATGCTAATATGTGGTTGCACTTTTCCAATGCCGAATGCCTAGACTGACTAGGTTTGTGGCAATGTTGCTGGCGAGCGTCACAACGCAGAAAGCGTGTAGAAATGCCTGAGCAGATTATTATCGAGCTTCCGAACATGCCGGGAGCGATGTTGATCCACTTCTGTCGGTCGTTCTCGACCGAAGAAGGGTTGGCCGCAGTTCATACAGCTGCAACTGGTGGTAGGTCACCGCGACATGTTGATCTCGAAAAGCTGAAGGAGGCCTATCCGGAGCTGTACAGGCTTCCGGAAGTCGCAAAAAGGCTCGAACAGATGGGCAACTCCGGTCTCGCCGTTCTGGCAGATCTGGAGGAAAAGACCGACCGGGCCTACTCTGTCGATGACCACTTGGTTGGCTATTTCTATTCGAGCCCGGGCTATTGCGGTATCAGCCGGGGCGAGCGCCACAGCGAGTGGAACAATTATTGCTGGTTGCTGGCCATCAGCGAGTAGCTTCATAAGACCTTGGGCAATTGGATACTTTAGAATGCCCTTTGACCCTTGGTCGCTGGCTCATAGCTCCTGTTAGGATTTATCTCGACAGGGGCTTGTTTTTTTGCCATTAAAAATAATAACTAATTTGGAGATGAGTTATGAATAAAGACATTCAGAAAGTCATAGATTGCCACGTCGTGGTTCGACTTCGCCCAGTACCATCTGGTGCAGGACTTCGCTCACCACTTCTCGCAATGACAAACGTTAAATTAACATATTCACGGCAAAAACATTTGCCAAATGGGGTGGTTTTGGTGTAGAATAATGTTAAACGAGCTAAAATAATGCCAATAAAATCACAACAATCAATTTTCGATCAAGTCAACGAGGTGCTCGATGTGGCTCGACCGGCGCTAGAATCTCACAACGGCGGCATCCAATTAATCGAAGTAACTGACGACGGGGTGGTACGAGTTGCTTTGCGGGGCTCGTGCGTCGGTTGTTCTTTGTCCTCAATCACTATGAAAATGGGGGTGGAGCGTTTACTTAAAAGTAGTCTACCGAATGTGGTTTCGGCACTTGAAGAGGTCTAAAAATGGGTCAACTAATAAGCGGTGTGCAAATTGCTGACGCAATTTATGCCGATATACAGTTAAAAATGCGTCATAGTACGCAAAAAGTGCATTTGCGTGGGGTGATTGTGGGCAACGATGTAGCGTCTTTGGCGTATCAAAACATTAAAGAATCGGCCTGCCAGCGTTGCGGCTTTACATATTCCCGCGCTGTTTTTGCGGCCAATGTGAATCAAAATCAGTTAATTAATGATCTTGAGGCAATGTGCGCTGATCCTGAAATTACTGGGGTGATTGTGCAATTGCCACTGCCAGCACATCTAAATCAAAATGCCGTGCTTGCATCTATTGATCAATCGAAAGATGTGGACGCCTTTGACTACATTTTGGGCAATCGAATTACTAATGTCCGCCCGCCGGCGCCGAGAGCGATGCTTAAATTATTTGAAAGCACGAATCAAAGCATGGTTGGCAAAAAAGTGGTCATAGTTGGGCACGGTTTTTTGGTTGGCCAACCGCTCAATGTGATGTTAGAGGAGCGGGGAATCAAGGCGGAAATTGTTGATTCTGCCACATCTGATGCTCAAGATATTATCAAATCTGCCGACGTGATATTTAGTGGAGTTGGGCAAGCCAATATGATTACACCGGATATGATTAAAACGGGCGTCATTATTATTGACGCTGGTTACTCGCGAGTAGACGGCGTGACGTACGGTGACGCCGATCCAGCTTGTTTGAATAAATGCAGTTTTATGACCCCAGCCATTGGCGGAGTGGGGCCGCTGACAGTGACGGTGCTAATGCAAAATGCGTTTGAATTGGTGCATCAGCCATCAACGGTAGCGCAATAATGAAACCGGTCGTGTGTGTGGCCATGTCTGGCGGCGTTGACTCCAGCGTCGCGGCGGCACTTTTAGTCGAGCAGGGCTACAGAGTAATGGGCGCGTTTATGAAGAATTGGTCTTTGGATCAAGAAGGGGTGCAATATAAACCCTGGGAAAATGAGGCGCGTGACGCTGAAGCGGTTTGTCGGCAACTTAAAATACCTTTCCACATCTTTGACTTTGAAAGCCAGTATCGCGAGCGGGTGGTCAAACGGTTCGTATCAGAATACGCTTTGGGGCGCACCCCGAACCCAGATGTGCTCTGCAATCGCGAAATTAAGTTTGATCTATTTATGAAGGAAGCTCGGCGGTTGGGGGCGAATGTGATCGCGACCGGGCACTACGCCCGCGTCGAGAAAAAATCTAGTCAATATCATCTACTGGCTGGTGCCGATACCGATAAGGATCAATCGTATTTTTTGTATACTTTAACCAGCGATCAGCTGGCGAAAGTACTTTTTCCGATCGGGCATTTACAAAAATTCGAAGTACGCGAGTTGGCGCGCCACTATAATCTTGCCACGGCGAATAAAAAGGACAGTCAAGGTATTTGCTTTATTGGACCAGTTAGTATGCGAAAATTTTTGCAAAGCTATATTAAATCTAAGTTCGGTAATGTGGTATTGACAGATGGTCGCGTGATCGGCAAGCACGATGGGGTAATTTACTATACCGAAGGGCAAAGGCACGGTTTTGACACCGGCGGCAGCCATGAGCCGCTATATGTGGCTTCGAAAGATCTATCCAAAAATCAGTTGATGGTGGCTCCAGCGGGGGATAAAAGCTTGTTGACTAAAGCAGTGTTATTGGAGCAGGTAACTTGGGTTAATAACGCGCCCGAGCTGAATCGTCCAGTGCAAGTTCGGGTGCGATATCGCCAAGTTCTGCATCAGGCAATCATTAAACATCTGAATAATATCTACACAATCGAATTCGATCAACCAATCGAACACGTTAGCATGGGGCAATCCGCGGTATTTTATGATAATGAAACGGTGTTAGGTGGCGGGATAATTGCGAAAAAGAGTTAGCGTAAGTTTTCATTAGTCAAAAATGACGCTATAATAATTAGCATAGGGGTAAAGAATGATCTCACGAGTCTGAAGTAAAATTTATTATTCACTCGTAGGGGTGGCTCATGAGCCACCCGCAGGCGATTCGTGAATCGCCCCTACGGAGATGTTTACGAATATACTTCGAGGTTGTGAGTAGATAAGGGGTAAATATGCGTCGAATTATTATTATTTTTATATTGGCTATGCTTCTGCCGTCGTCTGCAGGCGCCGAGTCTTTGGTGAGCCCAAATTTCGAAATCGACATTCTTAATTTTACACCATCAGCTCTGCAGACAGATTTTGCGGCGCCAAAAATTAGCAATATCGTCGTTAGTTCGGTTATTGGTAGCTCGGCGGTGGTGCAATGGACGACGGATGTGGCTTCCTCGTCAGTTGTCGCATATGGTATCACTCCAACATATAGTGCCGAGATTGCACAAACCGAAGAACTGGTTAAATCTCACACTATTAAATTATTTGGGTTACTACCGAACACTTTGTATCATTTTCAAGTCAAAAGTGCGGATGCGCTCGGTAATTTTGGTCGATCTGACGACCAAACTCTGACTACGACCGGACAGCAAAAAATCTCTGAAGTGCAAATTTCTGATATTGGTCTGTCTTCAGCCATCATCACTTGGAAAACGGCTAGCGTATCTGAATCGTCTATTGTTTATGGTACGAATACCTCGTACGGCTCGAGGGTAGTGGATGAAAGTGCCAGCTCGACCACCAATCATACCGTGCGATTATCTAACCTAAGTAACGGCACCACCTACCATTTTCAGATTATTGGTAAGGATACGGATGGGCAATTAACAGCATCTGATGATTATATATTTACTACTCTTTCATTGCCGCAAATTCTTAACTACTCCGTTGGTACTGTGACTGGCAACACCGCCGAAATATCGTGGAATACCAATATTGCCACCGACTCCTTTATCAAATTTTGGCAAAGTGACAAGCTCGAAAGTGAAGGCGCGAGTCAAGGAACGCTCGATTTTGTAACCAAACATCGCCTGGTTATTACTGGATTAATTGGCAAAACTGCCTATAGCTTTCGTATTATTGGTCGAGATGCAAGTGGTAATACCACCCAAACGAACGTGCTGTCATTTGCCACACCGGTTGACTCAACTCCGCCAGTCATATCTGACATTCGCACCGAAGTCTCAACTGCTTCAAAAGACGATCGTTTGCAGTTAATTGTATCGTGGAACACTGATGAGTTGGCGGCCAGTCAAATTGAGTACAACATTGGTGTCGCCAGCGATCAAGTTTACAAACTGAAATCGAGTGCCGATTCTTCGTTTGGTTTAAATCACACTCTGATTGTGGACAAATTAAAACCATCGTCTAACTATCATTTTCGCATTATCGCTACCGATACGGCTGGTAATGTCGGTCATTCCACCGATTATTCTATATTGACGCCACAAAAACGCAAATCGCTCCTACAGATCATTTTGGAGAAACTGGAAGAAACGTTTGGTTGGTTGCGCAAAGTGCGAGTTGGGTAATTTTGACATTAGTATAAAGGTCTGTTAATTTAGATTTAGGTAAGGAGAAGCCAGTGAAATCAAAAACATTCGTATTGACTTTGGTCTACGTTATCATTGCCGCCGCGGTAGTGTTTGCGGCAGTTTCGACCAAAGGATTTGGTCTCATAAAATCAAAATCAACCAGCTCAAGTGGCTGGAATGCGGTGTTTATGACCAATGGACAGGTTTATTTTGGTCATTTGAAGAATATGGATGGACAATTTTCCACTTTGACTGAAGTTTACTATTTACAGGTAGACCAACAGAAAGATTTGCAACCAGACAAAAATAGCAAAACAACTACTGAAGAGCCAAAGCTATCGTTAATCAAGTTGGGCAATGAACTGCACGGTCCGCGCGACGAAATGAAGATTAATCGAGACCAAATTTTATTTGTTGAAGAAATGAAATCGGATTCTAAAGTTGTATCCGCTATTGATGAATACATCAAAAATCCGCCAGCCACGAAATAATATGTTGTGATCTAATAATTTTGTTATAAAAGGGTACCAATGACCCTAGATTCGCCAGTGTTAACGGTCGCCGGGGTCGGGCCAGCCGTTTCTAAAGCCCTAAAATCGCATGGCATTGAGACGGTTGGTGATATATTACGATCTACGCCCTTGCGCTGGATTGATTATTCGCATGCCGTGCCGATTAAAAGTGTCTCGATTGGCGATACGGTGGTGATACAAGCAACCATAGCCAAAGTGGCCAACGAACGCACAGCCCGAAAATATATGGCGATTGTCAGAGCGACAGTGCATGACGCGTCTGGTGTAATGGACGCAATTTGGTTTAATCAGCCCTATTTAAGTCAAACTTTACGCGTCGGGGGCATCTTACGACTGCGTGGAGTGGTGGGCTATAATCGCGCTGAAGGTAAAATACTGCAAAACCCGACCATCTGTAAAGACACCGATAAAATGATAGCGGCTGTTTATAGTGAGCGCACTGGCATTACCAGTGGTCGCTTTAGCCAGTTAGTATCTCGCGTGTCGTATCTTATAAATGATATACCTGATCCATTATCATGGGAGATGTTGAAGCAGTTTAGCATTATGTCTCTTGGAGACGCCCTAAAAGCACTGCATTTTCCGCCAACATTGGGCATGGTGACGGCTGGTCTGAAGCGCCTCGCGGTTGATGAACTTTGGTCAATTATGGTGTTGACACGATTGTCTAAACTAAGTTTGAAGCAAAATAGCGCCCCAACGATTGTCCAGAATCAAACCAGATTTAGGCAATTTAGCGAAAAATTGGATTTTACAATGACGCCAGCTCAAATTCAGTCTTTGAGTGAAATACTATCAGATATGGCTCAAAAGGTGCCGATGCGACGCCTGCTCAACGGTGATGTTGGGTCAGGTAAAACTGTGGTGGCGTTCGGTGCCGCCGATGCCACGTTGGCCAACCAATTATCAGTTGTTTTACTTTCGCCAACGACGGTGTTAGCGGAGCAACATTATCAAAGCTGGCTCAAATTAAAGCTCGGCGCAGACAGTTATCTTTTCACGGCTGGACTTATTTTGCATAATGGGCAAAAAGTTAGTCGCGAGCGAGCATTAAAAGCACTGCAAGAATCTAGGGTCGCATTTATAAGCGGGACGCATTCGCTACTGCGCGATGATATTATGCAGGATCGCAACGTTGGTTTGGTCATTGTAGATGAGCAACATCGGTTTGGGGTGTCCCAGCGGGCGGCCACCCTTAATAAGCAACATTTAGTGCCACATTTACTGTCTATGTCGGCCACCCCGATTCCGCGCACCGCGGCGCTGACGCTATATGGAGATTTGGACGTATCATACCTCAAAGATAAGCCGCATGGCAGGCGCAGTGTGATGACTAAACTGGCTTCCGAGCGTAGCCGACCAATGGTCGAGCGTTTCATTAATCAGATTATTGATCGTGGCGAGCAGGTGTTTGTGGTTTGCCCGGCCATTGAGACGATAGAGGAAACCAGCGATCAGTTATTTATGACTGATGATAAAAAAGCGGTCAAAAAAGAGTTTGATCGCTTAACGAATGTGTTTCCACATCGTCGCATTGGTTTATTGCATGGCAAACTGCGCCAAGCCGAAAAAGAGCAGGTTCTAACTCAATTTCGGGATGGCAAATTAGATATTTTAGTGACCACCTCGGTCATTGAAGTGGGAGTTGATATCACCAAGGCAAGTGCAATCATTATTGAAGGGGCGGAACACTTTGGCTTGGCTTCCCTGCATCAGCTACGCGGTCGAGTGGGGCGCGGATTAAATCAAGCATATTGTTTTTTGTTTGCGAGCACTTGGAATGACACCACCACGAAGCGACTGCAACTTTTGGTTGATTTTACCGATGGCTTTACTTTAGCCGAAAAAGATTTGTTAATGCGCGGTCCGGGCGACTTATTTGGTACTTTGCAGGCCGGAGTGGCTCCATTTCACTACGCATCATTATCCGATGGGCAGTTAGTTAGGATAGCCGAGCAAATTTGCCAAGCAATTTTAAAATTGGATCGAAAAGATTGGCCAGCCGCATTAACTAATTGGTTCGAGATAAAATCGGAAAATATCAGCGTATTAGCTCATTAAGAAATCTTACTTTAGGGTAGCTTTCAGTAGCTCAAGTT
>CAZQEC010000019.1:9020-21433 GCA_964591565.1 uncultured Candidatus Saccharibacteria bacterium | reverse complement strand
AACACTTCGGGTATAATGATTATCGCCAAAAACACTGATGCGATGATTCATTTGGCAAAGCAAATTCAAACCCACCGCGTCACTAAAATATATTCAGCCCTCCTTTTCGGTCATCTCGAACAATCACCGCTTGAAGTGCATAATTGGATCGGGCGAAGCGTCAAAGATCGCCGACAGATGGCCGAAGTGGAAGCGGGGGAGGGGAGAGAAGCTAAAACCGTTATCAGTATCGAGCAGATATTAACCTCACAAAAGGGCGACAAAGCCACTCTAGTTTCCGCCCAGCCAATTACCGGACGCACACACCAAATTCGGGTGCACGCTAAAATAATCGGACATCCTGTGCTCGGAGATGAGGTTTATGGCTCTAAAGTATCGTTGATATTATCCAAGCGAATTGGCTTGCATCGGCAGTTCCTGCACGCCTCCAGTTTGACCATAGTTTTACCAAATCAAACTAAACCAACCACGTTCGAAGCCCCGTTGCCCGAAGATCTGAAAAAAGCGCTTGATCAGTTTTTAAATAGCCAGTAGCTAGTAGTGAGTAGCCAGTAGCTTGTCCGAGATCAGCTAATCACTCTTTTCTACCCGCTACCTGCTACCAGCTATTTCTGATATGATCTGGTCATGCATTATCTTTTTATCATCTCTGGCCCCGGGGGTAGTGGCAAAAATACAGTCATAAATGAACTGCTGAAAAATAAGCGGTTAGGATTGGTCAAATTGGTCAATTTTACCTCACGCCCGCCACGAGTGGGAGAGATTAATGGCCGACACTATCATTTCTTGAGTAAGGATGATTTCAAACACGCCATTGATCGCGGTGAAATGCTGGAATACGAGGTAATGAGCGCTAGCGGTCGCTACTATGGCACGTCCAAAACTGACCTAGAATTATTGCTTCAACAACATAACGTTATATGTGACAAAATGCCCATTGGCGCTCTTAACCTAAAAAAACACTTTGGATCATTCGCGGTCACTATTTTTGTGGATGCGCCAGACGATCAACTGTCACATCGTCTTTTGGATAAATCACGTGTTAATGAAAAAGATTTAATTTCAAAACGCCTCGAGCAAGCCAACGCCGAGAGAGAATATAAACCGCAGTTTGATTATAACCTCACCAATATTGACGGCAAGTTGGATGAAGCAGCGGCGCATGCAACTAAAATTATTTTAGACAAGGTCATATCAAAATAGAATTATCATTTATCAATTTACAATTTTCATCGAATTAACAATTGTCAATTATCAAACTGTGAGAAATTATGAAAATTGGAAAAATGAAAATTGATTGAAAATTGGTAATTGATCATTGAAAATTTTTTCTGTCCTCCATCCTCCATTTTCCATCATCCGTTATACCTTGACCAAACGCTAGCACTAGGTTAACATACACTCGTAATATGAAAGTTTCATAAATGTCTACCAAAAAATTATTGTGGCGCGCCCTTTTTATTGTTATCGTCACTGCTGTGGCTGTTTTAATAGCACTGCCCAAAGGACCTAATTTAAAACTGGGCTCTAAAACAACTTCACTCTTTATTCATCAAGGACTCGACTTAAAAGGGGGAGTAGCCATTACTTATGAGGCCGATTTATCTAAAATTGCCTCCGACAAACACAGTCAATCACTGGACGCTCTTAAAGGTCTGGTTAATGACCGCGTTAATGCTCTCGGCGTTTCTGAACCAGTAATACAACGCGGACAAATTGGCGACAAAAATACGCTATTAGTTGAGCTTCCCGGAGTGGTTAATGTAGACGAAGCCATTAAGAAAATTGGTCAATTTCCGAATTTAAGCTTTTTAGATGAATCTGGCGCTGTCGTCTTTACTGGCGCCGACGTCGAAAACGCTTCAGTCACTTTTGGCGATCCAGCCACCTCTAGCGGCTCGAGTGGAAAATCAAGTTTGCTCGGAGAGCCACAAGTACAGTTAATACTGAAGAATGAAGCCAAACAAAAGTTTGGTGAGATTACAACTCAATATGCCGCCGCCAACCCGCAAAAAGCGATCGCCATTATGCTTGATAATGAGATAATTTCCAACCCAGTGGTGCGCGGTGCCATAACCGATGGCGAGCCAGTCATTAGCGGAAATTTTACCGTCGAAAGTGCTAAAGAATTGGAACGCCAACTCAATCAGGGCGCTTTGCCGGTGCCGATCAAAATTATCTCACAACAAACTATTGGTGCCACACTCGGCAGTCAGTCGTTACAAAAAAGTTTAATGGCTGGCATTATTGGTTTTTTGATCGTGGCATTATTTATGATGCTTTATTATCGTATGCCGGGATTTTTGGCCGTTTTAGCTTTAATCATCTATACGCTTATTAACGTCGCTATTTACAAACTAATACCGGTAACAATGACGCTAGCTGGTATTGCTGGTTTTATTTTATCCATTGGTATGGCGGTTGACGCTAATATCTTAATTTTTGAACGGATGCGTGAGGAACTAAAACGGGGCAAACCGGCGCGAATTGCGATTGACGAGGGATTTTCGCGCGCTTGGACCAGTATTCGCGACTCCAACACTTCGACACTGCTCACCGCGTTCATATTATTTATTGGCACAACTGGACTGGTTCGTGGTTTTGCTCTCACGCTGGCAATTGGTGTTTTAGTCAGTATGTTTACCGCCATCACCATTACCCGAATTTTGCTTAAATTAGTAATGTTGACACCGCTCAAAGGAACAATCCATGCCTAGCATTCCCCAAATTGTACAAAAGAAATGGCTGTGGTTTGGTATTTCGGCGTTGATGATAATACCAGTGATGATTGTGCTAGCCGTAAGTGGCGTACGCGTCGGCATTGATTTTAAGAGTGGGGCAGTACTTGAATATGAAACTGGGGCGAGCGTGACCAATGACGCGGTGGTTAACAGTTTGAAAGACGTTGATTTAAAAACTAAAACGGTGCAGTTAAGCGGGGACAAAGCATTTAGATTAAAAACCGATGCTTTGAGCGAAGGTGAGCACGAAAAAATAAAGTCGGCGATTTCAGCCGCGTTTAAAGATGCCAAAGAAACAAGATATGAAACGGTTGGACCGACCATTGGGAAAAAACAAACAAATGACGCCGTGCTTCGCGTTGTCATTGCTTCAATCGCCATTATTCTTTACATTGCTTGGGCGTTTCGTAAAATTCCGAAACCTGCCAACTCTTGGAAATTCGGCTTTGCCGCTGTTGCCGCACTCCTGCACGATCTACTTTTTGTCGTTGGTATGTTCGCACTACTGGGACGATTTTTTGACTTCATTGAGGTGGATAGCTTATTTATTACCGCGTTATTAACGGTCATGGGCTTTTCGGTGCACGACACAATCGTCGTGTTTGATCGCATTCGCGAAAATTTGCGCCTAAACCCTGGCGCCCCCTTTGCCGACGTAGCCAATATGAGTATTGTGCAAACTCTGGCGCGGTCATTAAATACATCTTTGACGGTGTTGTTAGTATTACTGGTGTTATTTTTACTCGGGGGAGAGAGTACCAAGGGCTTCACACTGGCACTTCTGCTCGGTATCGCCGTTGGAACGTATTCATCAATCTTCAACGCCACCCCGCTTTTAGTAATGTGGCAAGAACGCTCTAAAAAACACTAATCCCTCTCGCAGGGTCTCACCCTGCATAGGGTGCGACCCTTTAAAGGGTGCGACCCTGTACAAGGAGTCTCCCTAATTTCGATTGACATTTCGCGCCGTAGTGATATAGTTTGGCAATGCTGTGCCTAGATGGCCTAGCCGCATTTTGACAAAGGAGAACACGGTGGCAAATAATACGTCCGTCAAGCGCGTGGTTGTACTGTGTCGGAAAACGCGAGGAGGCCGATGGAAGCAGGGTGTGGTTGCAGTCTTTAACCAACAATCATTCTGCAGGCCAATGTTTCAAATGAATCTGATGGCCACTACGGTTCAGCGACTGGTCCAACTTGAATTGAAAAAAACCCGCAACATGATCGAAGCCTGTCAAAATCTCAACATCTTGTGCGGGGCAGATCACTTTCGTGTGTTCGAGGGGGAGTGGGCCGACGAGCGTGCCCTCGCAACGATGTTTGATACATTACAAAAACGGATGTTGTGTGCTATCGAAACGGATGCGGAAGTCGTGAGTCGTCTGTCCAAAATCGGCAAGCCGTCGGACACCGCACCAGACGGGAATCTGCTCGAGTTTCTCGACGTGCCAAACAAACCGCTTGATGCAGATTTAGAAAGGCGTATCGGTTTGGATGGCCCGATTGATCCGGAT
Organism: uncultured Candidatus Saccharibacteria bacterium; assembly: GCA_964591565.1. GTDB lineage: Bacteria > Patescibacteriota > UBA1384 > CAJBMM01 > CAJBMM01 > CAZQEC01. Next base: position 17,178 of record CAZQEC010000019.1, on the reverse strand, counting down.
CCGTCCGGATTGGACTATCCAGTCGTACCGTTTGATCCAGACATTGATGCAAAGCTCGGCGCAACGCTTGGCGCCGTCGAAAATCGGCTTGCAAACAGTCTGGATGATCCCAATGTATGGGATCCGATGGCATATCAGGAGTGTGAGCGGCCATAGTCGTGACGCGAAGCCCCTCAGCCAGAACTGCAAAAACACACAGCATGAAAGGAACCGTCTGATGAGAATTCTGCTTTGCCGAAACCGCGTCGGCACTGTTATACCAGTATTCGATCTCGACGCTCTCTCGACGGCAAATTACGCAAGCGTCGGAGAGGCACTTGCCTGTACTAGACGAATATTCCAAACGCTGACCGAGCTAATAAACGCATCGCAAGAATCAGGCGCAAAGACGCCCGAGGCCATCTTTCGCTACCTGAAGTACGACGTTTCGTCTTACGATTTCAGGCTACCTGTTTGCACGCGCAAAGCAGAGGCGAGTCTGGCTAGCAATATGCTTGAGATGATAAGACACCTCAAACGCCTGCAAGACGCGTCTGGATACGTCGAACTGCTCCTCAGTGATGTGCAAACGCGTGATCAGGTGGGTCCATATCCACCTGCCGAACGGCCTCAAGTCATCCCACAGAGGTGGGAATAACCACCCACCACCAGCCCGACTGCAAAACACCGTAGATCGGGCTGAACTTATGTCAAAAAAACTTAATTGAGTCTCAATGAATAGGGGAGTGCTTGGTCCGACTAAACATATAATTATAGATCCGATAATCTATTTCCGTATGCACGTAGTTTATCGGCTAGTTAATATATTTTATTCATATAAAATATAGATTGCCGCGTCGCTTCGCTCCTCGCAATGACGAATAGTGAAGTGGGTAGGGGAGTGGTATGAAGAAATGGATAAATTATAATGAATAAATCATAATGTCTAGAGCATAAGATAGCATAGGTTCAAGAGCAGGCTAGGTCATTTTAATGGTAATTATAAATTATTATTGTTCGAGCGCCAGCGAGAACTAAATGTAAAAATAGTTCGTCGCAAAACTCCTCGAACAGTACCAATGTCGCACAATGTATGTTCTGCGACATTGTTTAGCGATCAATGATGTAATTTATTCTGATGGAATTGAGTACGGCACACCTTCGTCTAGCTCCGAAATAGAGGATTTTGACGCAACCGTTGGTGATCCTTTGGGTACATCTTCAGTGTGACTTACCTTTTTGTTATTAACAGCATCATCGTCATCTAAATCCGTAATCTTACTAGACATAAACCGCTCTAAAATTGATTTTTGATTGTCAATTATACCCATATTGGGTGTTTCGGGGCTTGTAGGCGATTCTGGTGCCTTCTGATCGTGTTTGGCGACGTTAGAGGTTGTAGATTGATCGTATTCAGTCGCTAAATCATCGACGCGAGACTCTAAACCTGAATTTGAGCTCAAATGATCAGTTTGACCAGATTTCATATTATCTGACAAATTTTGATCATTTTTAGTCAAAAATGGGGTATTTGTAGAATTTAAATTATTCTCATCTGACGTATCATCATTTGAAATGTTAGTGGAATTAACTCCAAGCCCCCTCTCCCCCAAATCACTCCCCTTTTGCTCATCATTTTTCAAATCCTGGCCGCCCGCTCCCCTATTTTCTGTTCTCTGTCCTTTGTCTTCTGTCATCTGCTCAGTTCCTGCTTTCAATTGCTCCACTTTTTTAACCAAAAACTTCTGCCGCTTCTTTTCTTCTTCCGCAATAACCGCTTCTATCGACTCCCCTTCCCACCATTTCACCCCACCGGTGGCGTGCAGTTCTTTGTAATATAAACCGTTGATAATGTGCTCGCGATTAATTTTTATCGCCGGCAGAGCAATTGAGCCATCACTAGCCACTGGCGATTTCGGTCTGACAACGTCCATGTCTGTCCCCATCTCGCTCTCCACTTCAGCCCGACTACGCGAATAAAGCTCGCGCGAATGTCGCACAATGTCATCGGTGTAGTTGGTGTCAGGCGCAATTGGTCTTAAGGTATTAGCCGAAAATGCGGGACCAGTTAAGCCGTCAATTGACAGTTTAATATAAATTTTATGAATATCTTGATTGGTCAAGTCCACTTCCGTAAACTCGGGCGTAAACTCCTTGACCAGCTCGCTAGCATCCCCTGCCCCAACCCGAAACGTCACTATGGTGCCGACGTTGCCAAACACCGCATCCCGCACCTCTTCGGGCATTTGAGCAATGTATTGGTTGGCCATCACCAAATTGAGATGATATTTTCGTGCCTCTGAAAGGATGGTAGCAAAGCTTTTGGTGGCAAAGTTTTGAAATTCATCAACGTATAAATACGAATCGGTGCGTAAGTCTTCGGTAATATCGGCTCGACTCATAGCCGCCAGTTGTATTTTGGTGATCATCATAGCACCCAACATAGCCGAATTGTCCTCGCCAATTTTTCCGCGTGACAAATTAATCAGCAAAATTTTGCCCTCGTCCATCAGTTTCCGTACGTCAAACGTCGATTTGGGCTGACCAACTATGTTGCGAATTGTTGATGAGGCAATAAACTGTCCCACTTTGTTTAGAATTGGCGCCACCGCTTCAGCGGCAAACTTTTGATCCCAACTAGCAAATTCATTCTCCCAAAAATCACGAATGACTGGGTCTTTCAGCACCGCCACTACCATTTGACGATATTTTTTATCAGTCAACATTTTCGGAATACCCATCATAGTTGAGCCCGGATATTCCAATAGAGCCAGCACCGTGTTGCGCAAAATGTGCTCAAGGCGCGGGCCCCACGAGTTGCTGAACATCTTCTCAAAGATGCCGACGAACCCCGACGCTACAATGCCCTTTAGATCTTCATCAACCTGCTCGAGTAAGTTAAAACCAATCGGATGCATGCGATCAGACGGATCAAATGATACTACATCATCTATGCGGTGCTTTGGCACCGCCGCCAGCACATGTTCGTACGTTTCGCCGTGCGGATCAACCAAAATTACTCCCCTGCCTTCATTAATGTCATCAATAACCATATTTTCTAATAATGTACTTTTGCCGGTACCAGACTTCCCTATTACATAAGTGTGACGCCGACGATCCATTAATTTAATCCCAAACTCCTTTTCCGAATTGCGAAAGTTCGTTTTTCCAATACGAGTTAACTCTGCCGCTGGTACAACTCCCACCAATGGTAAATTACTGGGCGGCTCACCTTTTTTAGCCCGCGTCCACACAATGTTGGGTGTTTCCACCGTGATATTTGGCAGGTGGTAAAGCGACGCCAGCTCTTCGATATTTAATATCTGCCCTGAGTCATCAAAACTGCGCGCGGTGTAGTGATCAAAAAGACTGGTTGAATCGGCGACCATTTGATTGGCGGTAAAACCATTTAAGTTAGTGGTGTTAAACTGCTTAAACGCGCCCACCACGCTCATTACTTTACCTTGAGCCGAATACATATCTGGCGCAATTGCCACGATGCGAATTTTGGTGGCAAACCCTAGTTTATTAATTTTTTCTTCAATTCCTTTGAGCCCGCTCTCGATAGAACCAGACAATTTAGTTTCAATCTTGGCGCCTGGATCAACTTTAATCGAGCCCGGGCTAGCTGCCTCGCGCACGGTATCGGTCGCCAGTGTGCCAAAACCACCAATCACTCCCCTGGCGATTGATTTTTTTGCCCCGAACCCAGCGCGCATATTTTCGATAAATTTTGTGCCACGAATTTGCCAGTTATCATCAACTGGACGAATGAGAATTTGAATCCACATTTGCTCTGTATCTTCCATTTTAGCCAAAGGCGCTGTAATGCCGGCCAAGGGATCAACCGTAAAGTTGGCAAATGTTTTGATCGGATAAAACTCAGACTTTGTCATCTCCAACTCTGCGCCAACTAAATGTTCTCGCGATAGATCAATTGTTTTAGTGTAGTCATCTACTTTAACAATTTCAACCGACGGATATTGAGCGTAAATTTGACCTTCTACAAAATCACGTAAATGCACCGGGCAATAAACGTAAAAACGAATGTTTGAGCCGACCGCCACAATTTCAAAGCTAATGTGCTCCTGAAACTCACCGCCAGCTTGTTGAATGCCGTGCAGACTGGCAAACATTTGTTCAGCGGCCAGCGGCGTTTTATCGTTATACCGTGGCACCTCAATCATGAGCAATACGTGTTGGCGACTGGAAAGCCACTCTAATTTACGCTGATCAAAACTAATACGCCCCCACACTGAACGTAAGGCAAAAACACCCACTAGCGCGATTAGCACAAGCATTACTACAATAAAGATAGCCAAAGCCATAACGTTAGTCCCCTATAGGTAAATTATAACAAGACAAATGCATAAATCATAATGCATAAATGATAATGTAAGTGATAATGGATAATTGGCAATCAAATCGTATCATGTATCAGGTATGGGGTATCAGGGAAAGGAGGGAAAGAGACACCAATTCTAAAGCCCCCTTATACCTTATACCTGATACCTAATACGTCTTTTCGCTCTTCGCTACCTGCTACTAGCTACCAGCAACCCCCCTGATACCAGGGGTACACTTTACATTGTCATCTTGACTCCGTGAGCTTTGTCGAACGGGTGGAAAGATCTTTAAAGATTTCTCGACTACGAGACGATAAACGTCTCTACGCTCGAAATGACACTGAAAAACAAAAGTGTATCCTAGTCAGCCCTGATACCTAATACCTGATACCTAATACCTGATACGATCTACAAGCTACCTGCTACCTGCTTCTTTCGCCGCTACCTTAAGCGTATCTTGAACATCAGCCGTCACTTCCCCTTTTGTCGCAGGTTTTATGGTGTAGAGTTTTCGACCGACTTTGACGAACTGTGGCTTAATTTGCAAATTAATAATGACGGTATTTTTTTTGACTTGACGACTCTTTAGCACTTCGGTCACAATTTCATCGGTCGTCATTGGACCTTTGGCTTTTTTCAATACGGCCGCAATCACATCTTCAACCGTACCAGGTTTGTAACCCCAGTGCGATAAAGCGTAAATGCCTCGTCCAACTAACACAAAACGGTCGTCGGCAATCAATTCATTGTGTACCGTTGGCTGAACTATTTTTTTACTATCAAAGGCGTTTTCGTGAATTTTTTTAGTAATTTCAGTAAAGTGTAATGGCGCGCCAGACTGATTCAACACATAATATATTTTATCACGCATGTTTTTTGGATTAATGGTTGACCAAGTGGCTAAACCGTATTGACCATCTGTGGTTGTAATAATCTCGCGCGACAGCGAAATTGAGTTTTGCAAAAACTGTTTTGGATATTGATGATACGCTGGGCACATTTCCCAAAGTGTTGAGAAATCAAGCACTTTACCAGCGGGCGCAATTTGATCATGAGCCACTTGCATTGCATCGTACACCGACTTGGCATCGATCACCTTGAGCACCCAGCCGGTGCGCGTGGTTTTAGAATCTTTAATTTCAATCAGATGCTTGGTCAAGCGCAAAAATAAACGCAAAGCGTTGTATTGGGCGGGATTTTGGCGATCTTTTGTCAACACCAGTTTGGCCAATTCCTCTTCAGCCAATACTCCACCAGCACTATCTATCACTCCGGTAATGTATTGAATAGCGGTCTCGAAATTGTCGTGTAGGCGGTCGCACAATTTAATTATGGCGTCGCGCTCAATTTGACGAATGCGCTCGCGAGACAAGTGCAGTTCATTACCAATAAATGACAAAGTCACTTTTTTGTTACCACCCAAACCACAACGCGCCGATATTACTTTTCGCGCTTTGGCTTCTAATCCAGCTACCAAACCGTCTAAAATGGCCTGGGCATCAAAGTCTTCTTTCATATTTTCATGCTCCTGAGACAAAAACGTCCGCAAAATTGATGTACTTATGGCACACCTCGCTATTCATTTTTTATATTATTACATTTCTGGAATTGATTATACCACTAGTCAAACAAATAATCAACAGTTTTTAACATAAACGGCTCGACTAGTCGAGCGAGAGCACGCTAATAGGGAGTAGCAAGTAGTAAGTAGCAGGTAGCGAAGAGCGAAGAACTAAAAACTAATAGCTAAAAGATGTATCAGGGGCGAATAGTTCTCGGAACTGAAGTTCCTCGAACAATAATGTTCGAGCGTTCGCGAGAACTATTGATTGAATAACTGAAAATTGAATATTGCTAATTTATTGAAAATTGCCTGCCCTCCGTAGCTTTTAGCGAAGGATGGGCTAATTGGAAATTGATAATTCTTAATTCTCCCCCCTTATACCTGATACCTGATACATAATACGTTCCCCCTTATCTATTACTAGGTACTGGTTCATCTATGGCACCAAGCTCTATTTTGTCTACCCTCGCACGATCGCGAATAATTTGATCCACCACAACGGCATCGCGACCATATTTAAGACGAGATAAATGACGAATCATATTTGCCACCTCGACGTTCCCGGTAGTAGATTGTGGTACGGTTTCGCAGTTAAATGGACGCTCGGCGCGATTATCAATCAGTAATTTAAGATAAAAATTGTATTTATCGATATTTATAAGATCGTCGGGTGAAAGTGGTTCGAACTCATGGGCTAAATACTCCGCGTCAGCCGCGCCGACTCGAAACGCCGCTAATGTGCCAGCGTTACCCACAACTGCGTTACGAATATCTTCCGTTAACTGTTCGATGTATTGATTCGCCACTTGCAAAGCGAGGCGGTACTTTCGCGCCTCAGAAAGAATGGTGGCGAAAGCGTCGGTAGTAAAGTTTTGAAACTCATCCACATACAAATAAAACGGCACGCGTTCTTCTTCCGCAATATCGGCGCGTGAAAGCGCCGCCACCTGCAGTTTTGAAACCAAAATCATACCGAGTAAGTTACTATTAACCTCGCCAATTTTACCTTTAGATAAGTTAACCAGCAAGATTTTTTTATTATCCATAACGTCGCGAAAATCAAAAGCTGATTTGGCTTGTCCCATAATGTTGCGCATCATAGTGTTCGTCAAAAAACGACCAAACTTGGAGGTGAAATAATTAAGCATTTCGGATTTATGAAAATCGCTCGTTTTGACCATCTGTTGCTCCCAAAACGCCCGCACCACTGGGTCAGTTACATGAGCTAGTTCTTTTGTTTCGAACTCTTTGTCGGTAAAAAGGCGCGGAATTTCAATCAGTGTTCCGCCCTCCGGATCTGCCATTAATGTTAAAGCGGCGTTACGCATCCAATGCTCAAACTGCGGCCCAACAATGCCAGTTTGATTCGGATCAAATAATTTATAAAATATCTGTACCGCTTCTTGCACCAAAAAATCACGCTGTTCGGCGGTTTTCCACTCTAACAAGTTTAGGCCCATTGGTCGTTCGGTGTCGCTCGGATCAAATAAAATAACATCATCCATGCGCTCTGCCGGCACGTTTTGCAATATGTACTCCACCGAATCGCCATGCGGATCCAAATACGCCACGCCCAATCCCTCTTTAATATCGTCTACCGCCATATTTTGTAATAAGGTTGATTTACCGACACCGGTTTTTCCAACCGCCCATAAATGGCGCAGGCGATCGGCTGGCTTGATGAAGACCGGCTTGTCCTCACCGCGGAATTTTGATATTCCCAGCATTCGCCCCTCGGTCGGCAAATTAGGCGGCGGCGCTGTTTTTTTGGCCTTAAGCCAATGAATATTTGGTGTTTCAACCAAACGATTTGGAAAATGAAAAATAGATGCTATTTCTTCGGTGTTTAAAATCATCGTCGGACCCGGCCCAAAAGTGCGTAAAATATAATCCAAAATTAATCTGGCGGTATTTTTGTAATGGGCTTGGCGAAAAGCGTTGCCGGTTGGGTCGGCAAATTGACTAAACGCCGACACAATATTTTTCAAGTTCATCTCGGCCGTTACTTTATCTGCCCCAGTCACAATAATCCGAGCTTGGGTTTCAAAACCGGTTTTGCTGGCTTTTAAGTTTAGCAGTTTCAGCTGTTCATCTTGCATGGGCGTGAGCGAGCGGTTTTCGGCCTCAATTGTTGGGTCAGCCGTGTGGGTAGATTTGCCTACCGACTTGCTAAACATATTCCACACCTGTTTTGGCGTCGTATCGGCGCCCGGATTAAACCCCTTGCCTAATTGCAGTTGCTTCGCCCAGTATGAAACTTGCCCGCGCC
>CAZQEC010000019.1:6628-9010 GCA_964591565.1 uncultured Candidatus Saccharibacteria bacterium | reverse complement strand
CAGGTGCCGTCGGTCGGCCGCACCAAAATTTGCACCACCGCCGTGCCGTCATTACCCAGTTTAGACAAGGTATTGGTGATCGGATTTAAGCTGTTTGATTCGAGCGTTTTGTAAGTACGAATGGGTAAAACAAAGTTTTTGGATAGTTTTAACTGATCTGCCACAATATACGCGTTTGGATTAGTTAAAATGGAATAATCCTTGACCTCCTCAATGTGCGCAGTCGGATATTGGCTGTGGATCTGCTTTTCGACCAAACTAACCAAGTGTTTGGATAGACCAACGTAAAAAAATATCTCACCGTGGTGCGCCGCAATTTCAAAACTAATGTGGTCTTGCGGCTCATTTTTAAAACGACGCGCGTGATCGTATAAATGCTCTAAACTGGCAAATAGCGGCTCGGCGACCGTAATTAGTTCACGAAAATCTTTGCGAGTTTCTTCTTCCGAAACCGTGTTTTGTTTTGGCACCGCTACTTTGAGCATTACTAGCTCTAACGAGCGTTTAAAATTTTTGCGTTCGTAGGAGCGCTTACGATACCAAATAAAAATGGTGATAATAAAAACGACGACCGCCAAAAACAGCAAAAACCACAGCCAGCCAAAACCAGCGTTGGTACTTATAGTTGGATCGTTTGGTAACACGCGCTCGTTCATTGCCCCCCTGAATTAATTTCCTCTCTCGCGGCTAATATCTCACGATCTAAATTAGCTGCCCCACTCCCCAATTCACCCGAACCGTCTCCCCTAATTATTTCTGATGCTCTCCGCATTGTATCAGCCGTAGATAATATGTCGGCAACTTTTAGTCCACTTGATTCTTGATGTGGCACCTCAAGCGAAGCTGTAGATAATGTCTCGGGTGTATTTTCAGCCACCGGTGGCTCAACAATCGGCTCCGCAGAAGGCGGTTGATCGGGAACAACTGGACTGTCTGGAATGGTTTGTGTCGGTTCAGTATTTGGGACAGCGTCCACACCCGGCAAGCTCTCCCCTACTGGCAGATCTATTTCAGGATTTTCAGAATTTTGAGCAACTACCTCCGAACTTCCGTCCTCCGTTCTCCATCCTCCGTCTTCTGTCCTCTGTATTCCGTCCTCTGTTATAGCTACTGGCGGCAAGTCGTCTTCCGTCGTCTGAACACCGTCATTTGGTATAACGACTTCTGGTAAAGTTTTTTGTAATTGATTCGGATCATAGCTCATAAGCTACCGCTCCTTAATTATTATATTACTTGTCTTAAAAATTCTGTCATTTCGAGCGTAGTCCTGCGCCAGATGGCGCGGGGTGCAGTCGAGAAATCTCTAATAATTTTTATAGATTTCTCCACGCGCGACGCTTGGTCGAAATGACAACAAAGCATAAATAATAATACTTTCTATCTAAATCATAGCTCGGAAGTGGTGGTTAGTACAAGTTTTTTCACCGAGCAAAGAGCATCTATTTTGAATTTTTCTTCAAATTATACGCCAGTGCTATGTTTTCCCATCTAGCCTCGGTTCCCCCGCTTTCAAGAACTAGAACGACAGAATATTCGTAAGATGTAAAATTATCTGGAATATTACAATTCTTGAGTTGCATTTTTGTCGCGCCAGGCTGACCATTGACTATCTCAATCTTTTCAAAAAATGCTTTATTCTGGTTTTCGTCAACTAGGTATGCGACGTATTTTTTGCTTGGATCATAGCCCATAATTTTAATCTCAGCGTTAATATTAGTAACACCGTTTTTGATTTTCTCAAGCGAGCAGTCAATTATGCTTAATTCCTGCGCAGATTCATGTTCCAATGTTTGCTCGGGTGCTGGAACAATATTGTCATTTGCCTGCACCTCATTCGGTTTTGGTATTGCTCGATTATGCATATTGTTTATTGCTTGGTACAGATCATTTACCAAAGTAGCGAGCTTACTATCATTTGCGTTTTCTAAACCCGCAATCACTTTTTTGGCACATTCAACCACTGCGTCATATTTTTCGCCATGAAACTCGTATCCGTCATTTAAAAGAAAAATATTACGATAGACTCCAATGTATAATTGCTTCCATTCAGGTTCATTCGGCCTTTCTTTTTTGCCATGCTTTATTAAATTATCTATTACGTTTCTCATACCAGTTATCTTCACTTCGCGTTGCTCTGGCGCTGGGGTGACTTCGGACACTGCGTGAGTTGTTTTTGAATTATCTGTGTATTTACTGATCCATTCATTCACTTTATGATGCAGATCATACATCAATTTCTCCACCTGATCCTCTGGGGCGTTCAATACTCGTTGAGCACTTTCTAAGGCGGCGTGGTATATGTCCGTGCTAACTTGCATATTTTCATCAGGACGTTTTTCAAAATAAACCCCACGTACCAACTCTTGCTCTGGACTAAACACG
>CAZQEC010000019.1:5797-6618 GCA_964591565.1 uncultured Candidatus Saccharibacteria bacterium | reverse complement strand
GACCCAATTCTCTCAAGTGGTCTATTTCTTGCATAATTGGCGATATTTCCACTCCAGGAGTTCCCGAATCGTCCGGTGCAGACGGTATGACATCGGGTGTAGACACATCAGTTGGTGTAGCACTGACAGGCATATCTTTAATACCCTTTATTACTGTCTTTATTTTTTCTCCGATTCGAGCCTGATCTTCTTCACTAAAACCACCAGCGTATTTATCCATCCCAATTTCATCGTAGATTTCAGACATTGCTTTAAGAAGGGTTGTTGCATTTTCGACTGGCGGTTTTGAATCATTCTGATTAGGTTCTGTTGGAAGAGGTGCTCTTTGCGCTTCTTTTGTATCATTCTCTTTGATCATTTCATGCATTTCTTGTTGCGCGGCTTCAATTTCTGCCTCCAGAGATTTGATTCGTTTTTTTAATTCAGCATTTTCGGCGTCACTGGTCACTATTTCGGCATTAAGCTGACCAATTATCTCATCCTTTTTCGCAAGATTCGCATTATTTCGATCATCCATTTTTTGCTCATTACGAACAGGATCATCAAATGCGTAAATTTTTGCCTTATCTCCATCAACTTTGGTCAAGGTTGCATTTGGTGTCAAAGCTCGTGCTAATTGTTCTTGCAATAAATGCTTGTCGCTAACCAATTCGAGATGTTGTCTATTAAGCTTATCAGTTTCAGCATCTTTTTCGGCCAATTTGGTAGCATTAACCTCTTCGAATCGATTGATTATTGCTTTGATATTTGCTTCTCCCTTTTCCGCGTCCAAAACCACCTTCCACCACTCGGGATTAGTCAACAAAACTCGCACCATTTCA
>CAZQEC010000019.1:0-5787 GCA_964591565.1 uncultured Candidatus Saccharibacteria bacterium | reverse complement strand
TCACCAACATCGCCTTTTTGCTTGGCTTCATGCCAGGCACTATTTGCCTCTTCCATTTTGTCTGGAATACTCATTAAAAGCACTGAAAAAAGATCCGCTTCGGTAATTCGCCCATCCTCCAGTAACTCTAAACTAGCTTTTAAAGCGTCCTTAACGTTGCCGCTTTCAATAGCAGTCTTTAGACGTTCGCCAGCGTCATTTGCCAACGTTGGATCTGCGTTTTGTGGTTGAATTTCGCTCATATTTCCGTCCCTTCTGGTTCTTTGACTAATTTACGTGTATCAATTTTTACCCGTTCTGGTTCAACCGCCGCAGGCGCTTCAACGGTGGGTTGTGCCACTTTGGACGTTACCACTCCCCTATCTGCAGATTCAGCACTTGACGCCGCTTGTTCCCACATTTTTGCGCTTCCTAGATATGCTTTTTCTTGTAACTCTTCAATTTTGGTTATCGCATCAAATCTAGCTTCGCCACTCTGACCGTCAGCATCAAGGGCAATCCTGGCTTCCCGTTTCATATCTTCACTATGACCATTACCAGGCAATAATTCACCTGAATGTTTGCGGTTGTAAGCACAGGTTAAGAACTGTTCCTCAATGCTCAAATCAGATATATCGCCCAATTTAGGTTTTTGTTCCCATATTGCAGCCACTAAATTGTCTGCCATTTTTTTACCCTCTACATCAGGTGCAGGTGGTTCAGCAGTTGTCGGCGATGCGGACAGTGCCTCAACCTCAGCCGCGATCGGACTTGCTGGTGGTTCAGTCGGCGGTTCAGGCAATGTCGGTTCGGTGTTAAACTCAATAATCCCATCAGCAATCTTTTTAACCCATTTTTGTAGTTGCTTATAATCTTTATTTACAGTTTCAAACACGCTACTGGCTCTAAAAATTCGCTTGAGTAAATTAAACTGCTTAAATACCTGTACTTTGCTTGCAACAGATGTTATAACAACCGGAACTTTGTTTGGATCAAGCGCTTTCTCAACCGCCTCAAATAACATACCCCCAACCATTAAGCGGTATTGAATTTCTCGCTGATGCTCATCGTCAGCCAGACCAAACATATTAAACCGTGGGTTTTCTGCCTCATCGGCATCAAGGTTACCAAGCCATTCTCGCCCGATATTTTGATATTTTGCTAACGCAAATCGAATATCCCTAATTTGCCCTTCTTCCCGCTCCTGTTCACTTATCGGTTGTTCCGCGTCATCGGGCAAAATTATTGATTCGATGCCACTGGTTTGAGGCGCAGGCGGCCCGTCTTTTATATATTTATTAACAATACCATCAGCAATTTTATGTAGAGATTGATTAAATTGATAATAATTTTTCATAATTATGGGATAGTCAGATATTTCACTTATTATACTGTGTTGTGTTATATAATCTAAAGGTTTAAAATCAACAGAATGAATAGCATCAGCTATTGCTTGTCGCACTTGTTGCAAATTCGTATCTAAGTCATTCTCAACTAATTCTCGAAGCATTTCACCAGCTATCCATCGGTTAAATACTTGCTCAAAATCCGCTCGTTTTACTAACCCTTCTGCAGTGAGGCGGGAATTTATATCATTAGGATTGTCAAATTCCCTTAACCATTTTTCACCGGCTTCTCGGTATGCAAATAAAAGCTGAGTGATACGTTGCATTTCATCAGATTTTTGCTCAGAGGTGAGCACGGGATCTGTTGGCTCGGTGGGAATGGTTGGTTTTGATGGAGATGTTGGTTCGGCTGGCTCTGTAGGTACATCTGGTATCGGCAGGGATGGCATTTTGGTTAAGACTGGCTTGGCGGGTTTATCACCCTTTATTGGTTGATCTAATGACACTGACCCAATGTGATAACTACGCAATATCATTTCCCCGTCATCATTCTTGTCATAATCCTCTGTCTCAATTTCCATATTTAGATGATTAATTTCAGGGTGTTCAATGACATATCTTAATGTTTCCTGAAATTGCTCACTATCTTCAATCGCTTGTAAACATATAACCTTTACTCTTTTGCCACTCGTATCCTCAAGCGTAAATCTTTGGAATGAATACACTCGCTTTTTGCCATCAATTACATCATCCATATCATCTTCTTCATTAGCTCGTTGCATACGCATGCGAATTCTAACCTCATCCAATGGAACAGAAATCACGTCACCCTTATGTATTTCATTTTCAACTTTAACATTTGGCACTTCCTCCAAAGTGTTGCGCCGATTAGTTCTTTCAATATAATCTCGCTCCACGTCAATTGTCCCACCATTCTTTTTTTGCTGTGATTGATCTTCGCGTTTTTGCATGTTTGATGATTTAACGCGCCTTCGCCACTTTCTCTGATCATTTTCAGCATATTTTTCCCGATCACCCATGGTAGTTGAATGTTCATCATGAGTAATTGAATTCTCAACCCGTAATTCTGCTAATATGGCATTTGTTTTATCTGAAGAAAGCAAATCATATCCCCATAAATCATTGTCATCTAGCTTGGCTGGAAATACTTGAATTGCTACGTATTGTGCATCTAAGTTTGAGTTTTCACGAAACGCTGTTTCAATCTGACGTGCTCTCGAACTATTGGCACGACGTTCTGGGGTGTCGTTTTCCAATCGAGTAATACATTCATCCCCATTAATAATAAGACTTGGTAGGTTAATATACGACCACTCGCCAACTGATCCATCTGCGCTTGGAACTTGCATTGATCGCTCAATTTTGAGTAAAATCGTAGACCCTCGTTCAACATTAGATACATTAAATTGCACCGCATTTTCATTACGACCAATCTCGTGTGCCATTTGTGGACGAATTTCTACAGTTTTTAGTTCTTCTTTTGTTTCTTCGTCGGTACTGTCAGTTTTACGTGTCGATGTTGTTTCATCTTCAGCATCTAAAGCGTCCGTTCGGCCAGCTGGCGTTTCGTCAGTATCTGATCCAACAACACTTGTGCCTGAACGAATTACTGTGGTTTTCGGACTAATGACATCCGTATCGCCCGAAACAACGGTGCTGTCAGGTGTAATAACATGGGTGCTCGGATTGATAATTGTTACATCTGATTCTGAACCATCGCCACCGGCACTACCTCCACCACCTCCCCCGCCGCCAGCACCGTTTGTGCCGTGCGCGGTCGTAGAATCAGCTTGGCGCTTCATTGTACCGGCAGTGGCCGAAAGTGCGCGTAATGAGTGGCGATCTTCCTTCGTCATACGCCCAAGAGGTTGCCCATCAGCCCCAAATTCAGGTCGAAGACCGTGCTCAAGTGCCATGGCACCACTCGTTGCTCCAGCGGTTATGAGTGGCGTAAGCACGTTTTCAGCATTTTGAGTGGCCATTTCGATTGCAACCTGCTCGCTTGCTACACTATTAACCATGTTATTCCATGAGGAAATATGAAATGTCTCCGCTCCCTGCATATCGGCAGGTACTACAGGAGCATCAGCTAAATCAAAAGATCCGCCATCTACATTACCGTGCATCCACTGTTGCCAGTGCTCGCCTAATTTATCCATCGCCGCCGTAATATCTTTTTGTTCAATTATAAAACGCCATGCATCATCAGCGGTCTTTTTAAGCACATGTCCAAGGTGCTTAAGATTTTCACCCACTACTAATTGCCCGTCATCTACTCGCACGCCTTTTTCAGCCCATTCCGCTAATTTGGCAACAGTTCGTTCTTTTGTTTCACGCGCCACTTCATGCGATACAGCCATGCTATGCCACGCTTGAGCCAGTATTCCACCTACCATTCCCCCACCTAAAATTCCGGCTCCCATTTCCATCAACCGCGCTTTTTTAGACAAACTTTTATATTGTTTTAAGTTGGCACTTTCATTAAATTTCATGCGATCAAAAATCTGCTTGGCTAGCTCCGCTCGTTCATTTACATTCACTGTTTCCTGATATTTTTTGCCAAACTCCCGCATTGTGACAATATTTGCCACCTTATCTTGAGCCACTTTGTAAGCCAAGCTTTCTTCACCTTCTTTGGTCCCGCGTAAATTACGTTCGCGATATGCCGCGTCGGCAATTCCCCGACCGATATTTGCCCCAGAATAAGACGCCGCCGCACCACCCAGTACTGGCAATAATGGTAATCCAAACACAGTGATCAACAATGCCCCCACGCCAACGCTCACCACACCACTGCGTAGTGCACTTCGAGCTTGTCTTTGCCAAAAAGCTGGCAACTTATCAATCTTGGCCTGCAATCCTTTGGCATCTTCCGATTCTTGCTGAACCGCCACCACATCTTCATGGTGTACCGATTCAACTCCTAAAGTGTTTAACATATGTTGCACGTTCTTAAACCCGTGCGGAGACAAACTCATTTTAGCCATAGCAGAATCTAGATCAGCATCAACTAAATCGTTTACCAATACGTCAAAATCGCGCGGCTCAAGCGCCTCGCCTTTTTTCAGACGAGTTAATATCGCGTCAACTAGCTTTTTATCTACCTCTTTAGCACTATTGTTCAGTTGTTCCAGCTCTTGATCTGCTGTTAATCCATCAACTCCATCTATTGCATCATCAATTTTATTTTCAAACTCACCATGAAGTTCTTCGGCCGCTTGATGAAAATCCTCGAAATTACGTCCGCCGTTTCGTTTAAATTTTGCAAACATATCGCGAAACAACCAAAGTTGTGATGTGGATAGTTGATGGGCAAAACGTCCAATTCCGTTACCAAAATTTTCAATGCTAGACGCAGTTTTTGCTAATTTGGAGGGCTCTATTGCAACTTCTGCGGTCGAGCTAGCCTGCTCTCCACTTTCTCCAGCTTCTGGTTGTATCTCACCCCCCCTACCAAACCATCCCATTTTCGTTTTACTCCGGTTGTGCGCCTGTGGCTAAATCGAGTGTTTCGGCTAGCTCAATACGAAACTTCAGAGCTTCTTCTGCCGCCATTTGCGCTAAATCAAGCCCGTGTTCGCTAATAAACTGCTTCATGCCCTCTTGGTCATTATTCTCTGCTAAATGGGCAAATTGTTGTGCTTCTTCTTCGGATACTTGACTCGCCATGCGCACCACAATTCTTGCCTGAACTGATTCATTCATTTTATTAATAAGTGCCTCTTTTTGTTCGTCAGACGCTCCTTCTAAATGCAGTAGCTCAAAAATATCTTTTTCTAATAGTTCTTGTACGTTTGCCATATAACTCCTTGAGTATAATTATGGCATATAGAATGTCTAAAAGTAAACGACCGATGGCAATTTTTGGCATAAAACTGCCCCCATGCAAACATGTCGCATGGGGGGCTCCGAAACACTGCTCGAAGAGCAAGGTCGGAAATATGATTTGAGGGCATTTTACTTCTTGCCCTTCTTTGACTTCTTCGCCGTGGCCGCCGCAGTGGCGTCTTTGGCGGGCACACCAGCGATGTCATAGGCGGACAGATCCACCGCTGGCGGAGTGGCGGCTTTCGCCGACGCATCGCCGGGTCTAGCAGGAAGCTTGAACTTGCTCTCAAGAAGCCCGATTTCAAGCTCCGTATCTTCCCACCTTAGCCCCATCAATGAGTTCACCGCTGTGGTCGCGGCGTCCTCGTTGTCGAACGTTGCCAAGGCGAAGCCTCTGTTTAGTCCACTTTCGTGGAGAGGCATGATGACCCGGGCCGGCTTACAACCCGCCTTGTCGAACATTCCCTTGAGGTCGTTTTCAATGACCACGTAGGGTATGTTTCTAACTACGACGGTGCGGCCTGCCGGCAGTCCCTCTTTAGACGCTTCCGCGTCTTCATCGGAAACTGCTGCGGGCTTTGGCTTTCGGGAAATTGCTAGCTTCATCGCATCA
>CAZQEC010000018.1:0-22036 GCA_964591565.1 uncultured Candidatus Saccharibacteria bacterium | reverse complement strand
ACCTGTAGCTTTATGCGTAGGGTGACTCCCTGAATTTATTAAAAAGGCGCTACCCGTGCCTAGGAGAATTGAGTAGAGCCCTTTAAGTACTAATATAGTCGGGGGGAGTTACAACGGTGGAAATGGATAATGCATAATGGATAAATCATACTCGCTCGCACTCATTAGACATTCAGGATGATATCCCTAGTGTCAATAATGTAATTTGAAAATGGATAATAAAAAAATCCTAATACCTTATACCTAATACCTAATACCTAATACGACTCTCGCATGCACATGGAAATTAATAATTCCTATCGTGCTACTCACTACGAACTACGAACTTCTCCCAACACTGTGTCCTCCAAACTGTCCTCGCAGAGCCGAAACCACCTTATTGCGAAAGTTTTCCGGTTCGTCTTTGGATCTCTTACGCACTTCTAGCGACTCGGCGATAATTGGCACATCCACATCTAACTCGCGCGCCGTTTTAACCGTCCATTCCCCCTCGCCAGTGTGTGAAATAGTGGATGATATTGATATTAATTCGGGATCAGACTTTAGTGCATTCTCCGCCCAGCCAACCAAGCGTGAGGTAATAACAGATTGTTGATTGTACAAATGAAATACTTTCGCCAGATCATACGCATAAGCACTTTTTTCTAACACCGCCGCCCCTTCAGCGATCGCTTGCATCATGCCGTACTCCACCCCGTTATGGACCATTTTGGCAAAATGTCCAGCACCGACCGCTCCCAAATGTGCCCACGCCCCCGGTGCCGCCGCCGCCTCAATAATAGGGGCAAGACGATTTACATCGGCCTTTTCTCCACCGATCATCAAACAAGCCCCGCCTCTAGCCCCACTTGGTCCGCCTGACACGCCAATATCCATAAAATGCACGCCGTGTTTTTGTAAATCGCCCGCACGTCTGACGCTATCTTTGTAAAAAGCGTTTGCTCCGTCTACCACTAAATCGTTTTTAGACAATAACGGACTAATTTTTTGCAGTATATCGTCCGTCACCTCACCACTTGGCAACATTAGCCACACCACTCTCGGCGATTTCAAGGCGCTAATTACATCCTCAACATTATCGGCCGTTTTTGCTCCGGCTTTAGCCACCTCAACCCGTGGATCGGGACTGCGGTTCCACGCCACCACTTCAATATTATGCTCCAATAGACGCAGTACCATATTTTTACCCATCTTGCCCAACCCAATGTAGCCAATTTGCATGATAATTCTCCTATTCCTTGATCCATTTAAGCATATTTTGACATAATTCACGACATTAGTTGCCTAATGGCGTGCTTTCTGGTAAAATCTGCCTATCGTTTCGTCGGCAGCGGCCTTCCCTTAACATCCGATCATCGTATCTAGAAAAGGAGATGGATATGACCACATGCACAAGCCATCGAGAATTCGAGGGACACGTTGACAGAACCAAGAAGCAGGCCTTCAACATTGCCTACCGCCTGACCGGCAACCGCGATGATGCCGAGGATCTGGTGCAAGAGGCCTACCTGCGCGCCTGGAACGGCTTCGGCAAATACAATCGGAACCTACCGTTCGAGAACTGGTTTTTCCGCATCCTCTCGAATCATTTCATCGACAGCTTGCGGCGCAAGGGGAAGCACCAGCCACTTTCTCTTGACCAACTGATGGGCGATGATGAGGGGAATAGCTACGCGCTCGAGATTCCAGACGAAACCACCAATCCGGAAAATCTAGTGATGGGGGCAGAGCTAGACGAACGGCTCCAGCGCGGCCTCGCATCTTTGTCCAAAGACTTCCGAATGGCTGTGATCCTCTGCGACCTTGAGGGTATGAGCTACGAAGAGATTGGCAAAGAGATGGGTACTGCGAGTATCGGTACCATACGTTCACGTCTGCATCGCGGTCGGGAGGCGTTGCGTCAACAACTTGTTGTCGAAATGGCACAATCGGCCAAAGGCAGAAAGTTGCCAACCAGACCACATCGGCTTACACCGATAACACAAGTGACCCCGAGCTAGTTAGCCCGGGGTCACAAATTCATCATTCAGATCATTACCCTACTTCATCCATTGCGCCACTATCGCGCCAATCACCACAAAATCAACTAGGTGATAACCGTAGTTAATGGCAAACAAACGCATTGACTTGCCCGAAAATAAATTAGTGGCAAAACCAGCCGTTGCTGCAAACCCGAGCCACGCCCAAAAACCGGTGATGGCACCGTCCATTGCGCTCTCCGCGCCAGAATACGACACAAAGTGTGTCATTACGTACGCCAGCACTAGCGAACTAATAAACATCATCACATACATGCTCGTGCTTGCGCCCTCTTGAATTTCTTTCTCGGTTTTCCCAACCTCTTTCATCCACATTTTGCCAAAAACCGGTTTGGCATAATATACAAACCCAATCATCATACTGACCACCCCGCTCACAACCACCGCTAGCCAATTCACATCAACTTGAGGCATTCGAACTCCTTTTTTTTGACCTTAATCTATAGATAGCAGGATTGCCAGAACCACGCAACAGCTCGCGGTTGATCTTGAAGCCAAAATATCGTAAAATAAGTTCCGCAGTTAATTGTTAATTGCCTGCCCTCCGTAGCTCTTGTGTCTATCGAAGGGCGAAGGACGGGTTAATTGTCATTTGGGGAGTGGCCAAGCGGTACGGCGTCTGCCTCTGGAGCAGAAGATAGAAGGTTCGAATCCTTCCTCCCCAGCCAAATTATCACCACCCCAATTTTACACCATACTACTTTATGTTATTGTAAACATAGGGAGGGTAAAAAATGTCAAAATACGCCATTATTACTTGGACTTTGAGCATGGCCACCTTAGCGATCGTTGGCGCGGGCTATTTATACAGTAACTCAAGTCAATCTAGCGCCGATTCGCTTAGTGGTGACGTTCAAACTACCATTACACTAGAAGGACCAACTACTCTATCTCCTCCAGACCCTTCAGACACATCAACCGGCGGTACAACCACCACCACTCCCGACACAACGCCCACCACAACAGACACTGGTGGCACCACGCCGAGTGATACTACACCGACGACTACACCAACCCCGAGTGATACAACCCCAACTACAACGGCGCCGAGTGATACTACACCGACGACTACCACTCCTACTACAACACCAGATCAAACCCCATCCTCTACCAGCCCAACCGCTACAACTCCAGCCGTCACCACTCCAGACACCACCACAACCACTACCACTCCAGCCACAAATCCAAGCTCAACTACTGCTAAACCTATTACTACTAAACCAACGACTGATGCTTCTCCAGCTACAGACTCCGCCGCCGTGGCCAGTATTAGTGGCGCATCTATTACTCAAACCGTGACCGAAATTAAGCAAATAATCACCAATTCACTGGTGATGCATCGTACCGTGAGCGCCGACAAATCGCGCGATGCGGTCAAAGTGCAGTTTACAATTCCCGAAGCCAACGCCCCCGTCACCATCACGATTCAATCAGATCCACTAGTGGTTCGCACTACTTCAGATAAAAACGGCAATGTGGTCTACGAAGTGACTGATCCGCTTCAGCCGGGTAACCACACTTTGACTATTTCAATCACCGACCCTAAAGACCCGGCCAAAATTATTTCGGTTACTCGGCCGTTTACATTACCGGCTATTAGTACCGCCAGCGACCTAAATACGAGCGCCAATTTAATTACTAAAGAGCGTATTGTCATTCCAATACAATATCTGTTCGCGCTTGTGTTAAGCGTGCTGGTGACCAGTGCCGTATCGTACGCCATTTACCGCCATCACAGCTCGCACGACACCGACCTCGCACTTGAAGGATAGAGTATGAAATCGCTCCATTTACGACAGTTTCTGTATTCATTATTATTAATCGTGGTTGTACCATCAATTTTAGTGGTCAATCTACTTCTGCACCAAAATGGTTTTAATCAAACCCTAAATGCCGAGTTGCAAAAAAAAGCGGTGTTATTTACTGCCGCAGTCGAGCCGACAATCAACCAATCTATGGATAAGCCGGCGATCTTAAATCAGCAACTGAAACGTTTGGTGGATAAGGAAAGGGGGCTAAAAGAGGTCACTGTTTATCGCTTCAATCCAACGGACAATAATTTTTCGACCGTCTCTACCACAAATCCGGGCAAAGAGTTGGCTGTGCTAACTGATCCTTCATCCAATTTAGCTTGGAGCGAAAATCGTGCCGTGGCGATCTTTGAAAAAGACCCGGTTGATCAATCACGAATATGGTCAATTATCACCCCGACGCATAACGACCAAAACGAAAAAATAGCGCTTCTCGCCACCAAAATTTCGGTGGCCGACGTAGACGCTCTGGCGCATAAATCATTTCAGCAATCTCTATACGTCTTAATCGCCAGTGTCTTAATTATCTTCATCCTGCTCATTAATCACTTCCATTTTATCGGCTATGCCAAACTCTATCACGACCTGCATGGTTTAAATCAGATTCAAAATACCTTCATCACCAGGGCCGCTCATGATCTTGAACAACCGATATCGCGCGCCTATACTACGGCGCAAGCATTAGCTAATCACGCTCAATTTACCGATCCAGACGATCAAAACTTAATGACCGAAATACTGCGTAAAACTGGTCAGGCCAATGCGCTAATGTACAGCTTAAGTCTGATCGCCAAAACTGAGCGTGGCGGAATAGTCACCGGACACGGACTGGTTAATATGGCCAGAATTGCCAAAGACGTTATTACGGAAATAAGCCCAACTCTGGTCGGTCGCGACACTCGCATCTTAACCGTGATACCAAACCCGCAAGCAATCGTGGCAGGAGACCCTAACTTAATCAAGCAAATAATTCGCTTAATGTTAGACGTTACCACTGAGCACGTTAGCCACGGTAGCATAAATGTAGCATACGCCGCACTCGATTCGGCTAATTGGGCTCTGACAATATCAACAGAATCATTTAATACGCAGGCACAACCAGAAGATGCGGTTGACCAAGCCCAACCGACCGATGTCACCAGTGTTCTTGGCATTCGTTACTGGCTCGGACAAAACCTGGCTTCAACTTTTGGCGGTAAATTACAAGCCGCTTTTGAGCCACCGCAACACGTTACCATACAATTAGTCCTCCCGAAGCACCATCTTGCCACCTATCCAGCTTCAGCCGAAGCCATTACCAGCGAATAGCCCTTAAGGCAACTGTACGATCTGGCTCATAAAATGCGAAAAGCGGTCTGCAGACAACGCTAAGTAGGCCTCTGCGGGGTCATCAAGACCACCAAACGCCCCTCTATAGGCATTAAGCCCTAATATGCCATCTCGGTGAAATCGTTTAGGCAATTGGCTTTGATGAGCTTCCATGGCTTTGATTTTTTCTTTGAGCACATCCCCAATTTCGATCAGCCGATTCGGAATAAGTGGCGCCCACACCTCATACTGTCGCACTTCAAAACTAAGCGGAGTTTTAAATTGAGACGTTGTAGCAAACAATAACGGTGCCACGGCTCGATGATCGGTATGATCGTCTCCAAACCATGGTATGTACACAACATCAGGGCGAATTTTTTCAAGCTGGCCCTTCAGTAAACCAACAGTCGTTTTATTAATGGCAAAAGCCCCATCTGCAAAACGCCAAAATTGATGCATTGCCCCACCTAAAATATCGAGGCCTTCTTTCGCTTCTTGCTCACGTTTGGCAATCAAAGAGCGATCTCGGCTACCGGACATAGTACCGCGACTACCATCAGTTAAGTAAATAACGTGCACAGCGTCGCCACGTTTGCGATGAAGTGCTAAAGCGCCTCCACAACCAAACACCTCGTCGTTGGGATGCGGGGCAATAATCATGATAGTTTGTACAGCACTATCGTCTGGAATAAATAAAATCTCCAGCGCAATACCCTCTTGAGTGTAGGCGTATAACTGACGCCAATCCAGTATAGACGATAGCGTTTTATAACCATGAATTAAGCGTTTTAGTTTTGGCAAAATCATGTCGCCAGCATAGCATAAATTTCGGTATTATGTATCAGGTATAAGGTATCAGGCAATCAGGAATGATTCAGTTTCTGATACATAATTCATGATACGCCATACCTAATACCTCCTCATTCTGCTACAATGACCTTATGAAAAAATATCACATTGGCATTGACGCGCGCTTTTTACGTAGCAAAACCGCCGGGCTTGGTCGCTACACTCAAGAGTTACTGCGTCATTTGGCGCAAATTGACCACCACAACAATTATACCGTCTTCATAACACCAGAGGATAAGAAAGAGTGGACGATTTCGGGCGCTAATTTTCATCCGGTTGTGGTCATCGCCAAGCACTACTCGGTGGCTGAACAAACCTCATTCCTGAAAATGCTTAACCGTCACAAGCTAGATTTAGTGCACTTTTTGAACTTCAACCACCCAGTGCGCTATAAAAAACCATTTGTCACCACCCTTCACGATATGACTTTGTATTTTTTTCCCGCTGGACGGAGCAAAAAATCAAAATTGCGCCACCTTATTTTTCGCTTAATTTTTCGCCACGCCTTAAAAGCGGCAAATCAAGTAATTGCCATCTCTAAATACTCGGCTCACGATGCAATCAAGCATTTACGATTGAACAGCGCTAAAATAGCCATGATCTATGAGGGCGGTCCGCAGAAACCGGAGTTTTCCTTGCGACAATCTGGCGCGGTGCAGAGATATTTGAACATAAATCAACCATATTTTATTTTTGTTAGCCAATGGAGACCACATAAAGGCATACTAACGTTGCTCAACGCTTTTACCTCATTCAAAAAAGCGACCAAATTGCCGCATAAACTAGTCCTGCTAGGCGATCAATCGGCCGCCGGACCAGACGTCTACGCCGCGGTCGAGGATCATCCGTACAAATCCGATTTAGTCACGCCCGGCTTTGCACCCGAAGATCTTTTGCCCGCACTTTACCATAACGCGGTGGCCTGTGTTATCCCATCCGAGTATGAAGGATTTGGCTTGTCGGTGCTCGAATCATTTAGCTATAAAGTGCCGGTAATTGTGGCAAATAACTCTTCTCTGCCCGAGGTGGCTGGCGATGCGGCGTTGTATTTCCCAACCAAAAACGTTCATAAATTAGCCGAGAGGATGTCACAAGTCGCCACAGATGCCAAACTGTCGAGTGAACTAGTACAAAAAGGCCAGCAACAACTGAAAAAGTTTTCTTGGGACAAGACCGCCAAAGAAACGCTGGCGGTTTATATGAGCGTGCTAGAAACAGTTAAACGATAATATCTATGAGATGATGGAGATCGCCCGATCCAATCGTTTGATGATCTCGGTCTTGCCGTCTTTTTTCAGTAGATAAACCGACAGATATTCAAACATATTCATAGATTGGCGCGCCCCAGTCATGGCCACTCGGGTTGGATGTAAATAAACCTGTCCAGACAACTCTGTCGGTTGCTTTGCCCGAAAATACTCTTGCAACACTTCCACCCGCTTCACCGCACTATCAGGTAGTGGCTGATTAAAGCCCTCTAACCCTTGCTTAACCGTCTGCAGAGCAGTTTTAGCCAAATCAGCATCTATTTTACCGTCTAAGGTTAAATCGGCTGGTGTCGGCGATTTAAGATCTAACATCAAAAATTGACTAATAAACTCGGTCGCTTGCTGAAAATTATCGGTGCGCGTCTGCGCCAGAGCCACCATGGCACGACCAAACGCCTCGTCCATTTTAACGGATTGAGATATACCCTCAGCTTCATCAGATAAAAACTCGAGCCAGCCTACGAAATCGGCGTAATATGCTTCCTCACTATCTGTCAGATAATACTGGTGACTGAAAGCATTCAAACGTCCCAAATCAAATATCGCCGGCGAGTCGCCCACTCTTTCGAGCGTAAAGTCCGCCGTCAATTGATCTAATGCATATTGTTCTCTGACCTCTTGCGGTGTCCAGCCGAGCGTGGCCATAAAATGGGTCATGGCTATCGGGTGCACACCTAACTCCTGCTTATAATATAACAGCGATGTATTCCCGTTGCGCTTGGATAATTTGGCTTTGTCTGGTCCTAAAATGAGCGGAAAATGACCGAATAGTGGTGGTTTCCAGCCAAACGCTTGATACAGTATCAGATGTTTTGGCGTGGATGAAAGCCAATCCTCACCGCGTAAAACATGGCTAATCTTCATTAAATGATCGTCCACTACATTGGCCAAATGATAAGTTGGAAATCCGTCAGATTTGATCAGCACCTGATCGTCAATTTCGTTTGATTGAAACTCTACGTCGCCCTTGACTAAATCTCGCCAGCTGATCTTTTGACCGTCTGGCACCTTCATTCTTATCACATGCGCCTCTGTTTTAGCCCGAGCACTGGCTTGATCTTCTAATATTGACCGACACAATCTATCGTAGCGTGGTGGCAAATGTTTGGCACTTTGGTCGGCGCGCATAGTTCCCAAGCGCTCAGACGTACAAAAACAATAGTAGGCGTGATCGGTTTTGATTAGTTCATCGGCGTGTTCTTGATATTGACTCAATCGCTCAGATTGACGATATGGTCCAAACTCGCCTCCGTGCCACGGGCTTTCATCGGCATTAAGTCCTAGCCACTCGAGGCCTTGCTTGATTTTTTCTTCCGACCCAGCCACTTCGCGCGCTTTGTCGGTGTCTTCTAAGCGGACGATGAAAACACCATTCGCGTGTTTAGCGAATAGATAATTAAATCATGTCGTGCGCACATTACCGACGTGCGGATCACCGGTTGGACTGGGCGCAAAACGTACCCGGATTGATTGTTTAGACAATTTACTCATGTTCCTCATAATAAAGATGTGCCAACGGCACTCCATCATTATCATTTATGCATTATAATTTATCATTTTTTTATTTATCTTCTACCACATTAATCAGATGCTCCACCTCAGGTTCTCCTCCCCCCATCGTCACCGCCACCACGTCTACCCGAATGGCGATTAAACCGTGCTCGGCCAGTAAACTGCGAGCAAAGCGGCGCAGTTGCCTCTGCTTACGTGGCCCGACCATTTCTTGTGGTAAACCAAAGTCGTGGCTGGTTTTGGTTTTGACCTCTACCACCACCATTGTTTTGCCGTCCCGTGCCAATATATCGGCCTCAACCCCAGCTCGTTTGATATTACGACCGATGATGCGCAAGCCTCGGCGTTTTAGATAACTTTCGGCAATATCTTCCCCGCTCTGACCGATATTTTGACGAGACATGACGTAATTGTAGCACAAAATAGCTAGTAGCGAGTAGCTGGTAGCGAAGAGCTAAGAGCGGGTATCCGGCTAATCACCTAATCAGCTTTCCTGCCGCCCCTGATAATTGCTACTTGCTATTCCACCCTTGACAAAGTGTAAAAAGTGTGCTAGTATGGTTAAGTTACGATCAACACAGGCTCAAACTTGTGGTTGATCAAAGAAGTTCATGAATAATTTAATCGTACCGGCTCAGGAAAGCATAGCAGATTCGTCCTCTGTTCTCCGTTTTCTGTCCTCTGCTTCCCCAAGCCGGTACAACTTCCCGCTCGACCTTCCTCACGCTTGTGGGGGCTGAAGCGCGGGAGGTAACGCGGTACCTCCCAAACGAATGCCGTCACGGCATATCGTCATAAGCCGCATGCCTGTCAGATTGAACCCTGCAGGCGAAAGGGATAAATAGATGAGTAATGGGTGGAATGGTTTGCTGGTTCAGCCAGCAAACGCGTCAGCCATGGCGCAAATCGAGGCTGAGCGGGATAACTGCTCAGTGATATATAAACTCGTCTTCGATGAGGAGCACCCCACAAAGACCTACGGGGAATGGCCCGGGCATCAGCAATGGGTTGAATCAGGGGCGGCATGTTGGGCTGAAGGCCCCCATGGAAGTGCTAGATTCTACCTGGCATCAAGTGAGGCCAGCGCAGAAGGATGGGTTAACCTATCGGGCTATTCTGGAGGCGCTGGAGGAAAGCACCAATTCCGGACAAGATGGCAAGTCCGGCTTATCCACGCATGGCTGGATTCAGTGTGGATGGGTTTCATCCCAGAGATCAGTATCGGTGATGAATCCTGGGAGAGGCCATGTCGGACCGGGAACTACGGTCGTGACTATAAGATGTTCAGTGGCGCGTGGGAAGCCCTGACTGAGGGGCTGTTCGGGGTAAGGGAGAAGTTGAGTTCACTCCCTTCCGTCAAGCACGACGGGACGTGCTCGCTGTGCTGTAAGCTGGCATCCCTCCCCGAAGGGACATAGCTGCGGGGATGAGCTATCATCAAATAGCAACGATAGGGCCCTTTGCTGCCAAGCATCGGGCCCTTTCACATACCCAAAAACTAACAAAAGCACCCTTCGGTGCTCTTTTTTGTATCGTCATCGCCCCCACGGCTTATGTGGAGGTCTGCTTGCTACAATCCAACCAACCAACAACCCTTGGGTTGTTACCGATGTACTTAAGTCAGGACAGGACATTGACTTACTGTAACCCCTATGACACATTGTTATTGGAATTGCTTCCGGCCTGAAATGTGGTGGTTACCACCGCAATCTCTGCAAAGAGATAGGGTCGGAAGTTTTTGTTATAGCGAACGATAGTGAGAAACTAAAAGTGCGATAGCGCATTATTTGGGCCAAATCTCAACCAAGATCTCCCGTTTTTTAATCAAAGCACGGTATACATTAGAGAATTTACGTTTTTCTTCCACTGCACGGTTAACGACACCGCAGATATAATCGGCGAGTTGCAATAGATTGTTTTTGTGAGAATCTTGCATCTTAATCTTTTTCAACAGTCGGTGCCCTTTAGTATTCATTCTGCCACGTAAATACCATACAATTCCCGAACCGAGTAGTTCATGCAACGCAATCGTACCCACCCTTTCACATATCCCAAAAACCACAAAAAGCACCCGAATGGTGCTCTTTTTTGTATCGTCATCGCGATCCTTCGACAAGCTCAGGAGTGGCGATCTAATCATCATCTTTAAGTTCATAACATTGGAAGATTGCTTCTCCTCCATAGCCCTTCGGGCGACGGATGGATCGCAATGACTACGCTTCTTATCTTCGCCTATTCCACCCAAGGCGAGTACACTATTTAACTAATATCTTTTTTAGCTCTGCTTCAGTCGTTAACTGGATTTGTTTTTTGTTGAAATCAATGTAAGCAATATATGGACTTAACAGTTCAAGACCTACTATTGCTTCCGTAATGTTGGGGTTGGCAATCATACTGGCTACAACTACTTTAGTTATGCCATCAATCTCAACCTTAACTTCGAAATAATAGACAATTACCTGATTACCATCTGCTAACCCAACTGGACCGAAACTACTTAATTTTGCACCAATCTCTATCAAATCCAGCAACGGCAACGACAAACTGCCATTATGTCCAGTATCAAGTAGGGCCGCGATTTCTTTCTGCTTTGTCCTAGTGCCCCGAATCTTTATGACAACTTTCGGACTACCATCATTAGCATCAAAATATGCGTGCATACCCATTTCCTCGACTGGTCATATATGGGGCAACGTGGCGGGATATTTTCTCGATTTGTCCGATCCTTCTGACAAATATAAGCTTACTCGGAAATTTAGCCTTGGCATTTGCAACAGCAACGTCTCTAGTATCACCAATAAAATATTTTTTTGAATCTACATCAATCGCGATGTATTTGCCATCATATTCTGAAATATCAGGTATGTCTCTGTAAATTCTATCGGCTCGATCAGACAGTTCTTCTATATTTGGAACAGAGTTGATTAGATTATCCATTTCACTTCCTTACTTTTGGTAACTATACTTATAGTATCAAGTCTGGACAAATGTACCAATACACACTAAATACCGATGTTCTGCTTACGCTTTCGTCTTTGCGTCACTCACTCGCAATGAATACAGATATTCTTTCTTTGTCTGATACCTAATACATTATACCTGATACCTAATACACCCCCCTACCGGCTATCCGCTACCCCTTCGTTATGTGCCACTTCTTCAGGCGTTTCGCCATTTTTCTTGGCTTCCTCCACCACAATCGGCTCTTCACCAGCCGCTATGGCCGCTTTGGCTTCATCGGTTAGTTTTTCCGGCTTGTCTAGTTCAACGTCGCCCTCTTCTTCGGCTTTTTCTTCGGCGCGTGCCTCTGCTTCCTCGGCTACCGCCTCTTCAATCGCTTCAATTTTATCTTCCGCTCCTTTTTCTTCCCACACCATGCGATCAACTTTTTCACCCTTGAGCCGAGTCGCTTTACCGGTTAAACCGCGCAGGTAGTACAATTTAGCCCGACGCACCTGTGCCGATTTAACCCGTTCAACCTTAACGACGCGTGGGCTATGCAAGGGGAATGTGCGCTCCACACCGACCCCAAACGACATTTTGCGCACCGTAAACGTGGCCGAAATGCCCACACCGCCCTTGCGAGCAATGACCACCCCTTCAAACACCTGAATACGCTCTTTAGTGCCTTCTTTGACAATTTGATGCACGCGTACCGTGTCACCAGGCTGAACCGCTGGCGCATTTTTTTTCAAATACGGAGTAACTACCGCTAACATAGCTGGTTTCATATTTATAATCCTTCAACTGACACAATGCGAGCTTTAGCTAAACGCCCCGTAAAACGGCGCATTTGACGCTCAGCGAAGTGCACTAAGCCAGCCTTTTTGGCGTACAAAGTGAAGTCTGTACCCTGACCAACATTTTCACCAGCGCGCCACTTTTGCCCTTTTTGACGAATAATAATAGCCCCAGCCGTCACGCGCTGATCGCCAAACACCTTGACGCCTAGCCGTTTAGACTGGCTATCGCGTCCATTTTTTGTACTACCACCAGCTTTTTTATGCGCCATAATTCACTCCATCTCTCGCGTCTAAAATATTTGATAATTATTTAGAGGTTATGCCGATAAAACTACGATATCGCGCGTGACCATTTGATGCTCTCGCTCGTAGCGTATTGGACTTGTGCTAGAACTATACTTTAGTCGAACAATATTGTCAACGGTTTTTTGAAACACAGATTGTCCAAATATCACCGGAAACACCATTACCACAGGTGCGCCTGTAGGCAAAAACGTCTTCCAATGCGCGAGCGCCATTAAATACAAGGCAGATATTTCCCCAATTGTTCGATCTAATTCAGCTGGAGATGGTCGGCTGTTCCACACTGGCCCGAGCCACGGCTCGCACACAATTGCCACCTTCTGCGCGTCAACGCGCGAGTATTGAACCGTGCGCGCATCTGCTACTTTGATGTGACCATCAGATTCTGCGAGCCCAAGATTGTGCTTAGTCGCTCGCACCGCCACCGGGTCAACGTCTGATCCTAAAATGGTGCAACCGAGCTCTCGCGCTTCTTGCAAAACCACCCCACTACCACAAAACGGGTCAATAATGGTCACATCTTTATTCAAATCAAGTCCACTTATATTAACCATCATGCGCGCCAATTTTTGCGGCAAAAGACCACGCTTAACGTCCACATCTGGTTTGCCAAACTCGCGTTCACTCCAATCGGAATAGGCGTGCACCCAAGTTGTGCGTGATATGATCCACTGACCCCGATTTTCGATCAGACAAAACTCCACCCCACCTTTATCCATAATCTGTTTTTGCACAACGACGGTCGAAAGCATAGTTTCAGTATTTGGTAACACTATTCTAATTAATTTATGCAACGCCTTCAGGCGTTTTTTGAGATCAAGCCCAAGACGAGTTAAATCTCGCCCACTCATGTCACTAGTACACGACAATCCAATATCGCGACCAATCAAAGCATCATTGGTAATCACATCAAGCAAAAAGTTGACCAATTCCGCGCGCGGCACCTGCCCTAACACTAATGAGGCGCGGATTAGTCCCCCAAAGCGATTTAAAACATCGGCCGAAGGCATTTTCGACTTGATTTGCAAGCTATCAACCGTTAAGCTAATGATCGAATCGAACCCACCAAAGTGCGGCAGTTGTCGCACAAGTTCAAGTTTGGATAAAGGCGGCGTCTTACCGCAAAAAGCAATCCAGCTTTGTGTCATAGGTCATACCACCTTATCTATATTCGCATTAATTGGAAATAATATGTCTGATTTTACTCATCTTCACGTCCATAGTCATTATAGCTTATTAGATGGTTTAGGCACGGTGCCTAAACTGTTGAAACGCGCCTCGGATCTCAAAATGAACGCACTCGCCTTAACCGATCACGGCGTACTGTACGGCGCGGTTGAGTTTAGCAAAAAAGCCAAATCCTTGGGTATTAAACCAATCATTGGCTGTGAATTGTACGTTTCCCCTCGTGGCATGACCGACAAAGTGGCCGGAATCGATAAAACCCCGTTTCATTTGGTGGTTTTATGCCAAAACAAGACTGGATACTTAAACCTACTTAAATTGGTTAGCGCCGCCCATTTAGACGGATATTATTATAAACCACGCGTTGATAAAAACTTTTTACGCCAGCACAGCGAGGGCTTAATTTGCCTGACCGCCTGCCTACAAAGCGAAATATCTAAACCGGCTGGTAATAACGACCCAGAGTTGGCTGAAAAAGCCCTGCTAGAATATCGCGATATTTTTGGGGCGGATAAATTGTTTGTCGAACTGCAACACCACCCCGAGCTTGCGGCGCAAGGTTTAAGCAATCAGCATTTAATTAACTTAGCTAAAAAACATCACTTGCCGCTAGTCGCCACGAACGACGTGCACTATTTGGAGTACAAAGACGCCGAGGCTCAAGACGCTTTATTATGTATTCAAACTGGTAAATTGATGTCGGACAAAGATCGGATGACGATGAAAGAGAAAGATGTATTTACAGATATTTCAATGACCTCAAGTGACCAGATGTCATCATATTTTGAACATACCCCCGAGGCCATTACCAACACTGGCCTTGTGGCAAAAATGTGCCAATTTGAAATGGAGATGGAACGCTACATTTTCCCGGCTTTTCCGGTGCCAAACAAGCTCACTCCACTTAAGTACCTCGAGGGTCTATGTATTGATGGATTGTGGCGTAGAATCGCGAAAAATGATACCCCAAAAACGACTCCGCCAAGCGAAATTGACCAGACTTACGTTGAACGTATGAACTACGAGCTATCCATTATCGACAAAACCGGCTTTTCCAGCTATATGCTCATGGTGGCGGATTATTGCAAAGAAGCAAAGCGTCGCGGTATTTTCACGGTCACCCGCGGCTCGGCCGCCGGTTCATTAGTGGCGTATTTGGTCGATATTACCGATATTGACCCACTACCCTATAATCTAATCTTTGAACGTTTTTTGAACCCGGAACGCATTAGCTGGCCAGATGTTGATTTAGACATCGCCGACGTGCGTCGAGGTGAATTGATCGAGTATGTAACGCAAAAGTATGGAGCAGATAAAGTCGCCCAAATTATTACCTTCGGTACCATTGCCGCCAAAAACAGCATTCGCGACGTTGGTCGAGTGCTCGGCATGGCTTATAGCGAAGTAGATGAAATTTCGAAGTTAATTCCGTTAGGTAAAACACTCGATGAAAGTATGCAACTCGTGCCCGAAATGCAAGCTCGGTACAACAACGAAGCCCCCGTGAAGCGACTAATTGATTTAGCTAAACATCTGGAAGGGGTAGCGCGCCACGCTTCGGTCCACGCCGCCGGTGTGGTAATTGCCGACAAGCCGTTAACCGAATACGTGCCTATCCAACACGTTAAAGACGATACCGCACTGGTCACACAGTATTCAATGTATGACCTCGAAGCAATCGGTCTGGTTAAGATGGATTTTTTGGGTCTGGCCAATTTAACCATCATTGAAAAAACGCTCGAAATAATTAGAGCGACAAAGCAAATTTCGATTAATCCGATTGATATTCCACTAGACGACGCCCCGACTTATAAACTGCTATCCAGAGGCGAATCATCGGGCGTGTTTCAGCTCGAATCAGATGGGATGAAACGCTATCTAAAAGAACTCAAGCCAACCGAAATTGGCGACATCATCGCAATGGTGGCACTGTATCGCCCGGGACCAATGGAACTAATTCCAGACTACATCGCCGGTAAACACGGCACCAAAAAAGTGACGTATCTACACCCCAAACTCGAGCCAATTTTACAAGAAACGTACGGTATCGCCGTTTATCAAGAGCAAATTATTCAAATTGCCCGCGATTTATGCGGTTTTTCTTACGGCGAAGCTGATCTGTTGCGTAAAGCGATCGGCAAAAAATTAAAAGAGTTACTGTT
Organism: uncultured Candidatus Saccharibacteria bacterium; assembly: GCA_964591565.1. GTDB lineage: Bacteria > Patescibacteriota > UBA1384 > CAJBMM01 > CAJBMM01 > CAZQEC01. Next base: position 5,856 of record CAZQEC010000018.1, on the reverse strand, counting down.
AGAACAGCGCATCAAATGGGTTGAAAAAGGCATCGAGAGTGGCATTGGCAAAGCGTTGGCGGAAAAACTGTTCGATTTCGTTGAGCCGTTCGCTCGCTACGGATTTAATAAGGCGCACGCTACTTCTTACGGCATTATTGCCTATCAAACGGCTTACTTAAAAACACACTATTCCAGCCAGTTTATGGCGGCCTGGCTGACTTCTGAAACGGCTCGGGATTTGGATAAAGTTTCATTTGCCCTGCAAGAGTGTGAACGAATGGGCATATCAGTCTTGCCGCCAGATGTGAACGAATCGTTCGCCGATTTTGGCGTGGTGCCAAATGATAGTCAACTTAAGGAGCCAATTCGTTTCGGCTTGGGTGCGATTAAGAACGTCGGACACGGCGCGGCTGAAATAATTGTGCGAGAACGCAAAACCAACGGACTCTACCAAAACCTGGTTGATTTTTTAAAGCGCCACGACCAAAAGATCATTAATCGCAAGACGATCGAAAGTCTAATACAAGCTGGCGCGTTTGACGGTTTTGCGGAGCGCGGTCAACTAATGATGAACATCGAAACGATTTTGCGCTTTGCTAATGGACTAAAGACGGCTAATTCGGCTCAAATTGGACTTTTCGGCGAAAGTGAATCTAGTAATTTAGACGAGCTCCAACTGGCACCAAGCCCTGCCATCACTAAAGAACAAAAGATGTTGTGGGAAAAAGCTATTTTAGGCATTTATCTTTCGGAACATCCGCTTGGCAATTTTCGCCGAGAGGTTGGTACCGTATCAACGCCTATTGGATCAATTACAGATCAAGAAATTGGCAAAACGGTGCGCGTGCTTGGCATAATTACTCAAGCCAAAAACATTATCACCAAATCAAATGCGGCAATGTGTTTTGTCAAAATAGATGACGCAACTGGCACGCTGGAAGTGGTTGTTTTTCCCAATCTGATGGCCGATTCTGCGCAAACTTGGAGGACTGATCGCGTGGTGATCGTTGATGGCGTAGTTAATGATAAAGATGGAGCGATTAAAATATTGGCCGACGCGGTGTGGGATATTACTGACTTAAAAACGATTGATGATATTACCCTGCCGCCGCTGAAGCCAAAAGTGAACGGGCGATTAAGATCGAATCATCAAACCATCAAATCCGAAACACCAACCCAACCGCAACTGCTACTGCGCCTGCCTAGAAGCGCTGACCAAAATACCTTGATCGAATTGAAAAAGATTATTGCCGAAAATGCGGGTGAGACTAAAATTTTGCTCGAGATTCCTCAAAATGATGGTTGGAAGGAGATGAAAATTGAGCAATCCATTATGCCTTCCCCGCCGGTGTTGCACAAATTAACTACCCTACTCGGACCGACTAATTGCACTTTGGAGTAACATTAGTTCGTAGTGAGTAGTTGGTAGTTCGTAGTTAAGATTGAAAATTGGGCAATTGATAATTCATTGTTAACTGTTAACTGTTAATTTGTTAATTGTTAATTGTTAATTGTTTCCTATCTCAGCTTCATTATCTCTTGTTGTACCTCATACGGATCTACAATCTCTCTCAATAGGAGCGTTTCCACTGAGCCAGCGGTTTGAATTTTAACGTCGCCAAAATTAAACATCGTGTGTGCCAAACCCTTCACCTCATTGGTCACAAATTGAATGTTCGTCAGCATCGCCTCGCTCATTTTGCGACTGGTGAACCCTTTTTGCTCCACAAATAAAACCCGAGTGTTTGTCAGCAACATCATCGTGTTCCACCAGCCGTACCACGAACGAACTCCTACCAATACTGCCGCCATTATCAAAATGAATGTCACCCAACCGACATATTTCACTCCGCCTAAATAGCGATAAAGCGCGACCGCGATTAAGACAAGTAAAATGACTTTAAAGGCGTGTTCGATTAAGGTAAAAGGATGCTGGCGCAGAGCCAGTTTAACTCGCTCGCCCGCTTGTTGCCCCCGAAAATGGACTTCGTCTTCGGTTTTCATATTGTCTTTCGCATTTTAGATTTGATTATTATCTGCATTAGAATCATTACAATTGCCACTACAATTATAGCAATAATAAAGGATTGCGCTTTAGCCAATCCGTCATTTTGCAGTGCCGCCAAGCCAAAAAGTAGTGAAAAGCTCACTAATGTAGCTAAAGTTTGCCGTGACGAAAGGCCAACTTGTAGAAATTTATGGTGCAAATGGCTTTGATCCGCGGTCGTGAATGGATTTTGACGCTTGATGATGCGAGCGCAGATAACGAACAAGGCATCTAAAATGGGGATGGCTAATACTACCAGCGTTGTGGCCAGCTTGGCTCCAGCAATAATCGCCAAAACACCAATTAAAAATCCTACAAACATTGAGCCGCTATCGCCCATAAATATACGGGCTGGTGGCAAGTTCCACAGCAAAAAGCCCAGTACGGAGCCGAGCCCAATACTAGCCACTAAAGCGGTCGTTTCCTGTAAAACTGGCGCACGCGAAGAAAGAATCGCCAAAACACCGAGGGCAATTACCCCAATTGACCCAGCTAACCCATCAATGCCATCGCTAAAATTGAGCACGTTCATTAACATTACCAGCCAAATTACCACGAGTATATCAGCTAAAACGACGAAGTGATAAACCGCCGAACCTAGCACCATTGGTATCTGCCAACCATCCAGCCGCCATTCTGGGCCACCAAACGGGTTATTTAGATACGAGATGCCTATTCCACCAACAATCACAATCAAAGCCACTGCGACTTGCACAAGCAGTTTTTGATACGCTTTGAGCCCTTTCAGGTCGTCGTACAGCATCATTAGCACCAAAATGAGCCCACCCACCAGCAAAGCCAACAAGCGCTTGTCAATCGAAAAACCGAGAATGGAGAACGGAAAACCAAAACCTGCTACCGAAGCTGGATTAATGAAGCGAAAGATTAAGACCGTGATTAAGAAGGCGTCAAAAATGGCCAAGCCACCAACGCGCGGCAATGGCGTCTGGTGCGTATCCCGCTGTCGCACCGGCGGCACCGCCCCGCGTTTTTTGGCAAATACAAGCACGACACCTGTCAAAAATGCGCTGATAATCCCTGCGACAATGATTCCAACCGAGTTTTGCATACCTTTATGCTAGCAATTTTTCGTCCCCTTGGCGAATAAAACACCGCCCTGACAATTCCGATAATTTTCATGTGCTCCAAGTGCAAACAGGCTTCTACGCCCTACCCGCGCGTTCGGAGCACCGAATGCCGCGCCTGCCGTCCTCACCACCAGGGGAAGTTGCGGAGTTGGGCAAAACCCCCTTAAGCGGCTTAAGGGTCGTATCTGATCGGTTCGGGGGCGTTTCACTCGCTCCCGAACCGCACTTTTTTCAAATCATCATAGTTCTGTCGGTCAAGTGGGTACGAAATTTATTTTGTAGTCGCTACTACCGGACCGACAGAACTATGGTGATTATTAGCAAGCTCATTACTAGTATGAATTGTGGAGATGAGTTACAAACAAAAATACCACCAGTTAGGTGGTATTTTTGTATTGATCAGATGTATGTATTCCATCCCCAATCTGCTATACTAAACACATGTTACCAGAATATTTACGACCATTTTTTTGGTCATACGATTTTAGTAAACTTGATATAAAACAGCACAAAAAACTGATCATCGGTCAGATATTAAACTATGGCACTAAAGAGGCGTGTGATTGGTTGTTCGGTACCTACGCCAAGCAAGATATAATCGCAACAGCGTCGCAAATTCCGACCGGACAATGGAGTAAGCGCTCATTGTCCTTGTGGAAATTAGTTCTAAACATTGAAACACGCGATCGAACAGATGCTTTTACCTAAAAAAATATCTCACCAAATAATTTTAGCTAAACATCGTATCTTCGTCAGCTCTCTTATACGATACTAATTCATCTGATTTGAACCAATGTTTAATTTCCGCCTCGGCTTCTTCAACATTACCTGAAGCATGCACCACGTTGCGCACGGTTCTGCGATCCCGATTAGCGGCAGTGGCGGCGTCTATGGACAAATCGCCGCGAATTGTACCTGGGTCAGCGAGTACCGGAAATGTATGACCAGTAATTTTTCTCACAGTTGTTACAGCATGCATACCTTGGAGCACCATGGCCACAACAGGACCCTGAGATAGGTAATCAACATTAAGTTGTTCAATGATCTTCCCAATTTCGATAGGGTCAGCCGTACCTACTTCTTGAACTGGATCAAAACCGTGCTCCGCATACGAAATTAAACTTTTTTCGCCTATGCCCCGCAACCACTCCTCTGAACCAGAATAATGCCCGGCGGCGTGTTCACGGCTGGGGTGTGTCATTTTTAGCGCCAACACCTTTAGACCGCGCGCTTCAAAGCGACTCAAAACCTCCCCAATTAAACCCCTTGCCACTGCATCTGGTTTGACTAACACCAGCGTCCGTTCTTCTTTTGGATGTGTCATTTACGACTCCAATCTATATTCTTTTGATTATACTTTTAATTCTTTATTAAGCCACGGGCTATAATCATTTGCAGAAATAATGGCCGCTTTGAGATTATCATTGATCAGATATTGCCGTGCCACACGCTGAACATCAGCAGAAGATACCGCATCAATTCTTTGACCAATATCCACTGGCATTAGCAACTCAGACTGTAACACTGACTGCAAGCCATAAAATTCAGCCAGATCGTCTGACCCCTCTAAATTGAGCAATAATTTACCTTTAATATACTCTTTGGCCTTTGATAATTCACCCTCTGGCACTGCCTCGTCTTTAATTCTCTTAAACTCAGCCAATATGGTGGCGCTTGCCTCTTCAAATTTGTCTGGTCCTACCCCGGCCGACGCGGCAATAAACCCTGTGTCGGTGTAAAACTCGGTTGAACAACGCACATAATACGCCAAACCACGACGCTCCCTGACCGACATAAACAAACGCGAGCTCATGCCACCACCTAAAATCGCTCCTAATACTCGCAAAGCAAAGCGGTTTTCGTCGCGCAAGGATACGCCCGGAAAACCGAACCATAAATGCGTTTGCTCGGTTTTTTTGACGTGCATGGTAAAACGTTGAGATGATTTGACTACATCGTGCTTGGCTTTTGATACAGACCCGCTCCTAAAGTGATCAAAATAATTTTGGATTTCAGGCAAAGCCGTTTTAGTGTTTCCAGCTAGCACCACTACCATGTTTTCGGCGGTGTAAAATGTGTCACGGTGTTTAATAAAATCAGCCCGCGAAAACTGTTTAATATTGGCTCGAGTACCAATAACCTGCCGACCCATCGCAGTAGCACCAAATAACCGCTCCTCAAACAGCTCGCCAGCGTACACCATGGGCTGGTCTTCGTACATCCCTATTTCTTGGATAATAACGCCGCGCTCGCGGTTAATCTCATCCTGATCAAATAAAGCATTGTGAAGCATATCAGATAAAACTTCGGTCGCTAAGGCGCCGTGGCGCGCCGCCACTTTAATGTAATAGCCGGTGTACTCTTTGCTGGTGAAGGCGTTCATTTCTCCACCGACACCATCAATTGTTTCGGATATCATCTGGGCGGTGGGACGCTTTTTTGTCCCCTTAAAAAACATATGCTCCAAAAAGTGCGAGAGCCCATTAGTTTTTGATGTTTCATAGCGCGAACCAACTCCAAACAGCACTAGGGCGGTGACAGATGGAGCGTCGGGCCGTGGAATGTGCAAAAACCGCGCCCCGTTTGATAAATGATTTAGTTCGTAATTCATTGTAATAATTTAATCATATTTAAGCTATTAAATCAATCGGCGCTACAGATTATTATGGATCTTGGATTTTTGATTTCTTTCTTAGCGTGGCAGGGTGGGGATTGTTAAGGGGTAGGGGGCGCTATCGC
>CAZQEC010000017.1:894-22169 GCA_964591565.1 uncultured Candidatus Saccharibacteria bacterium | reverse complement strand
ATCCACAAGCTGACTTGATATCACTGCCGATTTGAGCGCCAGCACCGCCGCACTAGCGGAGATGACACCACGCGGGTACTGATCAATACCACATGATGTGGATGATTTGCCCCAGAGGAAGTTAAAGAATATAAACAGACCTAAACTAATAGGATCGGGGCTAATTAGGTATTGGATCAGGTAAATGAGGGTACCCGGTTGAATACCGAGCGCCGATTCAATTTGACTAAACTGTTTTTGAAATACTACATTTGCCACGCTGGCGATGAGCATAGCGGTTTGGGTTTTGAACTGCCGCGAGGCGGTGTTCATTGATTTATTGGCGTTGGTAATGGCAGCATTAAACTCTTCAATCGTGCTAGCTCCCGCAATCGTATCCAAAGCGGCGCCAGCGGCTGATTGATAAGCAGATAAGGCGCTTTGATACCCGGAAATACCTTGATAAATGACCCCAGCCGTACCTTGTTTAAATCCGAGCGCTTTATCGGCAAAGTTAAACGCTGAAATTTGCCACGATTGCCAGAGGTTTTTTTGGAAGGCGGCGGCGTTGCCGTTTGAGGCGTACGCCAAGAGAGCGCTTGAAGTGCCGGGGGCGAGCGTGGTGCCAAATACTTTGGAAAAGACTGGATCAAGTTGGTGGCCGATCGCCTTAAAGCCAGCATCGCCATTTAAGCTCAATTTAGCTTGAAGCTTGTTCGCGTCTTGGTCTGCCAAAAAATCTGTGACGGCTAGCAGGTAGGTGTCGGGGATACCCTCGAGGATCTTATTATTACTTTGCACATAATTAATAATGGTTAGTTGCCCCATGCGCTGTCTGGCGTCGTCGCCGCTCAATGTAATAGTTTGGCCGTTTTCGGAGTAGACATATTTACCCCCAATCATGGCACGGGAGAATTGTTGTGGCACAACCACATCGGGCAAAAGTTGACTCACTTGATAGTCCATAAACTTAAACGAGACCGATTGGCGGGCCTCGGTCATAAATGACCGATTCGAGACTTCGCGATATGATTGACCGGCAGTATTTGCCCTCAACCCAAGTAATTCTTGATCGTGCCCGCGGGCATTGTCAGCCAAGCCCGGATAGTCCTTGGCAATTTGCTCAAACATATAGTTTTCTTCTTTAACTGGATCGCCAAAAATCGACAGTTTTAACTCTGCGTAGGTAATGCCGGCTTTTTTAATGTCGTTAGATTTTGACATAAACGCCGTCCCAACCATTAAGGCGCCGTCGCCAAAATGGCCATTCATCAGCGCATCAGCGTCATTGAGCGTAAATCCTTCGACTCCAACCAGACTAACCACTTTTGCCGCGCCGACGTCGTGCAGGGCCAACTCCAAATCTTTGGCGCTTCCATCGTTTAATCGCAACTCCAAATCACGCAACGTATCCTTATCAATGCCCAAATATCGCGCCAGCTTTTTGGTGCCTTGCGACACTAAAGTTTTTTTGAATTCGAGGGCGTTATTCGAATTAGCAATCAAATGCTGAAACGCCCCCTTGTCCCAGCCGAGCTGGGCGTCTAAATTGATGCCGCCAAATTTTTGCACTAAATTGTAGAGTGAGCCAAAAGCGGCTGGGTCATTATCTTTACTGCCATCAAAAAACTTGCCTAGTTCTTTGGCGTCGGTGACGTAAGCCGGGTCAACTCCCAATATCTCGGCCAATCCAGCGGTCACGCGACTGTCCACCGCCTTGACAGAGGTTTTATGGATTAAGTCATCGCCAGAAAGTTTATATTGCATAAACTTCAAAGTTGATCCAACTTCGATGCCCAAAGTACGATCTACCGCTTCAAAACGCCCCAAAGTGCTTTGACTAAATCGTTCGTCAGGGCGCAGGTTTTCTTCGCCTTCCGACACGGATCCAGACGGCTTTTGCAGTAGTGCGGACAGGTATTTATAAATGACTGCATCGCGCTCTTGCTGGGCCAGTTCAGGATGATAATTATATGTAATATTTTTTAACTTTGCCTTGTAAAGATCGGGAATGGGAATGCCAAAGGCGTTAGCAAAGTTTTCGGCGCCGACCGACTTGGCCACATCGAGCGGACTTCCGCCGCTGAAGGTATTTTCTTTGAAGCCAAGCGCTTGCTCGATTGATGATTTGCCAATGGCGTTTTTAACGTCGCCGATATTTGTGGCTTTGGTTAAATCGAGCGTTTTCAAATGAAAACTTGATGCCAGAAAACTGGTGCCAAGCGACCACAAACTGACGTTATTTTGCCCAGTTAAAATAGACGTGGCTAACGCGCCGATTGGTAATCCTCGGTTGCGTTCCTGCAGACGGGCGCCAAAGCGCAGGACTGGTTTGTAATAAGAGCCCTCAATCATATCGGTAAAATCCCCCGCGGTCAGACGATAGCCGAGCACGTGAACGCCGAATGTACTGGCTAGGACGCTCCCGGCGTTGTACTGTAACTGGGCGTTGCCGATCCGTTTTTGATATTGAGCGAGCGTTATAACACCGGTTAATAGCTGTTCGGTTGAGCCAAGCTCAATGCGATAGCGTTCGTCGGTCGTGTAAAGAGCGGTGGCGTTAGCGTCCAAAAACGCTTGATCTTTGGCTTTGAGTTTATCGTACCAACCAGACTCCAGCGCGAACATACGATTAATGGAACTGATCGGCAAATCAGACATGGCTTTGCCAGTTAACCCGCCAGGCGCCAGTCCACCAAACGATTCTAGCGCCGATTGCCCAACGCTACCGATACCGTGACTTTTAGGATCAATCAGTCCGCTCGCCAGTGCCAAGGCACTCGGGGGTAGTTTGAGCGCGGTGCTCAATTTAGCCGCCCCGATTTGGATGATAATTGACTGCAGAGCCCCAGAATTATTAATCAGTGAGGCAAATGTGTCGGGCGTAAACCCATTTTGTCCCGATCGTTGCGCTCGCACGGTATAGGTCACGCGTAAGGTATCGCCGGGGAAGGCGCCAAAAACATCGCTAGAATCAAGTGCAATAGTGAGGCGGTCAGATGAGAGTGTCGCGTTAACGTCCCGCGCGCCTGATTCATCGTTCATAATGGCGGTTTTTTGAATGTCTATGGCCGGGTACGATAGCACAAATTTGGCTTGCCCGTTACCAGTAATGCTAAAGTTATCGACATACGGTGTCTTATCAGCCCGGGTTTGGTCATACGAATAAAGTGCTTGCAAAGCAGACTGGTCGCCGATGGCATTTTTAGCCACGGCATCAAACATATTGCCGAAACGCGCTTTGCCAACTTCCGCTAGCCGATTAAACCGCGCCTCAGCTAACTGACCCGCTCTGTCACCGCTCCGATTAGTGGCCAGCTCCGCGCCCAGGACAATTAATAAATCGCGCGGGCTCAAATCTATACTCAACGTGGCTTTGGAGCCGGAAAAATGTATTTTATCCAACTCGCCTTTAAGAGCAGAATCAACAATACCGCTGTACTTTTCGGCTGAAGTTGTGCGTTCATTTTCAGTAATTTGCACAATCTCTTTTTTGAAACGCGCGTCCGGGTGCATCCCAAGCGCTTTGCCGATCGATTCAGTGCCGAGCGCTAACCAGTTATTTTTTTGCCCGCCGAGCAAATTGACCAAAAATTGATTAGTGGTCGAGTTAACCTTAATGACTTGGCCGTTTGTGCCAATAACCTGCCCAGCAGTGATGTCGTCTGGCAAGCCAAAGGCGCGCTGGGCACTACCGTAGGCGCCGTAATCCGATAAAATCGAGCCGACGCCCAGAATGGTTTGATAATCTTTCAGTTTGAGGTCGCCAGTAATCAGGCGAAACGTCAGGTCTTCAGATGATTTAGATAGTACAGCGTCCATAATGGGCACGCGACCATTTTCGAATAATGATTTTGGCTTGGCGCCGCCGTTAGCGCCAGGAAACAGCTGGCGATCAATGTCGCGCAGAGTGTCTTTGACCGCTTTGCCCTCGTCGGTCGCCCAAAAATTGCCATCTTTCCAGTAAAGATTAGTTAATGTGACGCTTGACGGCAAGCGCAAGGCGCCGCGCACCAATTTTTCGCCGTATTGCAAATTTTCGCCCGCATTCATTAACTTACTAATTCTCGATGAAAGTGCCGTAATTAAATCTCGGTTATCATCCAGCTTTGTGGCGCCAGAGGGCCAGCGAAAATATGAATCCATTTTGGCTTGACCGAGTGATAGAAATATCTGGTCTGGCTTGGTAATGTCAGCCGAAAAACTGCCCGCTCTTAAGCCCAAATCTTTTTCCAATCTTCTTTTAGCGGCATTTTGCAGTACTTCCTCGAAGGTGTCGCCGTCTAACGACCCGGCGTTTAGTTTCAAATCTTTTTCAACCGTGCGCAGGATACTGCGATTGATCAGTGTTTCGAGGTTGTCGCGACCTTTGACGAGCGGGTTTGGCGACTTATCAATACCGTCCATAAACGGGTTAAAGACCGACGAATCGGGTAGCTTCATCTGATCCGCCAGCCAAGCGTAGCCGAGCGTTGAGTAGGTTAATGGATCGGTGGCGGCGTCAAACGACCCCGGCTTGATGCCGAGCTGACCAGCCAGTAAGTTAAAGCCCATCATGGTGAAGGCGCCGTCTAAGGCGCGGGCTCTAAATGTGCCGTCTTGTGAGGTGAAACCCTCTAAAAACTCGTCTAAACCAGCCGTTTCCGCCATCTGATCGAAGTTAGCCCCAAACGGAGCTTGAACTCCAGCCACGCCAGCGTCAGTTTGCCAAGATACTTTAATTGGTCGCGGCGCTTGACGGGAAACCTTGGCGCCGGCGCCAAATATCCCACCCGATTTAGTGGTGCACATTACCAATCCAGCCGCCACAATGTCAACCGCTTGACCATTGTCGTGCACGCTTTGCGCATCTGGCGGTTCAACGGCGGTAGCGGGAGTGGCCGCGGCGTAGGCTAAAGGAATATTAAAAGTGTTAGTCATAGCCGATGCTTCATGACGAACAAAATCATTGCGATTTGATACGGTCGCTTGTTTAGTTGTTGGTTTGCTATCCAGCGTTACCCCACGAGCATCACGAACTTTTGTAAGCACGATATCAAGATATTTTTTGGCTCGCTCGACATCCATTTTGCTATAATCGGTATTCAAGTAGGTCGCGAATGTTTTGATGAATGGCTTTTGCAGATATTTATTTACCACATCGTTGATCACCCCATACCCATCTTTATTTTTAGCTCTGATGAGCAAATCTTCCGCATCATTTACGCCTGCCGCATTGAGTATCGTAACAAGGCGCGGTACAAGTTCGACTAAATGTGCATAGCCAACTTCGTCGCTTGAATAGTATTTTTGAGCAAAGTAGTCGGTGATCATTTCCTCATATACACTGTTTGCCTCGTCGTATCGGGTTAAACCAGCGTTGTAGCCCATATCTAGGAATCGGGGTACCGGCGTGAGTGTATGGATTATCTCGTGGGCAATGGTATTTTTAATATTAGCTGTGTTGCCGTATCTGTAGGCATCTAATATCATTACATATTGACCCTTTAAATCGCCTTTGGTCATTTCAAATACACAGGCTAAACTATTTTCACCACAATCTTTTTGCGCGTTTTTGGTGTCAACTCCAAACACCGCTTTCAATCCAGAGTCACGATATTTGAAACGAGAAATTACATCGTTATAAAGCGCGTAAAAATCATCTTTCAATTTAGCTCGTTTATCCTGACTTAATTCGTTAGCCGGTATATTGCCAAAATCAATTACGAACGGTTTGTTTTGAGGTGGAGTGAAAGACGGCTCATCAAGTGGTTTTTCAACATATTGAGGCGCAATATCTGGCGGAACGATAGTGGAGCTTGTGTCAATTTTTGGTTGCGTGCCTGTTGACGTGGTTGGCTGTTCCGTTGCAAGCTCATTAGTCGTAGGGGGAGTGTAGTCATTCGGAACGTTAGATGGCAACGACTGTTCATTCGCGTTAGCATTCGGACGTGGTGCGGTGTCTTCAAACTCCACCGGGTAGGCGTCGCCAATTAACTCCGGCACCTCCTCTTCGCACTCTTTGGAAAAAGTGACGTGCAGGTAGGTCATATCGCCGCCAGTTGGGCTGACCAGATAGTTGAGCGCTTTTAGCACCCGATTATCAATTTGCCCAGTACGAATTAAATTAAGATCACATTGCGACAAACCGAGACGGGGCAAGGTGTGTTCAATGGTAATATCGCCCCGAGCGCCACGGCGAGATTGCAAACTGTTCAATCCGTTCGCGATTTGTGTCAACTCATTTGGTTGAATTGCTTCTTCCACTCCATCTTCTTCTTCAGGTGCCTCAAGTGCAGTGTCTAAAATTGAGCTTTGATCTCCCGTAGATTCTTGAGCATAAGTTTTAGTCGGCAGTGTTATGAGTTGCCATGGTAAGATTAAGGTTAGTATCAAAATTACGATTAAACGATTCATCATTGCAAACCGCCAATTGGGTAAAATCCGATGTGAAAATGATCCTCATGGCCAGATTTAACCCCCTGACTACCGTCAGTAATTTTTTGACCACGCCTAAGTTGTAAGTTGGAATATTGAGCAGGGCCGATAGTTTGAGAAATTCGAATACCTTTTTGTTCAAGTTCGCTTTGATGATCTAGCACCCATTGCAACAGGTCTTTGGCTTCAGTCTGGTTTGAATCAACGGCTTTTCCGCGAATTGCGGCAATGTCCATACCATTGCCAGTCCAGTGCGCAGATTGCCTGCCTGTGCTTTTACCCTTATCATCAACCGTTTCTCGTGGGTGAGTACCGACGATACTTGAAACAATCACTGGACCAAATTCCCGATCAATTGCCAGTAAGAATAATGGCACCATGGGATTAAGGGGCACTGGATCAGGAGTACCTGGTCGTGATAATTTACGTTTTATATATCCGCTAGTCAAACCAGCTTCGTCATTATCGTGATTCGTACCAATCCTCTTTTTGTCTATGAGCTTGCTTAGCTCCGCAAGTGCGGCAGATGTGGTAAATTGTGTCAAAGCAGTGCCGTATCCTAAACTGCTTAACTTCAAAATTAGTTTTTGAGCATCAATGAGGTTTTGACGGTCAACTTTACTATCGCCACTGGTATATGTTTGTAGTTTGGTTCGCAGTTCTTTGATGATATCGAGCGCAGGTATGTCATTTTTATTCTTGGCTTTTTGTTCAATTGTGTCCAGTGCTTTCAATATCAACGGAATGTCAGCCGCGTCCAGCTCGCGCCGGGCAAAGACATCACCGGCGTTGGCCAGGGCAGTCATCTGCGTATTTTTATCGGAATCTTGATGAAATGAACTGCCGAATTGCCCCGATTGGGCAATGGCAACAATGATGGCGATGATAATAATGACACCAACGATTGCGAGCAATACCAACACAATCGGTCCCCAAATTTCCGATGTAGCCAAGGCAACCGCACGTGCTCCCGCGGCGGCAATGCGCGCACCAGCTTTTTTAGCCACATTTTTCGCCACCGCTTTAGCTTCTTTTTTGACGGCCGATTTAGCTTCCTCTTTGATTTTTTCTTTCGCCTCTTCTTTTTTCTGCTCAAGGTTTCTGGGCGCGCCGCCAGACAAGCGATTGAAGCCGTTACTCAAACGCCCCCGCCAACCCCCCTCGGGTACATTGGAGGCATCTTCGGTGGCACTGCGGTCAGTCGGCGCGCGAAAGCGCTTAATTGTCTTGTCGGGGCTTGGTCTGGTGCCTACGTTATCCACCGGTATATTGGCAGGATCAACTGCAATATCATCCAGCGCTTCAGCATCATCTACCCCTAATTGTTCGTCAACGTCTGCCATTTGACCTGCTTATATTATCTGTACTGTTCCGAAACCAGCGCGAGCGACATAAATTGCCCATTATTAAAGAATAGCACGCGTTCGTCGCCTATAACCGTAATTAAGTGACGCGGATGTAGTAAGAGAGAATTGTCCCATAAGTACGGCGCAATTTGGCCACTAGTATCCACTTCGAGTATTTGATCGCTCGCGCCGGCTGAAGGAGAAGCCGCTACAATACCCTGACCATCATTCGTCCAGGTCGCGCTTAAAATGCCGTCAACGATGACGTTTAAGGGTTTGACGCTTAAGCCATCTGCCTTGGCTAACCATAACGCAAAACCAGTGTTACCTTGAGCATTTTGCCCTGGGGCAGTGTAGAGAATGGATAAACTGTCTGGGCTCCACTTTGCCCCTTCAACTTCGCCCAGTGAGGTTAATTGGGTAATTTTTTTGCTGAACACGTCGTAGACGTATAAATAATTAGTCTTTTTTTGATCGCTATTTGGTTTTAATAGAATAGATTGCCCATCTGGCGACCACGTAATGGTTGGGCGATCAATGTTATCTTTGGCTAAATTTGCCACCACTGAAGTCACTTTGTTTTGCACGTCAGACAGTTTGAGTGATTGCTCGCCGCCTGCGCCATAGTAGGTGTATACCACCTGCGCCCCATTCGGGTTCCAGGCGATGTCGCCGATGTCGGTGCCCCAAAGCGTGTTGGTTTGGTGCAAGAGGTCGTAGCGCATAAAATCGTACAAGTAAACGCCGTCCGACCGCTTCAAAAATGCCACCTCCGCATCCGGTCGCCAGATCACCTTTTGCACATCGGACAAGGTGTCTGGGGTCATTGGTTCAACCCTTAAAGTGGTTAAACCTGCATCGGCCCGTGAGCGATAAAGGGTGCGGCCGCCGTTGCCCAAAAAGAACACCTCGCCCCCCTTGACGAAGCTCGGATAGTTTTCGACGTTGGCCGATAAAGTGACCGGGCTGGGAACAGCTTTAAGCAATATATTGAGGCGCAAGCTTTCCGCGCGTTTGAGGGAGAATGTTTTATCATAAGTGACGAAACCGCCAGCTGATGCCGACAACCTGTGTTCACCAACGCTCAAAGTATTATTTGATGATGTAAAAGCATTTCCATCAACCGTGACTGTGGCGTTAGCAGGACTGGTGGACAGTATTAGCTGAGGGGAGCGCAAAACGTACCAATAAACAGCTATCGCCACTGTTAATATCAAAAATGTGATTAAGATACCGATAAATAAAGCTTTATGTGATTTCATAATATTTTCGCCTGTGTGCTAGGTAACGGGCAAACGCCCGCCCCTAAAGCGCTTTGATAATTTGCTTGGGCTAGTTGCACCATTTCGGCTGACCAAGTGCCGATCTTATTACTATAACCAACGGGATCATTGCCGTCGGACGCGGGAGCGTATATTTTCATCATCTCGAGTACGGTGGTTACCCCTTCGTCAATATAGCGACGCCTCAAGTATGGTCCGTGATCAGCTACCGCTTTGGAGAACGAGCTAAACTTAATGTACGATCCGTCAGTATTGCGCCGACCAAACGGATTATTGCCTTTAGTGATCGGATTATCGTCAACACCAAACTGGGATTCATTGCGTGCTTGCGCCACTATGATAGTTGGGTTAACGGCCGACCCACGACCAGATTTCGATATTTCCTCGCCTAACCCGATCATCGGAGAAGTGGGTTTGAGATTTTTTATGTATTGATCAAATACCGCTCCGATTAATTTATCGTCGGGTGAAGCATCGGGTGGAAATTTTAGCAGACATTCGACGTCTGCCGCCAGAGCAGTGCTCGACGCTTTTAAGGGATTAAAACTGCCGCCACGCGGAATAATACCAATCCCTACAGCCAGCGTTAAAATGGGCACGGCGAAAAACATGGCTAAGGCGATTAACAGCAATATCTTTTTACCGCCACCTTTTTTGGGCGAGGGAGCGTCGGTGTTTCCAGTTATTTGATCGTCTGACATGCGTTGATCCAATTTTCAATTATCAATTCACTCATTTGTATCAGGTATAAGGTATCAGGTATCAGGGGATGCGGGATTTTGAATATTTTATTAAGCCGTTAACGATTTTGTGCACTTTTACCGACCGAGTCGCAATTATTTGAAAAGAATCGGTGTTTATGTAGCCAATATCACGGGCTATTAAGATCTGGTTTTGCAGTTCGGTCGCTGATCCCTGTGCCATGGCGTAAAACTGCACCTTCTCTTTATAGGATTGACGACTAAATCCTTCCGCGATACATGAGGTAATTGACACGGCGCAACGTCTCATTTGGCTTGTTAGACCAAATATTTCATCTTTTGGGAAACTTTTAGTTACTTTATAAATCATCAAAACCAAGCCATGACCTTCCCTCCACGCGTCAAGGTCGGTGAACGACTTTATTTTATTCTCCCCTGATACCTGACTCATGATACCTAATACCTCTCTAAATAATTGAACAATGTCTCGACCCTGCTTTCCCTGATACCTGATACATTATACCTGATACCCTTCTTGCTCCTTCATTCCTCGCTTCGCGAGTAGCTCTTCCGGATTGGTGGTAATGATCTCATTTTCATTATAAGATGCGATAACTTTAATTGCCACATGGTTGTCGCCGGCAAAGAATAAACCTTCGCCAATATCAGACTCTAACAACAGTGACTTTTCCCCCTCGGTTAAGCCAAACACCGACGCTACTTTTTCAATCGAAGTGGGTGATTGTTTGAGCAGTATCTGCAGTGAAGAGTTTGCCACCACCGCCTTGCCGTATTGGCTTTGCAGAAAATCCTCAACGTCTTGGCTAATAATGGTTAAACCGAGGTAATACTTGCGGGCGCGTTTGGCCAAGCCGTACAAAAAGCGCGCCGAATCGTCGTACTGCATCATCCACCAGGCTTCATCAATGACCATAATTCGTTTTTTGAAGTTCAGTTTTATCTGTGTCCATATATAATTTAGGACGACGTACATAGCAACGGGACGCAGTTGCTCCTCCAAGTCGCGAATGGAAAAGACCACAAAGCCCTCGTCTAAACTAAAGTTAGTTGGTTGGTTAAACAAGCCAGCGTAAGTGCCTTCGGTGTACTTTTGCAGGCGCCGCACCACACTCTCGCCACCGGCCATATTGGCCAAAACAGATACCAAGTCAGACATTAACGGTGGTTCATTTTTTTGGGTGGCTGGGTCGGTGGTAATATCTTTAATGGCGTAGGTGTCGTACAAGGCCTTATCTAAAATAGAATCTTCTTCAGGTGTTAGTCCGCCCACCATTAAGGCAATCAAACCGTGTAGATCAGTAATAGTAGAGCGCAGAACGTCCGATCCGCTTTCCGCGTCTTCGGCGCCATCTATGTTGACCGCTTTGTCAGGCGCGTGGGGCAGATCAAATGGATTGATCCGCTTCTCCGAGTTTAGACTGACTTCTAAATATGATCCACCGACAGCGTCGCACAGCGCCTTATATTCATTTTCGGGATCAATGATAATAATGTCGGTGCCGAGCATTAAACTGCGTAATATCTCGAGCTTGATGGTGTAAGATTTACCCGAACCAGATTTAGCAAAAACGACCGAGTTGGCGTTTTCGAGCGAAAAACGATCAAACAAAATCAGCGAATTATTATGACGATTGACGCCGTACAAAATGCCTTCGTTGCTGGTCAGTGACGAGGTGGTAAAGGGGAAAGTGGTGGAAAGCGAGCCAGTGTCCAAATTGCGCGTAATCATCAGTTGATCTAATCCTAGCGGCACGGTGGAGTTAAAGCCCTGCTCCATTTGCAAAAGCGACTGTTTAGTGTAAACCAACATACCGGCCAACACCGATTCAAGCTGGCGTGAGATCGTTTTGAGTTCCTCTTTTGACTTGGCGTAGATCGTAAAATATAAAGAATAATGAAATAGGCGCGATTCACCGCGTTGTAAAACGTCGCGCAACTCTTCAATATCCCCGACCGCCGTTTCATTTTCCGGGTCGCGTACTTGGCCGCGCTCTTGATTAATGCTAATAGCGGATGAAATTTGCCCGAGCTCCTTTTTCAAATCCGTCATCACTTGCCCAGTTTCGAGTGGATAAATGAACATTGAAATGTCCATAGTAATGTCGTAATCAATAATCGAGGACAGCCAGTTGGTTTGTAAATAACGCGGGTAAGTGTAGACGAACAGCGTTTTGACGAACTGTTCGCCGAGCTGGATTTCGTTCGGATTGATTTGTAGCACCGAAGGGGCAATAATATCCAAAATACTGGACATTCCCTCAGAAAAAACTTTGGCCGCTTCCGTGTCCTGGGCTTTTTTTAATTTACTGGCGTTGTATTGGTCAAAAAGTGCCATTTTAAGCCACCTCAATTGTTTTAGGTGCTGGAGTATCAGTCGGTGCTGGCACCGCATATTGCTTGGGTAATTGGGGTACTTCAGCCACATCTGGCGGCGATGTTTCAGTTGATATTTCATCGGCTGACTGATTTTGAGTTGGCTCTGGCGCAACCTCATCGTCATTTTTTTCAGTTGATATAATATTGCCGGCTAATTCGCCCGGTTTATCGAGGCGTTCAGATGAGGCAATTTCGTAGTTGTAAACCATATAGAGCATTTTGACGATGTCGTCGGTGTCCAACACCGCCGCTTTAAGCCCCATACTCGAAAGACCACTGCCCACAATGTTGGCTCTTTGCATCAACTCGTCCTTATGCGCATTAAACTCTATCTCTCCCACGCTCACTGTGCCACCGTCTTTGTGTGGCACAAAAGAACCAAACAGACCTTTTTTAATGGCGGCCATGGGGGTGTACGGCACGACGACGTAAAAATGTTTGTCCATAATGTTGGCGACGTTAATTAATTCACGCACGTACGCCACATAATCAGTCGTTTGTTGACGAATTAGCTCGTTCGATTGTTCCAGCACGCGCGACTCCAAACTTTTAAGGTACGGTTCTAAATCAAGGTGGCGAGATTGCATGACCACCTGAATGGAGTAGTTGAGTGAGTTTAAGAAGTTTTGGTAGGCGTAAATAAGGGCGTTTTGTTCAGCTTCAGATTTGAGTAAAAAGTTGGTTGAGCCGACCGCTAAAATAGCGCGGTAGGAGCCGTCACGCATAATAACCACGCCGTCTTCAATGGCGGCGAACGGTAAATGAGATTGGGTGCTAGTTGGTTGCACTGGCTTGGCTGGCACAAAAATTCCCCTCTAGAAAGAATTGTAACATAAATAAGAAATGGATAATGGATAAATCAGAATGGATAATGATGGAGCGGCTAAAGCCACATTCATAAATGTCGCTTAAAGCGACACCATAAATATGCATTATGCATTATCAATTATAAATTTCTTATTTTAGATTCTCAAACACTGGTTTTTCGGCCACTCGACCGTGGGCGTCTAGCACGCCGGAGATGTTGGCGACGTCTTTCGGGTTATAGATTTTAGCTGGCGCTTTTGTTACCGGTTTTGGCGTCGCTTTATTAAGCTGAAAAATGGGGCGGTCGTTCATTTTGTGCCAGATACGGGTTTTCGGTTGAAACAGGTATGAAATTGAAGCGCTAATGAAAAATTGCAGAGGGCGATCTTGTATTTTTAAGAAGGCAAAGCCAAGGGCAATGGCAGAGATGATAAAAATCACTGGATATTTGAGCGAGCTATTGGTATTCTGATTCAGCAAAATATCCAGTGCCCCGCCGATGGCCAGGTAGCTAAACTGCACCAGCGTCAGCGGTCCGACAATTTGATCGGGCTTGTCAATGTTTTGTGGTACTTTATATTGCATATTTGCTTCCTGGATTTATCTTATCGCACAATATGTAGCTACTCACAATCCCGAAGTATATTCGTATACATCTCCGTAGGGGCGATTCACGAATCGCCTGCGGGTGGCTCATGAGCCACCCCTACGAGTGAACAATAATTACCACCTCAAACTTGTGAGTCCATACCATATCAGTATATCATCATGGCGTGATATGATATAATTTGCTAGAGGAAACACAAGAGGCATTATGGCAGTAAAGAAAAAATCTATGACCGAATTTATCGCCGTTTTTCAGCAAGCGCCTGAAGGTGGGTTTACAGTGACCGTCCCGTCTTTGCCTGGGTGTATATCTGAAGGTAATACCTTTTTGGAAGCCGAGTTTAATATCCGAGAGGCGATTGAGCTGTATACAGAAGCCGCTAGCATGAGGCGCAAAAAGCTAACGACACTTTATGCTTATGGCCGTTCACGGGCTCGATTACTTGGCGTAGAAACATCGGCAGACGTTGAAAAGCTAATTGCCGAGGTTAGAACGGGCAGATAATATCTTTTAAAACGTACTATATTTTAGCGATAGTATACAGTTCACACTGTACTATGTACTATGGACGCGAGGAATGAAATTACGACCGCCTAACGAGCTTACTAGCGACTACGTCGTGTTAGATTGATCCAGACTATTTTGCACTTTCGCCACATCTTGCTCAATTTGATTATGCAGGGCTTGGGTTGTGTCAAAGCGGATGATTTTTCGAATGAAGTGTTTGATTTCGAATCGTAATTCGTTCACAGCATCACCGCCGTCGTAATCCAAAACGTATATCTCCAACGTCGGACCCTTTTCATCAAACGTCGGCACTGGACCGTAGTGTAATGCTCCCGTGTAGCGCTTTTTATTAATCCACACCCATGAACTGTAAACGCCGTAGTCAAACTCAAATTGAGGTGGAATGACTAAATTAAAGGTGGGAAAACCGAGGTCTTTGCCCCGTCCATGACCGCGGATAATTTTAGAGCGATATTTCATTATTCAAGCGGTTTTGTTTCGATATTTGATAAATGGCGACAAAAAGCACCAGCGCCGCACCATATTGCGATGGAGCTAGGACAGTATGATAAATTATCATATCCAACAAAACAGCCGTGACTGGGAAAACAAACTCGAGGAATGTCGAAACTCGCACCTGTGTATCTTTTAGTCCTTTGTAGTAAATCCACAGCGCCACCATACCGGTAGTCAGGGCAATCAGTGCTAGCCGACCAAACTCAAATTGTCCCGGCGTACTCAAATCTGACGCGTTGCGCAGAATTAACACGGCCAAAAACGCCATCGGCACCGTTACAAAAAACCGCAAGCCAGTGGTTAAGGTATGTGGCAGGCGCAGGAGCGCAAATCGGGAAAATGCGGTCGAAGACCCCCAGGCAAACGCCGCGCCAACCGCCAAAAGCGCTGCAATCGCGGTACCGGCTCCTGTGGAAATATCCACGCGACCGTTCGGAAACGTCACAAAATACGCCGCCACTAAAGCCAGACTAGCCCAAGCGATAAATCGAGATGTGACGCGCTCTTTGAGCACAATCATAGCAGTGCCAATGGCAAAAATGGGTTGCAATTTTTGCAGTAAAAACACCACTGAAATTGAAATAAAATGCACCTTTACTAACGCGGCGGTGAAAAATAGGGTGCCAACGACGCCGCTTAAAAAACTAACCCACGCCAGAGCCATCCACTCTTTGCGACTAATTTTTTGTCCTTTCAGGAGTGGCAAGGCGAATGGGGCAATAATAACGGCGCCAATTAAATGTTCGTAAAAGACGATGATGCTGGGGGGCAGAGAAAATAAACTGCGGCGTAACACGCCGTCAAAACCCCACAACAAAGCGGCGAGGACAATAAACATAGGGCCGCTATATACGCGGGGGATTTTGGTTATTTTATTCATTGGTTTTTTGCATTTCGATACTGCATGATCTGATTATATCACTTTATTTTGCTCGTGCCAGATGCTGGTTTTGTCTTGGTTTATTTGCTTTTGCCATGATTGCCCGCGCCGCTTCGATGCCCTTCGTATAACCAGTAGTTGGAGTTGGGCCATATTGTCCTTTTTGACTAAAATGTGAACCACCATAAACACCACCATACGATGATTTAGCTGTGTGGGCATCAGAATTGAGTCCGCTAATTGGTAATGGCGCCTCATTTTGTTCCCATCCATACGGTGACTCTGGCGACAATTCTTCCGTTGGTTCTGCCGCCAGCCCGACAATATCTCCAGACTCGTCGCGTATTAGTTGTGTTTCGTCGTAATCATCTTCAAGGCGCACTCCTGCCTCTTGTATCATGCGAAAATATTGTTTTTTGGCGTGGGTATGCGCCTTCTCGGCGCTGATTGAACCCTCAATGATTTGATTTATGTAGTAAATGTCAAGATTCCGTATCCATGTTGCTTTATCCTCTTCTGGGTTATCGAGCGATTCAATTGCCCACAAGGGGTACCTTTCTTTGTGCAAATCAGGGTGCAGAAAAGCCACTATTTGGTCAAATAACTCGTCGCGTTCCCCTTCATCATCCCGCATCAGATTTGTTTCATGCGCAAATTGACGCAAGCTATTGAAGCAGTAGTATTGTGCATCGGGCTGGCTAGAATCAGCGACATCTATTAATTCATCTATGAATAGTGCTATATCAGCATTATGGAATGCTTGCTCATAATCGACTGTATCTTCATTGCCTGCTTCAGCATGAGTAAGCGTAGGTGAAATTGCTTCAGCTGTTTCAGCAGGATCGACGATCTCATCATGAACTTGAGTTTCTGATTCAATCACAAATGCTCCTTTACGCAATGTCTAAGTTAGTACTAACGGGAGGGGTAGCGACTGCGGTTACTTGGGGATGGGCTGGTAGCATAATACTTTGCAAAATGCGATCCCGCGCCATAGCAAACGGCCGTATGGCGTCAGGCGCCAAAAGAAACGCAGTTTCGAGGTCAATAGCCTCGTTGTCATTCTGGTTTTTCAATTCTTGCGTCATGATTAGGCAATCACACACCAAATAAAAACGATGTATTCGGGTGGACATACGTGTTTTGAATTCTTCATTCGTTTCAAGCGCGGCTTGTTTCTCACCTAATAAATCGTACACATCGTCAGTAAATTCGACGCTTGGCAGTTCTAAATTGGGTAATGACAATAATAAATCCTGTGCAAGCAGTAACTTATTATGTACCTCATCATAAATGGTTGTTTGGGAAAAATATTTGCTTGCCATTCTGCGCAATATTTCCACTTCGTCTGGTATGGACATATAAATATATTTTTCACGTGTCCACCTCAATGCGGCTAGCCATGGCAGTATCTTGTTTTGCCACTGGTTCTGATACTGAAAAGGAGTGTTTGAGTAAATTATTTGCACCGCTTCGCTCAGTCGGTTGGGTGGATCTGAAGTTGGTGTTTGGGGCAATAATGGGACGCATGTGTTAATAATTCTTCGAGCGTAAGTAAGTGTAACTTGGTCTAGAGCTTCCTTGATCTCATTTGTCGAATAAGTCTCAGTCAATTCAGCGAAGGTGTCGTCATCAGGATTGATTGCCAAATTGTCTAAGGTGTCTTCCAGATGCATCGATGCATCTGTATTATTGTCAATAATACCAGTGACCGGTGGCACATTCGTTATTGCGATGTCAGATGAAACTTGTTTAAAATCCTGGTTCATGATTATTTATCCTAAAATGACTTGACTGTCGGAGTAATAAGCTTCATTACGGTGCGGATCATCTGGTTAACCAGCTGGCGACTATCTGTGCGGCGCATCATTGTCCGTATTTCATACATTGTTTCTTTCTGAACGTGACCGTCGTTGTCTTGCATCTCATTTATCCAGCGCATGGCATGGCTTTTCATCGCCGGAGTTTTCTCGAACACCCCAGTTCTATTTAGTTCAGCAATTGCGCGCTCAATGATTTCCGGTGGCAATACCTCGGAGTAAAGGGCGTCACGCATTACCCTGCCTTGATCCCAGTTTTGCGCGATTTTAAACCCAGCTCCCAAAAAACGCTCGGCTTTTTCAATAATACGATGATCCCACTCTTTATCCTTAACTTTTTGTGCAACTTTCGCAAAATCTCCGCTCAATAATGCCTGAACGAGTTCAAAATCTTTGACATCGTTGCCTCTACCAAGAATTTCGTTTAAAATTTCTGCATCCGAACGTCCTTCGGCAGTACCGCTTATAGCACTGTTCATCTCCTTGGCCAACATTGTAATTCTTCGGTCCAAAACACGTCTAGCCCTTCCACCCCTGGAAGTATCAAAGTTACGATTTACTTCCCATATTTTTTTTCCTTCGTCATCGGTTTCCACCTTCCCTGTAGCCTTATTTATCGCATATGTATACTCTGTTTGTAGATATGCTGGCAGTGATTCAATTGCACCATACTCATCTTTCATGATAGTAAGGTGCTTTTCTAAAGCCTCTCTAGCTTGCTCTTGTTCACCGACTGTTTGCATTCTTGTGATTGAGAGATTCTGCATTTCCTGTGCGCCAGACAATTCATTTTGGGCACTAGCAAGCTTAGCTTGATCATCCGCCAAATCTATACTTGCCTTTTTCTTCTCATCATCGGTTCCATTTTTTATTGTATTATTGAGTTTCTGAATACTTTTATTCAAATTCTCAATTTCTTCTAGTTTTTCATCAGTTTTTATTTCATGATAACCATCTTCGCGGAGGCGTCTCAGCTGATCGTCTATGTTATCTAATCTGCGCTGTGCTTCTATTTCGCGCTCGTGAAAGTTTTGTGGATGCAACATTTTTTGTAGTACAACGGTGGTGCCCTTACTACTTTCCCGATCCATTAACTCTTTGGCCTCTTGAGCGTTCAAACGTGATGCATTGTGATGATCAACCAGTTCAACGTATTCGCGTAGAGATCTCCCGACCATCTTAGCCATACGTTCGCCTTGTTCATCGGTTCTAAAGTAATTGTAAAATGCTCGACTTAATCTTTCATCGGCGACCTGCTGATTGGAGGCAATGAAGTTTCGCCAAACGGCTCGTTTGGCATTAATGACATTTCCTAAATCTGAATGACTAAACCATGCCTCAATTTCCGAGATATCTTCTTTGTTCGAATCCAACACAGATACCCATTGCGCCGACGCTTCTGGTGTATATTGCGAAGCTACAACTTGAGCTTGTTTTAGCCGCGCCTGGGCTTGTCCCCGTTTTGCCTTTACCCCCTTGTAGGCGTCGTCACTTGTCTCTTCGAGCTTTTTCAAGGCATCTTGATTGTCCTCGAGCTTTGTTTTTGTCTCACTTAAAGCTTTGCCTGCTTCACTCGTGCCTGCATTTAACTCTTCCAGCTGTTGTTTAATTTCAGTTTGCTTTTGGGATTCGGTCATTCCAGCGTCCTCATGGATATCATTTATTATATTTTTCTCTGCACTGGCGATTTTTTTCTCGAGCTCACTTATTTCGGCTTTAATGCTGTCTACATCAGATTTGCGTTTTTTACGTTCCGGCGTTTCTTCAAGTTCGTCCATCTCTTTATCGGCCTTCGCCAATTCAGTCTTGGCTTGCTGAACACTAGTGTCGTCTTTGATAACTCTAGTAGATGCCAGTGCACCCGCCTGTACAACATATTGGTCATAACGCGCCTTGGCATTGGCGGCGTCTTTGGCGGCCAGTGCCGCGGTAGCCGATAAACTACCTTTAGTCTGAATAGTCTCTTGAAGTGCGTCTCTTTTTTGATGCAATTTAGTCAGGCGACTTTGCTCTTCTTTAGTAATGCCCTTTCCATTGGCTCGAAATCGTGATGCTTCCTCACTAAGTTGATGTTTATCTAAACGATCCTCATATTCTTTACTGAATAGCGTATCTTTTTCAGCTGTTGATAACTTACTATCCTCATGCTCGGCCTCAAACTGTCTACGCAGTACGGTTTCATAACGCAGGCGCAGTCCTTTTGCCAGCACGTCTGGACCGCCTTCAAACTCTTTTTCATGTCGTTTATTCATAGAATCGCGCAATTCCGACTCATGCTCAGTGATAATGCGCCCATCAATAGCTTTTACCCCCTCTTCAATCTGGAGATCAACCTTTGCTTTCTCGGCTGATAGCGCTTCGCGCTCATCTTCCTTTGCTTGATCTTGGGCCACCCACATATTGCGCGCCATTTCACGTTTTGCCTCGATATTTTCGGTCAGTGTCTTATTTTTAGTTTTCAACTCCTCAATTTCCTGATCGATCGAGGTGGCTAGGGCGGTATCAAAATAACGGGTGCCTGATTCATTAATCTGTTTTTGCAGTTTTTCTTTTTCCTCTTCTTCCGCGTGCGCTAGTCTCGATAACTCATCTTGTATTGCCGTTCCCTGGTCTGTATCACCAAATTTTATATCTGATTTGGCGGCAAATTCATGTAGCTGCTTTTCCACCAGCTCTTGCCTCTTTCGTAGCTCAGCTAGACGCATTCCGATCGCACTGGCCTCCGGCGACCCTTTTCTTTTGAAGCTTGCTATTCCCTCTTGCTCGGCAACTTTCAACGTATCATCGATGGTTTTGACCTGTTCACCTGTCTTACCGACTTGTACCGCGCGCCGTTTACCATGTTCTGTTTCAACGTAACTGGCATGTCCTCTGCGGCGGGCTGCGTCAACTGCGGTTTCAAGATTTGCACGTCGTAACTCTGTATTTTTTTGCATTTCGCTAATTTTTTTGCCAGCCGGATTTTTCCAAAGTGCGTATTTGGCTCGATTTAAGGCTTCGTCGCGATAGCCGGCATAACTTTCGCCGATTCTCTTTTGAGCCGATTTTCCCAGCGCTTGCACTGGTGCGGCCGCCCCTTTTTTAAACTGTGAAATGTACCCGCCCCATTTGGTCATCCATTCCCCGCCCATTTTGAACGGCACTTGCACGGCGAAGTACAATAAACCAGTGATGATAATATATTTAGTCAAGTTTGGCCCGTCGCCAATCTCCGCCATTTTTACCGCCAACACCAATATCAAAAACGATGCTGGCGCCATAAACACCCAGTTAAAGTACATACTCCACCACTTTTTGAAGTACTGACTGGTCATCGGGAAGCCGAGGGCTAAAAAGGCCAAAGGTGAAAGAATGATTAACAGTGTAATTATCCACACCCGAGCGATGAGTAAAAAGTATAGGGTTAGTATCAAAATACCCGCCACTAACATCATCGCGGTGCCGACAAATGAGCCGAGCAAAGAGGAGCCAAGACCAATCGTGTCGCCTTTGGCGATGGAGCATATATTGCCGAAGCCGTAGCCGTCTTGAGCAATTTTAGCAAACAATCCCGCCCCGCCGCCGTACGGGTCGGTCAAAGCGTGGTACAAAATGGTGCTAATTTCGAGCAAAAAGCGGCAAATTAACCAGCCGAAATTGGCCAATAGCACGCCTAAAATAAGCGGGGTAAATACCTTTTGCACCGCATAAGTGTCTATATTCAAACGTAAAATGTTGGAGAAGGCGATAATCAGTAGAAAAAATAGCACCAGTAGGTTGACTAAGCTTAACGTCCATTTATAAACCTGCTTCACCCCTTTTTCGTTAATGGTGTCGTAAATGGTGTTAGTAAAGGGCTTTTGAGACGCGGCGGCCGTTTTGGCGGCGGCGTCTGCTTCTGCACACGGTCCACCCAAAAAAGCTGATTTATTTTCAGTTAAGCCCCCGCCAGCAGGGGGTGGAGGACCACCAACAAGGCTTGCAGTAATAGTGACGGAGTTGCTAGTAGCCGAGATAGCTGGGCTAAAGGGCTGAT
>CAZQEC010000017.1:0-884 GCA_964591565.1 uncultured Candidatus Saccharibacteria bacterium | reverse complement strand
TTTTAAGGCCGTGACGGTATATGTATATGTGCCGTTGCCTAAGCCAGTATCTGTGTATGCGGTGTGAGGCGCAACTACTGAAATTAAGTCGGTTTCGACCGTGCCGCTTTTGCGCTGAATCGAATACATTGTCGCACCGGTCACCGAGTTAAAATTGATTTCTATCGCATCGGTAGTTGAGGGTTTCAGCGCCGCTGTGACATTTATCCCTGGATCTTGGGTAGTGGCATAAGCATTCGGCACGCCGGAGGCGGTGCTTTTGAACATCACTACAACACTCGCTCCCCACAGGGCGAGCATTAAAACGATCAAAACTTTTTTATATCTATACATCCCTTAAACACGCGTCGGCATATTCACCCGCGCTTTACCCTCCATAGAATAATAATAGCAGATAAAAAGAAATGGATAATGGATAATGCAAAATGCATAATGTAATTATGAGTGCATAATGAGCAAACAATTATGCCGTATGGGTATCGGGTATCAGGTATAAGGTAGCAAGTAGCGAAGATAATTTTCAATTTTCAATTATCATTAAATTATCAATTATCAAATTTTCAAAATCAATTAATGATTATCTTGTTCAGAGGTATAAGGTAGCAGGTATTTCGTATCAGGTATCAGGGGTTAAGTAATCCGAGAAAATAATTTGAAATTTTTAATTTGAAATTTGAAAAACGATAATAGATTCAAAAGATTTAGAATCGGTAGATCCAGCTATGCGGCCCGATAGTCAGAAATGTGACAGATTTTCGTTTTGTCGAAGCGGAAGAAAATAATTTGAAATTTTTAATTTGTAATTTGAAAACTACGATAAAATCATAATCTACTTGTCATTGAGAGGAGTGTCAGCGACGCTGTGCCCTTTTCGTAGCTTTAGC
>CAZQEC010000016.1:0-22198 GCA_964591565.1 uncultured Candidatus Saccharibacteria bacterium | reverse complement strand
GCAATTTCGCTTGCGCGACTGGGTTTCGCCCAGTCAACGATATTGGGGTGAGCCAATTCCGATAATTCATTGTCCAGCTTGCGGTACGGTGCCAGTGCCCGAAAATGATTTGCCAGTTGTTTTGCCTGAGGTGGAAAAATATCAGCCAACCGACACAGGTCAGTCGCCTCTTGCAAAAATCGACGCTTGGGTAAACATTACTTGTCCAAAATGTGGCGGCGCCGCGAAGCGCGAAACAAACACTATGCCACAGTGGGCTGGTTCGAGCTGGTATTATTTACGCTTTATTGACCCTCAAAATGATACTCAGTTGGCGGGAAAAAATCAACTTCAAAATTGGTTACCAGTAGATGTCTATGTTGGCGGTGCCGAACACGCGGTGTTGCACCTGCTCTATGCTCGTTTTTGGCACAAGTTTTTGTTTGATATTGGTGCGGTGCCAAATGCAGAGCCATTTAAGCGCCTCGAATCAGTTGGTTTGGTATTATCAAACGCCTATAAAGACAAACTCGGCCACTACGTTCATTTTGATGATGTGATTATTGATGGAGAGATGGCATTTCATCGCACTACTCATGAGCCATTAACGTTTGAAATTGAAAAAATGAGTAAATCTAAAGGCAATGTGGTCACACCCGATGCTATGATCGAAAAATATGGTGCCGACACACTGCGCACTTACTCGATGTTTTTGGGTCAGTGGGAGCAAATGTCCGATTTCAGCTTGGGTGGAGTGGTTGGAGTGTCGCGTTTTTTGCAAAAAGTTTGGGCACTGTATCAGAATATATCTACGACTGATAAATTAGACACAGAATATGCCAGATTGGAGGCGGCCAGCATTATTAAGATTACTGGAGATATTGAAAAGTTTTCTTTTAACACCGCCGTATCCCAATTAATGATTATGTGTAATCATCTCACAGCTAAAAAGTCGGTGACAAGATCTAATCTAAACATTTTTATCAAGCTACTCTCCCCTTTTGCGCCACATTTGGCTGAAGAGCTGTGGGCAAAATTGGGTAATGAAACGTCTGTATTTTCATCTACTTGGCCAAAAGCTGAAGCAAAAGATGCTTTAGATGAAAACGTTGAAATTGTGGTGCAGATAAATGGTAAAGTGCGAGCTAAAGTGATGGCGATACGCAACTTAAAGGACAATGAAATTATTGATCTGGCTAAAAATAATCCAATCGTACAAAAATATCTCGACAACACGCAAATCAAAAATGCGATTGTTGTACCAAATAAATTGGTTAGTTTTGTGATTGCGGACAACAAAACATTAGCTGATTAGGTTATTAGATGATAAATAAATGAAAATTGATCGTACCCGCGTGACCCTTGATTCACGGCTGGAAAAGTGTATAATATCAATCAATGAGTACATTAGAAAAATTAAGTCGTTTTAGCGTCAACGATGTTTTGCAGATGCCAATCGGCGACCACGTTGCCGAAAAGATCGAAATAACTAACGAGCTTTTATCTTCGCTCGGTATTGATATTGTACTGCAGGGATCGCTCACATTCAATATAATGCACATAGACGATGGTCTTGATTGCGAAATTGCATTAAATGGCGCGGGCAATATCACATGTAGTCGGTGTGCCGAGAACACTAAAATAACTATTAATGGCTTGGCACAGTCGTATTATATGTTAAAAGCCGAAGGTGACGAAGAGCCGATATTTGCCAAAAAATCAATTAATGTAGTTCAACAGTGCATAGACACCATCGTGCAGTCTCTACCACTCAATCCACTCTGTCGACCAGGTTGTTTGGGAGTCTGCGTTAAGTGCGGTGTCAACATAAATAATAATCCAAAGCACCTCGATCAGTTTAAAGATCATGTACAAAGTGATGCGCTAGTTAATTCACCGCATTTAGAGTATGATAATTAAAGAAAGGTAAGTTTAATATGGCAGTGCCAAAAAAGCGCATGAGCCACATGAGAAGTGGCACCAGACGTAGTCAATTAAAAGCGACTTTACCGCAAATTGTTTTTTGCGATAAATGTCATGCACCGCGTCTGCCACACACCGTTTGTGGCAACTGTGGCACATATAGAGGCAGGGCGGTGATTGAAAAGCCAGCCACCTTGCTCGCTCCCGAAAAAACAGTTTAGAGATTGCAATAATTAAGGGGTGTATGTATTTTAGTACTGGATCATTATTTAATAATCGACAACAGATAAAAATTTCTGTACTTTGGCGTCGTGATAAATCAATAATAAGCAGTTTTAAATGAATCGTCACCTTTCGCGTATAATTGTGATGCAATCTTTGTATGAAAGCGATTTTCGAGTTGACGAAGACATTGCCGTAATTGCCAAGAGAAATATATCTCAATTTGACGCTGAAACCGATCAGGACTATATTTTTCAAACTATTGTTGGGGTTAAATCGAAAATGACAGCCATTGATCCGCTGATTCAAAGTGCCGCTCCAGAGTGGCCAGTTGATCAAATTGCGGTTATAGATAAAACCGTTTTACGACTTGCCACTTATGAACTGTTGTTTTCGCACGACGTTCCACCAAAGGTGGTTATTAATGAGGCCGTTGAACTGGCCAAGTCATTTGGATCAGAAAATTCCAGTAAGTTTATTAATGGGGTTTTGGGTACATTGTATCGCAATAGTGATTTACCTCAAGAAGCAGATGTAGATGAAATATTGTCGCTCCACGAAGCAGACACCGCGCCAATCGAAAAATCGCCATTAAATGCCCACGTAATGGACGAAATACCAGCCACATTGATTCCAGATCCCGCTGGGGCGCACGAAGTCGAAGATGATATTGAACACATAAAACAAACATATTCCAACAGTGACGCGAAATAAACTGACGTTTTAGTTACTCATTTCATTCGCAACAATAAAACAATAGGAACTTTAGATGTTAGCTGAAAAAGATTTTAGTCACTTAGAAAAAGAAATTGGGGTGGTGTTTCGGGATCGAAGCTTATTACAGAGAGTTTTTATTCACCGCTCCGCCTTAAATGAGCTTAAATCAAGCGGATTAGAAAACAATGAACGCTTGGAGTTTTTAGGTGATGCGGTTTTGGAATTGGCGGTCACAGAATATTTATATCGACATTTTCCAAATAGCGAAGGTGAACTAACAAATTGGCGTTCGGCTCTAGTGCGTGGACAGCATTTAGCCGAGCGAGCCGAAACGTTAAAATTCGGTGATTATATGTATTTAAGCCGCGGTGAATCAAAGAGCGGTGGTAAGGCAAAGCAGTTGATACTGGCTAATGCATTTGAGGCAATGATCGGGGCAGTTTATTTGGATCAGGGTATTGATGTGGCGATTAAATTTGTTCAAGATCATATTTTAATTCATTTAGACAATATATTGAAAGCGGGCAAACACGTTGATCCAAAAAGTCATTTGCAAGAAATAACACAAGAGCGTTATAGCGTGACACCATCATATGTGGTGTTATCTGAAAGTGGTCCAGATCATGACAAGCAGTTTACCGTAGCGGCCATGTTAGATGGTAAAGAAATTGGCAAAGGATCTGGCACCTCCAAACAAACTGCTCAAGTGGCGGCGGCGGAAATGGCGCTTAAACAGCTAGACAAATAGACATCAAATGATGAATTTTAAATTATGAATGATGAATGAAATTAGAATTACGAAATCCGAAACAATTAGGGAATGAATAAAACCTTTCTCCTCTATTATACCTAATACATTATACCTGATACCAAATACACATTTTTCTACCATTTCGTATTAGCGTACGTGAAGTCCAATAATTTCTTGGCTTCTTCATAACTAGCGCTCGGTGAATATGAAAATGTACCACCGACAAAAGCGCATAGACGGCGCGAGCTTTGTTCAGCGCAAGCCACAATCGAATGTCCGGCGCCACCTAAGCTGCGATGTGATCCTGTACCGGTCTTGCCCCCAAGAATACCCGGGTAGTCAAATTGGACGAAACGATTTGAGTTGCGTAGTAATCGAGGTCCGAGTCCGGTAGTGTCGCGATATTCATAATCTTTAATGAGCATAATTTGAGACAGCCGAGATTCTTCTTTAATAGTGTAATCAAGCATTTTTGCAATATCAAATGGAGTGGATACGGTGCCAGCTTCATCAAAACCGTGTGGGTCAGTAAAATGAGTGTCGCTTAATCCAATTATGGCGGCACGATCATTCATTGCCTTGATAAAATTATCGTAGCCGCCGTAACTCTCGGGTATATCGGCCAAAGCCACTGCGGCGTCATTACCTGAATTAAGCATTAAACCATACAATAAGGTTTGTACCGTCACGGTTTCACCAAACCTTAAACCCGCACTTGAGCCCGGTTGGCTGGCAGAATTTTTGGATATAGTGACAAGTTTGTCATTAGGCACTTTTTCCATAGAAAGTAGCGCCGTCAGTGGCTTGATAGTTGAGGCGGCGGGGCGTTTTAGAAATCCATTTTTTTCGGCTAATACCGCGCCACTGTTTGAATCGCGCACTAGCCAAGCGTCGGCATTTATGACTAAATTACTCCGATTTTGTAAATATGGTTGAGGTTTTATTTGTGGAAGTGAATCAATTAAATTATCAATTCCAGAAGCCTGCACGGAAAGGTTTGGTGCGGAATATGGTTTTTGAATTGTATCGGCGACCGCGTGAGCCCCAAGACTATTGGCCAAAACTGCCCACGACAGTAAAAAAATCTTAAACATAAATTGCTAACCCAATCTCTTTATCGGTTAATTCACAATACTGGCCCGGCGACAGATTTAACTGTTGCAGGGTGAGTTTACCAATTGAAGTACGACTTAATTGTATCACATTTAAGCCAATTTTTTGCATAACGCGTCTGATTTGTCGTCGCATACCCTCCGAGATGATGATATTTAAGGAAACTGTATTTTGATTATTATTCAGATTGACGCCGTTTATAATAGCCGGTGCGGTTAATTTTCCATCCAACATTACACCGTGACGCACCTTGTCTAAATTTGATGATAATTTTGTTCGATCATAATTTGGTGGTATTTGACAAACAATGTGGTATGTTTTGGCAACATGGTGCGAAGGATGTGTTAATTTTTGTACTAAATCGCCATTGTTTGTCAGAAGTAATAATCCAGTTGAATCTTTATCTAAGCGACCAATTGGTACAACCCGTGGCTCATTAGGTACAAGCTCCATAATTGTTTTGGTGGCGTGTGGGTCACGCACTGTTGTTGTATAACCAATCGGTTTATTAATGGCGTAAACAACAAATTTTGTTGTCTTTTTCACTGTATGCCAACCAAGCTCATTTTGCCATTCTACTAGATCATGAAGTGGATCAATAATTACACCTAAATTACTAACAACGTCACCGTTTAGTTTCACGTGTCCTAATAATATATGGCGCTCAGCGTCACGTCTTGACCAAACTCCGCTTGATGCCAAAAATTTATGCAGACGCATATTTACTGCTTCAGTTTCGTCGATCGCATAAGGTGAAGATCGGCTAGTTTATCGTCCGAAAGCGGGCTGGGTGCACCCATCATTAAATCGCGCCCATCGCCAGTTTTAGGAAACGCAATCACTTCGCGAATATTGGGTTGGTTTGCTAAAATCATAACTACTCGATCTAAACCAGAGGCGAAGCCACCATGCGGAGGAACACCAAATTCGAACGCTCGCAAGATGTGCCCGAATCTGTCTTGGATTTGGGTGTCGCTCAACCCTAGTGCTTTAAACATGGCTTGCTGTTTAACAGAATTACTAATACGAATAGATCCGCCAGCGATTTCGTAGCCATTAAGTACCAGATCATAGGCGTTAGCTTTGATTGAAAGTAGTTCTGTTTGGCTAACATTATCGCCAAGCCGCACCCGTTCCATAATCTGATTATTTTGATCGGTATCTTCCCAACTAGTAAATGGGTGATGCGATGTTGTAATGCCGCCCTCTTTAGTGGATTCAAAAAGCGGAATGTCGGTCACAAACGCAAAAGCAAATTCGATCGGATCATTTTTGTCGTGACGTAAATCCGGTTTGTCAGTATTATATTTAGACATCACTTCATCAAAAGTTATACGCTCAAATGAGTCAAAAGTGAATTTACAATTATCAATCACGGACTTAGTTAGATTGGTATAAAGTTCTTCAATCAGTTTAATAATATCTTCCTGACCAACAAAACTCATCTCTACGTCCAATTGGGTAAACTCTTGTTGACGATCCCCTCTTGGATCTTCGTCGCGCATACAACGGGCAATTTGAAAGTAGCGTTCAAAACCAGCCACCATTAACAGTTGTTTAAATTGTTGTGGTGATTGTGGCAGAGCATATCCTGACCCAGCGTGTAATCGCGAGGGAACCAGATATTCGCGTGCGCCCTCTGGTGTATCTTTGGTCAGCATGGGTGTTTCGACTTCTATAAACTGATTTTCGGTTAACCAACTTCGAATAAAATGGTTCATTCTATGACGAAGACGGAATCGATCTAGCATCGTCGATCGTCGTAAATCTAAATATCTATACTGCATGCGAATTTCTTCGTCGGTTGTAATGTCGTCTTCAATTTCAAATGGTGGAGTATGAGAAGCATTCAAAATTTCAATCTTTTCACATTGTAACTCAACCATGCCTGTTACAAGATCTGCATTAATTAATTTATCGGGGCGTTTGGCAATTGTGCCAGTAATTTGCACTACGAATTCGCGGGCAACCCCCGCGGATTTAATTATGTCGATTAAATCTGGCTTAAATAACACCACCTGCAAAAGCCCAGATCGATCGCGCAGATCAATAAAAATTACTTTAGAATGGTGGCGTATGGCGTGAACCCAGCCCGCAACTGTAACGGTTTTATCAATATGTTGGAGTGTGTCAGCGTTAAAAATTCTTTGACTCATTTTACCTCATTATCTAATGGTAGCATTATAATTTGTTTTGAGCATTGATTCAACTGTTTGTAAAAGACGATTTACTTCAGCGTCGGTTAAAGTGCGCTCGTTAGATCGAAAGCTTAGTTTTATTGTTAAGGCCTTGTGATTTTTATGTTGGGCTAAACCACTAAACTGAGTTATTATTGGTGCCGAGTCAAGTAAATTACGCAACTGGCTTAACTTTTCGAGCGATTGCTGGAGATCGTAGGCGTTAACGTCTTGGCTAACTAGTACTGATACATCGCGTTTGACGCTCGGAAATTTACTATATGGGTGATATTTCGGATGATGATCTCGCACGACATCAAGCTTATTAACATACAGCTTGAAAACGCAAAATTGAGTGCCGCGGATGTTTTGCACCATTAAATGTCCGATTAAATTTCCATCATAGTTAATATGCGCGACGGCGTGGTATTTAACTGGCCGGTTTTCAGTTTGCGGACATGGCTCGAAATGAATCTTGGTTGTATTAATGTGTAAACGATGTAATATTTGACCAACAATCGATTTAGCGTTATCCAAATCGGTGGCGATGCAGGCACTAAAACGAAATTTTTCAATCACGGCGTTGTTTTGTAAGCGATAGGTGCGGCCAATCTCGAAACAACCATATTGATTATATCCCAATCTTGTATAATGCTCAGCCGTTTTTAACACCGAGGTCACAAGCGATTGTCGTACAAAGCGTAAATTACCGATCGGGTTTGCAACCTCAATTGCCTCGTCTGTGCCATACGCAGTCATAGTCGGGGTGACAATTTCATATAGGTGTTGTGCGGCAGCATGACGTAAATCGTGCATTGTGGCAATTAATGTAGTTCCACTTGCACTATTAGCAAATCTGGTGTTGCCACTCGGTATCCGATCGTATCCGTAAATTCGCCCAACGTCTTCGGCAACGTCGGCCATAAAATTAACGTCACTTCGCCACCATGGAGGAATAACATATTCATTCTCTGTGCGATATTGAAGTCGCTTAAGTATCTTAATCTGATCATTTTCGCTTAAATTCAAGCCTAAAATTGCGTTGATTTGTTTTGCATCAAATTTGAAGCGATGTTTCGGAATGGTACTGTCGCCGACAGCATTGACGGATCTCACGGTGCCACCCGATTCCGAAATGATTAGATTTAGACATTTTGTAAAAGCGTTTATCGCCGAAGCAGTACTCAATCCTCTTTCGAAACGAGAGGAAGCCTCAGTACGAACACCGAGTCGCCTGGAAGTCTGGCGAATTTTAGTCGGGTTGAATACGGCGCAGGTTAATATTATTGAATCAGAGTTGGTTTTTGCGGCGGAATCTTCAGCGCCGATAATTCCTGCAACATCTAAAGCACCATCTGAATTGGCTAAAACTATATCGTCTGGATCGATAATATATTGTTTGTGGTCTAAGGCGGCTATTTTATCATCATTATGGGCCAGACGAACCAATAGTTTAGACCCGACCGATTTGCCGTCAAAAGCATGAGTCGGGTGGCCTTCGCGTAGCATTATATAGTTTGTGGCATCGCTAAATAAATTAATAGATTTTAGGTCGTGCTTATGCATAAAATTAACTAACCATTTCGGCGACTGAGACCGTTTCATTCGGGTAATTTTAGCTGCAAGCAGAAGCGTGCAGGCAGATTTGTCATTAATATCAATTGAGAACGAATTGTCGTCTATGATTTTCGGTAATTCTAGTTTCTCTTCAGTATAAGATTTGTCAAGGATGGCCGATAGCTCACATTCAATACCACGGTATGAAAGTAAATCGGGGCGATGCGCCGTGCCTTTATCGTCGGTTTCGATCAGACCGACCGAATTTATCACAGATTCAATTGGCACTCCAATTTTTGTGTCGTTGGGAAAAATGAATAAGGCAGAATCGATCACGTGCGATAAACCAATTTCATCTGCTCCGCAAAGCATACCGGGTGATTCTATACCGCGTAATACAGTTGGTTTGATAATAGTCAGTTGTGCTTGGGATAAATCAAGCGTTGAAAGGTGGTGATCTATTGATAAAACTTTAGCACCAACTGGCGCGACAGCGACAATTTGTCCAACTTCGACGTTCGGGGCACCAGTTACAATATCTAGCATAGCAGTTGCAATATCCACAGTTACTATACGCAGACGGTCGGCGTTTGGATGTTTTTGAATGTCAATTATTTTGCCAGTAATTACTCCTTCAGCCACCACTCCACCAATCACACGATCAACCTCAACTGTATGCATAGATAATAATTGGGCAGTACTTTGTGGAGACGAGGATTTTACTTTCAGTAAATCGTGGACAAATTTCATATTACAGTGCCTTATTACACTATTTGTTCTAAAAATCTGGGATCATTTTTGGTGAACTCTCTAATGTCATTGACTGCAAATTTTGCCATCGCTAGCCGCTCGATGCCAATGCCACATGCGATACCGGAGAATTGTTTTATATCTAAATCGTGAGCCGATAGAATTTCGGGATGAGTCATACCACAACCAAGAATTTCAATCCAGCCCTTCATTCCACATGCCTTACAGCCGGCGCCGTGGCATTGAAAACATTGAATATCGAGTTCAGCTCCGGGTTCAACGAATGGGAAAAATGATGGTCTGAATCGTATAATAACGTCTCGACTAAAAATTTGTTTGATTGTATGCAATAGCAAACCCTTTAAATCTTTGAATGACAGGTTTTCGGCGACCGCGAAAAAATCAAACTGATGAAACTCCGATAAGTGAGTGGCATCTTCAGCTTCGGCGCGAAAAATTTTTCCTCCTTGCACGACCGCAAATGGCGGTTTGAGTTGCTCAAGTGCATTATGCTGAAATGCCGTGGTATGAGTGCGCATAACCATTTTATTAGTGGTCCAAAACGTGTCTTGCATATCTCGGGCGGGATGGTCAGCTGGCACTCGCAATGAATCGAAGTTTGATTTTTCTGTTTCAATTTCAGCCGAAATAAAGTCAACAAAACCCTGATCATAAAATATTTGATACAGTTTAGCGATCATGTTTTGAATCGGGTGCTCGTGTCCGTGAGGCGAAGTGTACATCGGTAACGTCAGATCAATGCTAATTTGATGTTTTAAATCATCTGTTTCCAGCATTTTTAATAATTGTATTTTGGTTTGATTTACGACAGCACCGATTTGGCGTTTTTCATGATCTGGCAGTTTAGGTAAATCTTTAAGCGCGCTTGCTAGTACCCCTTTTCGACCGAGAATTTCCTGACGTAATTCACCGACGTCCTCGCCATTTTTGAGACGCGAGTTCACTTGTTCCACGATCATATTTAATAGTTCAATCGATATCATTTCAGTCACTTTTGTTGTTTAATTGGTGGACGCACGCGAAAGAACATTTCAAATAATACTGCCGCCATCACAATCAGTAAACCATCTAATACACTCAATGATTTTAAGGCGCTTAACATTAACAATGCCACAATTGCGCTACCTATAATCGCGGACTGTCGCATAGATGCCCATATTGGTACTTTGTCGAGCACGCTCCGCCTGAACCAGGGATGAAACCAAATTCTGATCAGGACCAATGTCATACATATTGCCACCATTAGTGATGCGTAAAAAAGAGACAACACGTTTACTGTAGCCGTTTTGGGATTGGAGCTAGATACGACAACGTATATTAAAAAGACCGCAAAAGCATCTATGGTGACGAATAAAAAATGAAGACCGCGCATAAATGGATTATATCATGTTTGTATAAGAAAATCATTTAAGAAATGC
This sequence comes from uncultured Candidatus Saccharibacteria bacterium, assembly GCA_964591565.1. Lineage (GTDB taxonomy): Bacteria > Patescibacteriota > UBA1384 > CAJBMM01 > CAJBMM01 > CAZQEC01. The sequence goes on along the minus strand of CAZQEC010000016.1, from coordinate 11,570 downwards.
GCGTGACCAGACAAATGCATGTCTGGTCACATTATACAGGGGGGAATGGATTCGAACCACCAGCCTTCTCAAGTACTCCGAGACGCTCTATCCACTTGAGCTACCCCCCTTGATCATGGGTTATGATACTCGAAAATAACTGAAAAAGCAATATGTTATCAGCTGTCTATCGCTGTTATTTTTTATCTCTTTGTAGTACCTCTGAAATATGTTCCGCATACTCCATGCCGGTATCCAATGTCAGTTGAATGTGTGGAATACGTCTCAGACGCAATCGCTTGCCCAAGTGCTTTCCCAGTGGTCCAAGATGATGAGTCAGTATCTCAAGCGACGACTGACGCTTATCAATAAAGCTAACCCACACTCGCGCTTCGTGCATATCTGGACTAGTATTGACGCGAGTGATTGTGAAAAACACCTCCGGTGCCTCACGCTGATAAAAAAGACTAATTTCTTCTTGTAGTAGTGAATTAAGTTTTGTGACACGATCGGGCATTATACCGCCTTAGTGCAAATATCGCATCAATAAATATCAATATTAAAATAATCTAGCGCTTGGAGAACTGTGGAGCACGACGAGCGCCGTGAAGACCTGGTTTTTCGCGTTCTTTTTCACGTGGATCACGGGTTAAGTACCCACCCTTCTTTAGTACCGTGCGCCAATCTGGATTCATCACAATTAAAGCCCGAGCCAAACCATGCACTATTGCTCCAATTTGACCAACTTGACCACCACCGTGCACATGAGCAGATATTTGTACCGTTTTAGATACCCCGACTAAGTCTAATAAACGCTGAATTCGGGCATCAATTTTAGTTTCGACTTCATTTAACATTAGCGAACCACTACCCGCCAGGACTCTCACTTGCGCAGTGGCACTTTTGCGACGACCGGTGCCATAATGATATTTTGGTTTAGTTACTTCAACATCACTTTTAGTAGTTTTCATTATTATCCTTTGGGCTCATCGGTATTTTTTGACAGGTTGGCTGAGTGTGGATGTTCCGGGCCAGTATACACCTTCAAGCGTTTTAAATAATCATCTCGCAGTAGAGTTTTAGGTAACATACCGGTAACTGCTTTAATAATGATGCGCTCCGGATGAGTTTGGCGCAATTTAGCTACATTAGTCGTTTTTAAACCACCGGGGTATCCACTATGATTATAGTATAATTTATCGGTTTCCTTGTTACCAGTCACCACTACTTTACTGGCGTTTGTAATGACCACAATATCGCCCATATCAATATGACGACGAAAACCTGGCTTATGCTTGCCGTGCAACAGCACAGCCACTTCAGTAGCCAGTCGTCCAAGTATGCGACCATTAGCATCAATGTGATGCCAGTTTCGCGTTATGCCAGTTGTTTTAGTATTACTTGTCATTTTTCACACTCATTTTTTGAGAACGAGGTTTTGTTTTGCTTGAATTGATGGCATTAGTATCATCTGGCACTTTCGTTTCTGAAGTAACTATATTAGAATCAACTAATTCAAGTTTGACCATTGGCGCGGCGTCACCAAGCCGAGTGCCAATTCTGATTATGCGAGTATATCCGCCATGTCGTGAGGCGTATCTTTGAATAAGCACATCAAATATCTTGCGCGCCGCTTTTGGGTCCTGAATTGTCTTTAGCACACTGCGTCTGGCTTGTACAGTGCCGGGCAGTGCAAGAGTAATCCAACGTTCAACTAAACCACGTACCGCTTTGGCTTTGGCTAAAGTAGTGTCGACCGTTTCATACAATATGACAGATGTCGCCAAATTGCGAAGCATACTGGAGCGGTGAGCAGATTTTCGACTAAGAATAGGGGCGTTGGGCATTATAATATCTTTACTTTGTTTGACGGATTTTCATAATTTCGCCAATCGCTTTTGGACCAAGACCAGTCACATTTTTTAACTGTTCGTCGCTTAGATTGACTAGGGTTTCCATGGTAACTACACCATTATCGGACAATATTTTGACAATTCGTACAGGCAAACCTGCCAATGCTAGCTCGCTTACACCACTGTTAGTAGTGTTTTCTTCAATAACCGACGATTCCGATTTTGCAGTATGTTCATCAAAATGTGCGATCACGTTGTACTGGTCAACTAATATCGCCGATGCCATTTTAACAGCGTCTTTTGGTGAAATAGTACCATCAGTTGTGACTAAAAGATGTAATTCGTCATAGTTCGTCATTTTACCAACACGGGTGTTTTCAACTTCAATACTGACCGCTTGCACCGGTGAAAATAAGCTGTCAATGGCGATTGTGCCTAATGGCAAGCTTTTGGTCTCGCGTTTTTCAATTGGATTGTAGCCGCGTCCGTATTCGACCGTTACTTCCAAATTTAATTCCGCTTTAGAACTAAGAGTAGCAATGTGCATTTCTGGATTAGCGATGGTTATTTTGCTATTGGCCAGAAAATCTTTGGCTTTTGCGACGCCGTCTTTTTTGACGCTCAGTTTAAGAATAACTGGCTCGGCTGTATCATGCATTAATACTCTTAAGCCCTTTAGGTTCAAAATTATTTCGACTACATCTTCTTTTATACCGGGCACTGTTGAAAATTCGTGATTGACTCCATCAATTTTAACCGATGTTACTGCGGCGCCGGGCAGGGATGAAAGCAAAACACGACGCAAACTATTACCGATAGTGTGCCCATAGCCGGGAAATAATGGCGAGATTCGGAAAGTAGCCGAATTTTTAGACTGATTGGTTTCGACCACCTGCGGCATGATAATGGTTTCCATAAAACATCCTTTCGATAATTATCTTGAATAATACTCTACTATTAATTGTTCGTGAATGTCAGGGTCAACATCTTCGCGCGTCGGGTATTGCTTAATGACTGCTGAAAGCTTCTTTTTATCCACTTCAATCCAACTAGCAATTGATTCGAATGTGCGATCAGTAAACATTGCCGGTTTTCGCACCGTAATCGTATCACCGACCTTTACTGTCATTGAAGGTATGTTGGCACGAGCATCATTTAATAGAAATTGACCGTGATTGACCATTTGACGGCTGGCGGCGCGGGTTGGTGCCAGTCCGGCGCGATAAACCGCATTGTCTAATCGTGTTTCCAATAGTTGTAAAATGCGTTCAGCGGTGTTTTCAGATGACAAAGCCAATTTGTAGTATCGGCGAAATTGTCCTTCATTTACCCCGTACAAACGACGCACTTTTTGTTTTTCACGAAGCTGACGGGTGTACTCTTTTAATTTACGATCCTCACTATTCATGGCCGCGGTGACTGAATTGATAGAGGGATTTTTAGAACGAATACTTTTTTCGCGTAAAAATAATGCTTGAGCGGATTTACGATATCTGGGTGATGTGGGTAATTTTTGAGGCATTATATATTCCTATACTCGTCGCGGTTTTTTCTGACGCACACCGTTGTGAGCAATGGGGGTTTTATCTTTAATTGATACAACGTCTATACCGGAGTTGCCGAGCGCGCGCACAGCAGATTCACGCCCCGAACCAACGCCACAAACTGTCACAATTGCTTCGGTCATACCAACTGCTTTAGCGCGATCAAGTAATCCGATCATCGCCATTTGTGCCGCATAAGGTGTGGATTTGCGAGCGCCTTTAAAACCAGATGAACCAGCCGATGCCCAAGCAATCACCCCACCAGTCGTATCGGATATAGTGATGATGGTGTTATTAAAAGTTGATTGAATCGAGATGATGCCTTTTTGCACCGATCTGACGATTTTTTTCGTCTTTCGTTTGCTTGTTTTTGATGCTGTAGTAGCCATAATTACCTTTATAAATAATTCTTACGTTTTTTGGGCTGCAGATTTTCGTCCCGATCCAACAGTGACACGTTTATTGCCACGCTTGGTGCGAGAATTAGTTTTGGTGCGTTGACCCCGGACTGGTAGGTTTTTGGCGTGACGACTACCACGAAATGATCCAATTTCCTTAAGTCGTTTAATATTGCCAGTCACCTCTTGGCGCAGATCACCTTCAACGCGCACATTTTTATCTACAACCTGTCGAATGCGCTCAATTTCATCTTCCGACATATCTTTAACGCGTGGGTTACCTTTAACACTCGCTTGACGTAATATTGTATGGACGTTGGAAGGACCGACACCATACAGATAAGCCAGTGACGTTTCAACCCGTTTCCCAAGTGGAATGTTTACACCAGCAATACGAGCCATTATTTCAAACCTCCGATTTGAATAATTTTTAATTTATAATTTATAATTTTTAAAATCAATATAAACATATTTTCAAATTTCAAATTAAAAATTTCAAATTTCTTCATATTATCCTTGTCTTTGCTTGTGTTTAGGATTTTCGCATAACACACGAATAACACCCATCCGTTTAATGACGCGACATTTATCACACATAGTTTTAACTGATGCTCTAACTTTCATTCTTGCGGCTCATCCTTATCATCTTGTTGTTCGTCGTCTATTTTTTCAGTAGTTTGTGGCATTTTTGTCTCTTCAGTATCAGGCACAACAATAGCAGTGCCAACTTGCGCGGCCGATTTTAACGGCAATCGTCGGGTAATGCGCCCTTTGCTCAAGTCATAAACACTCATCTCTACAATCACACGGTCGCCCGGCAATATCTTGATGTAATTTAAACGCATTTTTCCAGAAAGATGAGCCCAAATTGACTGACCACTATCGAGCAAAACGCGAAATGTGGTATTAGGCAATGATTCTAAAATCACTCCCTCAACCTCTAAAACGTCATCTTTTGCGCTCAAATTTAAAATCCTTATTATCGCATTTTTATAATTTAACACATCAGCGATATTAAATCGCTTAGTGAATCAAGATACGACACTAATTTATTTCAACGTATCAATCTTACCATAATACGTAATAAAATGCAACAGATCGGAGGACAGAAGATGGATGACGGAGAATAGATAAGACAATTTTCAATTTTCCGATCTTTGACTACAAACTACGAACTACTCACTACGAACTTTTTAATGCTTGATACCTGATACATTATACCTGATACTCATTAACACAGCCCTGCGAGCACGAAAACCTCACATTTTCACGTTAAAACCTCAGCGTCATTTGCAGTGATTAATATCGTATGCTCGAAATGGGCGGCGCGAGAGTGATCAACGGTGTTAGCTGTCCAGCCGTCTTGGGCAGTTTTAATGCGCCAATTTCCTAAACTAAACATTGGTTCAATGGCAATGGTTTGACCAACGGTCAGTATGGCGCCACTACCTTTGCTGCCAAAATTCGGAATCGAAGGATATTCGTGAACTTCGTGTCCAACACCGTGCCCGACTAATTGACGAATAACACCAAGATTGTGTTTTTTTGCCAATTTTTGCACCACGAAACCAATGTCACCGACGTGATTTCTGGCTCGGGCGGCGGATATTCCCAGTTCAAGAGATTGTGCCGTGATAAATAACAGTTGCTGATCTTTTGTGCGCTTAGATTGATCAATCTTGATAATATCATCATAAGTTTGCACCCCATTTTCAGTCACAATCACAGTTTTGGCAGTATCTGTATAGGCGTCGCTAAAACTTAAGCCCAAATCAAGACCAATAATATCACCGACTTCAAATGGTTTTTTGCTCGGCATGCCATGCACCACGGCTTCATTAATTGAGACACAAAGCGAAGCGGGAAACCCTTGAAAGTTTTTGAATGATGGCACTGCCCCATTCTTCCTAATTTGCGATTCAGCGAATTGATCGAGCTCTAAACCGTTCACTCCCGGGGCAGCTTTTCTGATCACATCATTCAATATCTCACGTAATATTTGCCCGCTTTGGCGCATATTGGTGATAAAATCACTATTATTTTTGCTCATCTAACACCTGTTCAATCATCTGATTAACTACCTCGATACTTGGACGCGCGTCTACCTTGTGCAATCGGTGTTGTTGTTTGTAAAAATCAATCACTGGTTTAGTTTCTAAATGATAAAGTTTAAGACGTTGTCGCACTGCATCTTCGGTATCATCCGCGCGCTTGACTAATTGCCCCCCACAATGAACACACAAGTTTTGAGAGTGACGTTTTTGCTGAATGGCACTTAAAAAATGGCGGTGATCGGCGTAAATAATTGAGCCACATTTTGAACAAACGAAACGTGACTTGATGCGTTGAATGCTTGAGGCATCGTCTAGGGTTAATTCAATAACAATAGTGCGATAATCGAGCTGGCTGAATAGATCAAACAAAAATTTGGCTTGACCAATAGTGCGCGGATAGCCGTCGAATAACAGATCGTGATTTTTGAAGCGATTAATTGCTTCCAAAACGCCACTATTTAATATCTGATCGGATAGAAGGTGACCATCGTTCATTAATTGGCGTACTTTTGCACCATGATCATTCTGAGATTTTGCTAACTCACGGACAATATTGCCGCCTGAAACATAAGCTAAATGATGCTTTTGACGCAAAAGAGCCGCTTGCGTACCCTTGCCACTCCCCTGCGGTCCGATTAAAATAATGGCTAATTTGGACAATATTCACCCTAATTTTGTATCAATTCTAGCATAACTTCACCAAAACCGCTAATAAAGATGTGGTATCTACTCGCAACCTCGAAGTATATTCGTATACATCTCCGTAGGGGCGATTCACGAATCGCCTGTGGGTGGCTCATGAGCCACCCCTACGAGTGAATAATAACTACTACTTCAGACTTGTGAGTAGACACCAGTTGGTGTATTTACGAGATACTATATAAGTAAACGGATAACACAAGTCAGGTCAACCATAATTATTATTGAGTCATTGCGAGCGAAGCGCTGAATTTCATTAGAAATTCGTCGCTACTACGAAGCAATCTATATAAAATAAAATAATAGATTGCCACGTCGTTTCACTCCTCGCAATGACGAGTTGGCAAATTAATGTATTTTTGTTCACAAAAGTTGACAATTTCCCATGTATAGCGTATAGTGTAGCTGGCAACAGATAGTTTCGTTGCACAAGGAGTGTACATAAATAACATGGTAGCGATCAAGACTTGGTCTGTGCTAGGGTTGTTTCTGTGTTTCATCGTGTTTCTTTGTAGTCAGATGAAACCAGATATACCGGCAGTTTCCCACACAACTATCGACAAGGAGTCGAAGAAGTCTAACCAGTCCATCGCAAAGATTGTGGTCGCGATGAAAGCACATCGTGTTCGGCAAACCATCGAGACGAAATGCTATAACGATGGTAAGGGCGGCGAACGCATCGTCTTTCTCGACCACAACAAGCGATATACAATGTTCTGGGTGCCAGAGAATAAGGTCACCACTCCATACATATCGATGTGGGTACGCAAAAATGGCACCCATGGTCAGGAGAGCATCGAATCATGCACTGATGATGCGCTTGACGGAACCGTCGATTTTGGGATAGCTGGTACGGGCTCGCGTCGTCGAATTTACAGCTCAGGCGCGCAGTATCCGAAAACCGGAGAACAGCATCGCGCGTACTTTCAGAAACGGTACAACGAGTCCATTGCGGCGGCGCATCGGCATTTGTAGTCTGTGGTAGCTCGTGACGTGGTGTGGATGGTTGTACGCGCACATCGGCGACAAGCGCATCGTCGCTGCACCGTTCAAGATTATGCTGAAGAAAAGGAGAAAGTAATGCAAGCTGTAGTTTGTCGGGTTGTGACCTGCGCGAAGTGTGGGCAGGAGCGAGTCTCGGCCATTGCTCACCCGGATGATTTACGGTATAGGAGCCAGAGTGCCTGCTACGAAGCCAATTTTCACATCGAGACCCACCGCACTCCAGCGGGTGGGGAAGGGTGTGGGGGCTACAGCATCTCTTTCGACATCACGACTCAGGAGGCGTCGACTCTCATGGAATAATAGCTCGCATGTATCGTGAATCATGCGAATTACGGCGGTTTGTCCCTTGTGGACAGACCGCCGCGTTTTTTATCCACTAGACTATAGTTTGACGTTATGCTCTGTAAACTTCAACTTATAAATACGCTGTTTGTAAACTTGGTTGATAATAAAGTTTATGATTGCGGTCATTACCAATAAAATCAAAAAATAAAACACTCCAAACGATGTTAATTGCGGAAACTTTGTCATAGTCATAAAACCAATAATACCGGTAATGACACCGATGGTGGTAATGGTTCGAAGCGATGTTACATCTGCGTTTAACGCGCGCCCTTTGATCTCTAAAATGACGCTAATGGCTTGATTGACATAATCGGTCGTCATACTCCAAATTTGTTTAATATACTCTAGCGTATCTAATAAAACCTCGAACTTATACTGAAAAAGTACACCTAAATGTTCCTCGACTTTAGTTTTTTGAGCGATTGAGGAGCGGGTGCGGGCGTAAGAACTCATTTGATTGATGCGATTATTAATTAAAGATATAGTTTTTTGATATTCGTCGAGCTTGACGCGCATTTCTTCAACCTCTGCCCCTTTAATAAACTGTTTTTCTTTAATTTCACTAATTTCTTCCCAGATGGTGCGATGAATATTGAGGTATTTTTCCAGCTGATCTTTAAATTCGCGAAAGAATATCTGCATTTCGACTAAATCGCGTACATTATCTGTTACAGTTTTATCCGCGACAACAAAAATAAACGCGTGGGTTTTAATCACGGAAATATGATCAGATTTTATCGCGCTATATTCATTGCCAAACTTTTCCGTGTCGATCATAAATTGATCCGGTTTGGCAGACTGAACGCCTACGACAATTGGGTGATCAATTTTGATATTGGCTAAAACTTTAGGAGTCGGCGCGCCTAATGAAAATAAATAAGATATAGCTGGGTTGAAGGCGGAGTCGAAGTATTCTTTCAATATTGATGCGGACCGTTTGATATCTTCGTTTCTCATCTCCAATATATACAGCCCGTCTTCATAATATCTTATCTCGATTCCGCTACTGGTAGTAGCTTTTATGTATTCGAAATATCCGACTTCGCGCGAAACACTGGTGATGTGTAAAAATTGTTTATATTGCTCTAGTTTGTGGTGCGAAAGCTCCAGCTTCGACGTGCCTTCAGTCATAAAAGCGTATATCTCACTTAAATGTAGAGTGGTACGCTGATACCAACCGCCAAAAGTTACAGTATATTGTTTTTGCAAATTATCTGTTGCCAAACTTCACCCCTTAAATCGTCATTTTAATAAAGCACTTTTAGCGGTGTCCAGACCCCTTTTTCGCCTTTAGTTAAAGGTTGGGATAAATAGACGCTATACAAATTTGCTTCGTGTGTTACCTCCACCACTGCCTCGCCTTTTGCATAATCTTTACTTTTTTCGATAAATAGGTCGTCATTACTAAAATTAAAACGTGAAAGTAATAAAGATTGTTGTACCACTTGAGCAGGTACTAACCGATATGCCAACTGCCCAGTGCCGTTTGTAGCGTAATCTTGAGCGGTTTGTAGCGAAGATTTTTCATCCGCATTCTCGGGCACTTTATACTCACGGGCTTGGGCTGTTTGTGCCTCAGTCTCACTCGGGATTTTGAGCACCTGCCCCTCTTTTAATAGCGAAGTTTCGGTCAAGTCGTTCACTTTGGCTAATGCTGGCCAACCAATTTTATATTGCAGACCAATCGAGTAAAGAGTGTCACCTTTTTTGACAATGTAGGTTTGGTCGGAGTTAGGATCCACGCTATTTGTCGAGATATTTTCAACCGTAGTTGAGCTAGTGTTACTTGGGGAAATATCTACAGATGATGTTTGATCTGCCGCGCTCGATTTTGGTGCTACTTCAGTAATAGTACGCACTACGGTTTTATTACGCTGATGGTTGGCACCCATAAAGTACCCTGCGCCCATGGCGGCGGCAAAAGAGGCGACGAAAGATAAGACTAAATACCGATGTTTCATGTACTTATATTGTACTACACAAGTACGAGATGTCTAAACAGTGTCAGTCGATATATTGTTTGGATCATCACTTGGTCTGACTAAATCATCAGTCGTTGGATCATTTCCTAACCCAGCCGGGCGGAGTAGATCTTTATCATCATCTGGAGCTTCAGCAGGACGTACCAGACGTAGGTGCTCGTTAATCGAGTTAAGATGTTTTGAAAAATATGACTTGAGTGTATCGTGTAAAACATTACGTGTATAAAGAAATATTTGTTCAGTCTCGGGTTCCCACCATTTATCAATATCCATGAATGCAGTATTCATATTCGTAAATAGATGTTTGACTCGACCTAAAAACAAACCAGCATTGTTTGGCTCAATTAATTTGGCATTCTCAACTATCATCAGAGTGGTGTCATGCAGTATTTTATAAGGATAAATATCATCAATTATCCCGGATGGAAGCACAGAATTACCCAAAGAGTCGCTCTTCTTCTCATAAATCTTTCTAAATGGCGTCAACACATTAAATGTTATACTGACAGGACGCGACTGGTGTGGTTGTTTAAGCAGCGCTTCCCATTCACCTTGCCACTGTTTAATTAGACCAAGAGTGTCTTGTGCCTCTGTTTTTTCAACAGCTGGTGTATTAGCCGATTGATATTCAGGCACTTTAAACGATGCGTTTTCAGACTCAAGGTGCGACAAGTGTTCCATATATTATATTCAATCACATATATTTCGCGTGCGCAAACTGGACAACGGCGAATATGGTTCGAACGAAGTGAGAACTAATGAGCCACAGTTCTCGGCGCTACGCGCCTCGAACAATAATATTATTACTTTCGATTTTTAATACCGATCGTACGAGGTCATTAGCAGCTGGGCGTTAATTTGGCGCATGGTTTCTATGACTACCGAAACGACGATGAGAATACCTGTGCCACCTAAAATTAACGATTGATCCCCTGTCCACAGTGGCACTATAACCGGCAAAACCGCCACAACACCTAAAAAGATTGAGCCAACGAAGGTGATACGGGTAATGAGTGCGCCTATGTATTTCATGGTTTCGGTGCCGGGGCGAATGCCGGGAATAAAGCCACCTTGTTTTTGCAAATTTTCGGCGATTTGACTTGGTTTTAACACGATTGAGGTGTAAAAATAGGTAAAAAATATCACCAAGATGAAGTATAAAATGCCATAGCCGAGCGCGTTGCTTTCAGCCGAGATAGCGTTGACAACGTATTTAGCGCCATTTGCCAGCCATGTGGTTTTGACGTTTTCAAAAAATCGTCCAACAATTTGAGGAATCAGTAGCATTGAAATGGCAAAAATGATCGGAATAACACCGGCGATATTAACCTTAATCGGCAAATAACTATGGGTACTACTAGAAGTTGATCCTTGCGCTCGCCGAGCGTAAATAACCGGTATTTTACGAACCGCGTCGTTCATTATGACAATGACCGCAATTAATATCAATGAAGTCAAAATAAATACCGAGAACTTTAGTAATTCGCCGGTATCAATGTTACCGCCAGCCACTATTAAACTATACTTTTGAATAAAAGTATTTGGCAATCCGGCCAAAACGCCAATGGTGATAATAAGTGAGATGCCATTACCAATACCGCTTTCAGAGATAATTTCGCCAATCCACATTAACAGCAATGTGCCCGCGCATGAAACCACTAGCATATTTAGCAGTTGAGGAGTAGACCAAGATGCAATAATGTCCTGACTT
>CAZQEC010000015.1:0-23507 GCA_964591565.1 uncultured Candidatus Saccharibacteria bacterium | reverse complement strand
GTTTTCGCCCGAGGCGATGGCCGCTACCGAGTTAGTAAAGTTGTTGGCCTCTTCGTAGTCCTGATACTGTTCAGCGCCCGTGTAGTTAGGGTCACCGGAAACGAGCGCAATGTTATCACCATCGGTCAAGCCACCAACGTCAACCCAGCGAATAACCCCCGAGGCGGTGGCCACGTCAGCAAAAGTGGCTGAAGCACAGCCAGCGGCCGGTTTTTCGCCAAATCGTAGCTTAAATGCTTGACCGCTCTGGGTTAGGGTGGCAGTAGCAACGTTAATGGCCATCCGCAAACGAAAATCTTGACCAGTCGAGGTAACGGTTAAGACAGCATTTTCGGCTGGTGCGCCGGTGTAATCAATGTTGTTGGCGGTGCCGGAACCAAAACGGTAATTAACTTGGTTAAAGGTCGGGTTGCTTGGTGTAAAATTCCAATTGGTGTTGTTATTACAGTCGGTATTGGAGCCGTCGGTGGCCACAATCGCGCTGCCGCCGACCACCGATGCGTCGGAGCGAGAGACGTTAATAAACGAAACGGCTGTTTGAGTACCAGTCACCTTTAATAACCAAGTGCCGCTGGCGGCCGAGTTACGGAAGTAGATCTTCGTACCAGTGGCTTGCCCATGCCAATTAATGTTGGCAAAAGTATAGGTGGAGCCAGAGTTATATGTAATGCGCACGCTAGCTGTGGTGATGACATAATTATTGGTTGAGGTAGCGGCGGCGGCAAAAATTATGGAAGCGACGTAGCTAGTGCGTTCACAATCCGATGCATCAGTGCCAGAGGAGTTGGAAATTGTCAAATTGTAAAAAGCGTTCGTGGTCAGCATGCCACCAGTTAAAGTTTGAGCCGATGAGCCATTTAGAGTGACTGTACTGGAACCAGCCGTGAAGGTGCCGTTATTAGTGTAGTTGCCGGCTATATTGATGGCCGAAGTTGCGCCAGTCGAATCAAGCGTTGCTCCAGCTTCGATCGTCAAAGTACCGGTTGATAGGTTGTAGGGCGTCGCCACCGGCATAGTGTCGAGTGCTGATGTGGCTGAGGTCGTCCGTGTGATAGTGGTGGTTTTGGTAGTGGCAACAGTAATGTCCGCTCCCATATTGACGCTTAAAGCCAACGCCGAGGCGGCGGTCGGGTTAATGGTAAAATCGCCGTTTATGGTCAGAGCGCTGGTGCCAAAGGTGTAGGCGCGACCAGCGGTGATAGTGGGAGTTAAAGACAAGTTGTAAAAAGTAATGGCGTTGTTGCTCGTCAGCGTTACCGCGGCATCTGGATTCATCACCACCGTTGAGGTGGCGCTGGTTATGGTGAAAGTGCCAGTTTGCGTCCAAAGAGTACCCGAAGTGCCAGTTAGTGTGACTAGGGTGGCGGAGGTCGTACTACTTACGTCTAGAGTTCCGCCGGTAGCGATGTTTAGTAATCCAGTGGAAAGGTTGTAGTCGGTAGCGACTGGTCGAAGGTCGAGCGTTGAAGTGGCGGTACTGGTACGGCTAATAGTGGTGGTCTTGGTGGCGGCAACAGTAATGTTAGCGGCCGGGTTGACGGTTAAGAGTTGGGTACCGGAGGGCTGAATGAGAAAGTCGCCGTTGATAGTTAAGGCGCTGGTGCCTAAGGTATACGTCCGACCAGCGGTAGAAATGGCCGGGGTCAATGAGAGATTGTAAAAAGTAATGGCGTTGTTGGAGGTTAAGGTCACCGCCGCATCTGGATTCATCACCACCGTTGAGGTGGCACTAGTTATGGTGAAAGTGCCAGTTTGCGTCCAAAGAGTGCCAGAGGTGCCATTTAGAGTTACAAGGGTAGCCGAAGTGGTGCTTCCAGCATCAAGCGTGCCGCCAGTGGCAATATTCAAGAAGCCACTGGTCAGAGTGTAGTCGGTAGCAACTGGTTGAAGATCGAGTGAGGAAGTAGCGGAATTGGTGCGAGTAATGGTAGTGGTTTTGTCTGAAGCCACCGTAATGTTGCCGGCCGGGTTGACGGTTAGCGCGGGTGTGCCAGCTCCCGATTCATCGGGGTTAATATCAAAGTTGCCATTAATCGTCATTGCTCCGCCAAAGGTGTAAATACGGTTGGTGGTATCAAAAACCGGGTTCAATTTTAAGTTGCCATAAGTTGGGGTACTAGAAACTGTGGTGGCGGCATCGGAGAGATAGGAAACGGTGGAAGTGGCGTTGAAAGAGTAGCCACCAGAGGTTGGAAAGGTTGGTAGGGCGCGGGTCGTCGTGTCGGAGACGCCGGAGTTGCAAGTGGCGTTAGTGGAGGCAGTGGTGCCGCCAAGGCAAAGAGTGCCAGTGGCGCCAATAGTCAAAGTGCCGTTGGTGGCGCCCGGGCCGGTGATGCTGGCCCCGCTTGCATTGAAGACACCGCTTGTGATGGTGAGCGCCGCGCCGGAGGCGTCGTTAATGGTCGGAGCGAAAGCGCCCATATTAATCACGGTAGCGGCCGCATTAATGGTCAGTTTGTGAAAAGTGGTGGCGGCTGAAAGCAGAGTGGGCGTACCCGAAGCCGAGGTAACTTGAACCTCGGACGTTCCTTGAGTGAAGGTACCGGCGCGAGTAAACAGCGTGCCCGAGGTGCCAGTTAAGCTAATCACTGAAGCGTTAGCGGTTAGGGTACAACTTTCACCATTTTGTTTGATGTTTAATGAGCCGGTGGAAAAGGCGTGAGAGCTACCGGAAGTGGTATCGAGCACGGTTCGAGCCGAGGTGGCATCGGTACCGGAGCAACCGGTGCCATCAAGCGTGGTTAAACCGGTCACGGTGGTTGTACCACCAAGGTTCACGGTTAAATCACGGTTAGATGTCGAGGTTGGGTTCATATTCCAGGCACCGCCGACGTCTAGCGCCGCGCCCATTGTATAAGTATGATTCCCGCCAAGAGCGGGAGCAAAAGTCAGGTCATAGAATTTATTGCTTCCGGTAAACGACCCAGAAAGAACCGTAATAGCCGCGGCCGATGAAATTTTGACTATGCCTAAGTTGGCGGTGAACGTGCCACTGTTAGTAAATGAGGTGCCTGCAGCGGCAGTTTTACCGATAGTCAGAGTGCAAGGGGCGCTAGCGCAAGCGGTGCTATTCAGTGAAAGGGTAGCGGTGTTGGCAATGTTCACAGAGATGACAGAGTTACTATTAACATTAACATCAACTGTGGTGCCAGCGGCGATATCGACTGTGTCAGTCGTTTGGGGCGTGGTACTGCCACAGGACGTCCAGGAAGCGGATGATCCCCAGTTTAAGGTACCGCCACCAGTACTTGCGCAGGCATTGTCGGAGGCGATGAGCCAGCTTCTTGGCTCCGTCCACTTCGTGGAGTTTCCAGTGCTCGAATTATCGATTCTCAAAACCTCGGCGACTCCGAGAGTGAATAAATACGGCGAGATATTCGGCGTTTTGAAATGGTAAGTCAGGGCTTGAGCTTGACTATCCTTGGCTTCAACCTGCCAAGTCAATAACTTATGACTTGAGTCAGCCGAGTTTTCAATTTTACAAGTCCCATTTTTCAATGAATTTTCAATTGGGCAATCTTCAGCATTGATTTTGAGATCGCTAATCTCAAAGCTAGCCGGCACTTTTTCAGTAATAGAATACGATCCGTCAACTCTAGGTTGAAAGTTTAGTTTGTAAGTGTAGGTTACCGGTGGGTAAGTACGGGTGGCGCCAACACGTTGGAGGTAAAAATCCTCGCCTGCTTTGACTTGGAATGAATCCTCGAGTGTGCGGCGGCCACTGCCCACTTCGGCAACGAGCTTGATGGCATATTGACCCGGCATTGTCGTTTGATATTCGGCGGCAAAATCTGGTTCGCTGGTCTCACCGTAAACTTGGCAAGATTCATTAACTAAAATCTCACCAGTTTTGGTCGAAAGGATGGTAACACTGCCGAGGGGGTCAGTTATTTCTAACGTTAAAGCGGCCTGGCACATCATCTTGCCACGATCGTCCAGAACCGCCATCGCCAATTTAGCCAGTTTGTTCGGCTCGTAGATGGCATAGTCGGGATTGAAGGCAATTACCCCCCAAGCCACGTCTTCTTTTTTGATTGTTGCGCCAGTTAAGGGATCTTTGGCGGCAACGGAGTAGCGACCAGCCCTGTGAATCTTTTGAGATTTTGGTGATATTTTGATGTTTGTTTCAGCAGGGTTCGAGTCGTCGATGAGTTCTATGTCGAGATCTTTTTGCTCCGTTAGCCAGGCGGTGGCACCGGTAATTTCAATGGCTGGCAGTGCGCTACTAACTTGATTCACATTAAACGTTAGCGCACTATTGGCGGAGACAGCTTTTATATCGCCACTAAAGAACTGATAATCAGAGTCAGGCGACGGATATAAATCGGCCGCTTTAACCAGCTTGTGCCGTCTTTGGCTCTCGGAAGAACTTTGATCGGGGACAAAATCTGGTACGATGGTTTGAATCGTGCCTAGTTCTTGTATGGTTGCCTTAACCGAGGAAGAAGTATGAACATTAGAAACTACGGCAAAGATAATGGTAAAAAATGCCACTACAATAGTGGTCACGACACTTTTGTGACGCACTTCTGGGTTGTGCGCTAAAGCAATAATTGTTTGACCAACGTCGCGATATATACCATCAATCCGTCGCAATGAACCCCTCCTTTTTACCATTACTAAAACTGGGAATATAATCTCCGTGTTTTAATAATACTATATGAGCATCAGTTGCAAAAGGGAGGGGACGGGTACTAATTAAACACGGATTTGGCTACATTAAAGTCCACCCTGCGTTCAGTAGTCTATTATCACCCGTAAACACCCCATTGCGTCGGGGTGACTAGAGTCTTTTCCTAATCTCATCCCATGTAACACCGGTTACTTTTTCAATTTCCTTGAGGATGTAGTAAAGTACATCCTTATCGAAACGATGGGGCAGGGTAATAGACTTTTGATTTTTTGGCCAAGTCACCTTGTAGTGGCTTCCGCTTCCACCAGTTTTATCAATTTCAAATCCTAATCGTACCAACGCTTTCATAAACCTAGTGCGAGAGAGACCGCTAGGCAATTCACTACGCGAGGGCATACTCTTGCTTCCGCTCATCAACACGGCTTACACCGGCTTCTTTCGCATACGAGGAAGGTACTTCAAACGAAGTTAGAATAGCATCTTTTATATTCACATCAAGCTCTTGAGGATTTTTTCCGCTTGTAATAATACTACCTTGACGAAAGTTAGTGCTAACAGCGATTAATTTTCCATCTTCCTTATAAAACTCAAATTTAATCGGTTCGTTAATACGAAAATATTCAGATAACTCAAATAGTCCTCTTGGTACATAAGTGCCAGAAGCAATTTTGACAATGTAGTCTGTGCCTCGCTTCAATAACCCCATCTTAAATATCCTGATTCAATTAGAAGTGTACATCTAACACTGTTGATCTGCAATACTCCTGCCGATACAGAGTCAAACGGCGAAGCCATGAATTCGAAGCGAATGAAATGAGCGAGTGGTTCATGGCTCCCCGGGTCAGATTCGAACTGACGACCAAGTGATTAACAGTCACTTGCGCTACCGCTGCGCTACCGGGGAATAAATGTTTTAATAAACTCTCTGCCTTTTCCGCTTTTCAAAAATAACTCATGGGTTCTCGCTTCGGTTACGGATGAATGACCCCATTGCTGAATTAGCCTAAATGGTCTTCTGGGTTTTGTAGATTTGACCGAACCGCTGTTGTGTCGATTCAATCGTGACAAAACGTCCTGTGTCATACCTATATACAGATGATTATCCTTTAGAGATATCAAGGCATACGTATACCACATTAATTAAATATACCACCTCCTATTCTGCGCTACCCTGCCTGCGGCAGGCAGGCGGGGAATAAATGTTTTTAACAACTCTCGCAAAAATGGAGTAATCATTTTCACCTTCGTATGATACCAAAATGAGCGTCGCTTGACAATCTAGGAAAATCAAACTGCACAAACTTTAGCGCAAATAATCTTTTAACTTATGCGATTCTTCGTGTTTTTTCAGTTTTTGCAATGCTTTCGCCTCAATTTGGCGAATGCGCTCCCGAGTGACGCCAAACTCCTGCCCTACTTCTTCCAAAGTGTGCGCTTTACCCTCTTCATTCAAACCAAAACGCATGCGCAAAATCTTTTGTTCACGCGGAGCCAGCGACTCCAAAAATTCATCAACGTGTCCCCGCAAAAGTTGATAAATGGCCGACTCTTGTGGCGAAAGCGACTCTTTGTCTTCCAAAAAGTCACCCAATTTTGAGTCTTCTTCTTCACCAACTGGTGATTCGAGCGACACCGTTTCTTGGCTAATACGCAAAATGTGCTCCACCTTATCTACATCTACCCCCATTTCGGTCGCAATTTCTTCTGGTAATGGTTCGCGGCCCAAATCTTGGACCAGTTGGCGCTGAACCCGAATTAATTTATTAATGGTTTCAATCATGTGCACTGGAATACGAATAGTGCGAGCTTGATCAGCGATAGCGCGCGTAATGGCTTGGCGAATCCACCATGTGGCGTAGGTGGAAAACTTGTAGCCCTTGCGGTAATCAAACTTTTCGACCGCTCGCATTAATCCTGTGTTGCCTTCTTGAATTAAATCGAGCAATTGCAACCCGCGACCGATGTATTTTTTAGCAATAGATACAACCAAGCGCAAGTTGGCTTCCGACAGGCGTTTTTTGGCCAATTCGTCGCCTTTAGCCATTTGTTTGGCCAGTTTTACTTCTTCGGCAGTCGAAAGCAGAGCAATGCGACCAATCTCACGTAAATACATCCGCACTGAATCATCCGAGATATCACGCAAATCAATCGAATCTAGTTCGTCCTCACCAGTAGGAGATTTACGCCCGGTTGGATCAATAATGCGATCAAGCAAACTACCGCTTGTCACCGATTCCTTCACTTCTACGCCGCGCTTGAAAAAGTAATCAAACAACGCGTCTAGTTGTGAAATATCGTCTTCAATGTTCGGAAATGCTTGCAACATTTCCTGCATGGTCACAAAACCGTGTTGACGTCCTTTGCGAATCAAGGCGATCAACTGTTCCTGAAAATCCAACGGTTCTTCAATTTTTAGTTTGACAACTCGTTTAGTCATATTGTACTCAAATTGATCATAATTAGTGCTATTTACTGTTTATTGTATCAGAATTAAGCGATCCGAGCAACTCACGCGCCTTGGCCTTGTCACCTTGGCTAAACGCTTGCGCAATAGCTTGGGCCCGACTTGCAATTCGCGTCTCGCGGTCACGATTGGCCAGACGATCCAGCGCTTCGATAATCTCTTTTTTAATATCACCAACCTCTAACTTTTCATGACGGCGCAAGGTTTCAAAAACAAGTGCATTAACTCGATCTTGCCACTCTTTGGGTAATGTTTTTAGCTGATCAGCCAATTTTTGCTGATTCTTTTGGGCGGATGTAATAATTTCATAAATCTTTTGCAAAGCGCTATTTTCAAACAAAATTGGTGGCAATGGCGGTATCAGTTGATCATAAGCAACACAAAGTCCAATCACTAAACGCTCCAAATCCAACACCTCTGGAGCTTTGGGCTGACTCAATTGATCTGGACGCTCAGTTTGATCCACTCTAGTTTGGCGCAGTTGACGCTCAACAGAGGACTCCGAAACGTTCAGTTGTTCAGATATTAAGCGAATATATTCGGCCTGTTCGATTTGATTTTTGACCAAACGCACCAATGGCAACAGCTGGTCGGTAATGGTTTTTTTGGCAACCGCGTTTGGTTCTTTGATTCGATCGAGAGACGATTGAAGAAAATAGTTGACCGCCGACTGCGCATTTTCAATAGCGTTAGCGAACTCTTGGCGATTTTGACGAATACTTTCGTCCGGATCTTTGCCGAGTGGTATGCGCACGATCAGAGGATTTACACCGGCCACAAAACAAAGCGAAATCGCCGCATAAGCCGCTTTTTGACCAGCATCATCATTATCAAAGGCAAAAACAATGGTGTCGGTGTAGCGTTTTAACAGGGAAACGTGTTCAGCGGTTAAAGCAGTTCCAGAAGTGGCAACGGTGTTTGCAAATCCAAATTGGTGCGCTGTCAGGCAATCCATTTGCCCTTCAACCATCATCGCCCGGCCTGCCTCGCGAATGGCCGTTTTGGCGTGACTAATGCCAAAAACCGCTTCGCCTTTTTTGAAAATTGACGATTCGCTCGTATTAATATATTTAGCTTGGTCGTCGCCATCAGTCAAAACTCGCCCAGTAAACCCGACGATACGACCACTAACATCATCAATCGGAAACATCAGCCGATCGCGAAAACGATCGTAAACCCGGTCTTGCCCTTTTTGCACCGACATACCAGATTTATGGCATAGACTGACGTCAAACCCTTTTTTGACCAGCGCGTGATCCACGGTGTGCCAGGCGTTTGGAGCGTACCCTAAGCGCCATTGTTCAATTATGTCCGATGAAACGCCGCGCTTTGCCAAGTACTGCCGAGCAATTTCGGCCGACGGATGATGTAATAAAAGCTCGTGATAGAGATTGGCCAATACGTTCATTACTTCAAATAGATGAGATTTTTCCGAACGCTTGGCTTGATTAACGGGGCGATCATCCAGTTCAACCCCGGCCCGAGTGGCCAGACGCTCTAGGGCTTCTCTGAAATCGAGCCCGTCAATTTTTTGCACGAAGCTAATAATATCGCCACCTTCATTACAACCAAAACAGTGCCAACTGGCACGTTCAGCGGACACGGTAAACGATGGCGTGCGCTCGCTATGAAAAGGACACAGCGCTTTGTAAGTGACGCCAGCTTTTTTGAGTGGCAAATATTCACTAATAATTGCCACAATGTCTAATCTTTTTTTGATCTCTTCAACATCGGCCAATTTACGCACTCCATTTACGAGTAAAGTGTAGCACGTTCGGGCAATGATGAAAATGATCGGATTGTGATAACATCCGCAAGAATTGATTACGAATGTTTTAGTAACATAGCTCGCAGGCGCCAAGTCAGCAACACTACCAATCCAAGCGCGGCTATACCGATTGAAAGAGCGAGCCATCGATTAATTGGCGAATCTTTTGTTTCAATGGGCTTCTCCATAATAGGAAGTTCAATTTTTGGCGGTGATTTTACTTCTGGAATCGCCACAAATGTGATCTTAATACTGCCGAGATCCGTATCACCCACTTTTACTGTTACCTCTTTCTCACCAGCTTCACTTGATTTAATTTCGGTAATCCATTCATTACCAATTAACACCGTATCTGATACCGTGTTATTATTTCCACTCACGGTAATCGTTGGTTTTTGTTCAATAATAATTTTATCGCTGGCGTCTTTGACGATTACTACCAATTTGTAGCTAGATTTATTATCCGCTATCACCGAAGCGCCATCGGCTCGAATAGTTGTTTTTGCCTTGTCGGCTATCAACTTAACAACCGTGGTGGCTGTTTTAGCCACACCAGTGCTAGTACTTTTTTTCTTAGATGTAGTTGTCGTTGAAGATGAAGAGGACGAAGACGAGCTTGTAGTTGTACTAGTCGGGGTATCTGAACACGAAACACCGGTGAGATATTGTGGTGTCTCGGTGAAAGTGCGCGTGGCACCGCATAAAGTAGCCGTGTTAGAACCACTTGCCTTCCAGTAAGCCACGTTCGCCCCAAATTGATACGCGTTCAAATCGGCGCTACCGCTAATGGCAATGATCTCATCAACTATGCCGCTGGCGCTGGCCGCCCCGCCTTGCCGATCGAGCACTATGGCGTTAAAACTAATCGGAAAATCTATTTTGCCATCGCCACCCCAGCTGGTCACAGCATCATCAACACCAATACTAAATTGCTTATAGTGCCAACCGGCCGGAATTGAACCTAAATCGGTTTGAAATGTTTCGCCGTTTTTATCCTTAAAACGAAATTTCCATACATTTTTGGTGTCGTCACCATTTATCCATGACGCGATGGCGGTTGGGGTGCCGGAAATGGCGATATTTTTTTCGGCGATGGCGTACGCGGAGTCACTATTAAACGAGTATTCAATCTTCATACCGTTGCCAGTGTATCCGGTAACAGACGACAAGGTAGTCGAACCATTCGATGTTGGAGTTGTGTCCCATTTTGTCACACTCTCCAAACTGTCCAATGCAGTTTTGCCTTGCGGTGTCAGTTTTGTGCCAGATCCTGCGCCAGATAAGAAATTAACAGCGTCTTTAACTATGGAGTAAGATGATTTTTCAGCCAAAGAGCTGTTTAATATGCCGTAGGTGTCACCTGATCCATCGTATAGCCGATAAATAAAAACTCGCTCAACTAGACTGACGCTTTGCATCATTGTCAGCGCTCTAGCGTACCAATTGGCCTGATTGTCAGCGCCAATGCTCGAAGCGTAACCGGTTTCGGTCACCCAAATGGTTTTGCCGCCGCCATTTTTATTTATATTTCCCACCACGCGATCTAATTCACCAACTAAATCACCACCACCAAAATTAACCTTTTCCGGGTTTCCACTGTGATACACGTGTAGACCCAAAGTGTTAAATAACCCCCAACCGCCGGCCGCTTTAATGCCGTCCCAGAAATTAGTCGCCTCAATTCGTGAAGTGATGCCGGTACTAATAATTTTGGCGCTTGAGTTTGCGGCGAGAATAATGTCACGGGCTTCTGAAGCGTAAGTGACGTAGTCGGCGGCTGATAAATAGTTGTCGGCCTCATTCATTATTTCATAAGCCGCGGCGTCGCTACCAAAATGGCTCGTCACACTGGTAACATACGCCTTCCAATCGTCATGCGATTTATCCGAACCCGGGTAGGTCAGCAACACTAGTGTCTTTAAGCCGGCCGCTTTGATTTTTTGATGCGCCGCGTCATAAGGAGCATAATCAATTGTGCTAGAATATGAAACTTCACTGCGCACCCAACCAAAACCAGCCCCAGTTATTTTGCTAACCGCCGCAGTTTTGGCACTATCGCTGGATAATGATGAAACGGCGTCATTGACTCCAAACTCGGACGCAGCGTAGGCGTGAGTTGATTTAATTTGGTAGATAGTATCGGGTACAAATTGATCAAGTGGGTAAGCGTTGACGGTTAAAATGATAGACACAAACCCGCCAATAACTAGCCCAAACCAAGTCGAATATAAAAAACGATGTCGCATATTACAAGTTTACGCCAGATATTAGACGATGACAAACAGAAGCTTCATTTTCTCTATCATCCATCCCCTATATTCCATCGTCCAGATATGCTACATTAATCTAGAAATCAAAGGAGGCGCGATTACGCAGTCATTACAAGCAGTTCTAGCGGTACTAATTGTGAGCATAATCTCACTAGTTGGGGTAGCAACGCTAGCTCTAAATCAAGCTTACGTTAAAAAAATTGTCACATTTTTGGTCAGTTTGTCGGTTGGCGCTTTGTTTGGCGACGCTTTTTTGCATTTAATGCCTGAACTATATCGAAGCGACGCTAAAGCAGAATTAATATCGCTCGGTATAATTGGCGGTATTTTGCTGTTCTTTATGCTGGAAAAGTTTTTGCGCTGGCGACACTGTCACGACGAGCACGACGAGGACGATAACAGTCACATTGGTCAAATTAATTTAGTAGGCGACGCCCTGCATAATTTGCTGGACGGCGCACTCATAGGCGCCAGTTTTTTGGTTAGTTTTGAAGTGGGAGTTGCGACCACTCTGGCAGTTATTTTACATGAAATTCCGCAAGAAATTGGCGATTTCGGGGTGCTCGTTCACGCTGGATATTCAACCAAAAAAGCGCTTGTTTTTAACTTTGTCTCGGCTTTATTTGCCCTGATTGGTTTGATTATAACACTAATAATTGGGGCCGATCTTGTTAACGGGGGTTCAATGGTTATTATTAGCATCGCCACCGGTGGTTTTATTTATATCGCTGGCACCGACCTAGTGCCGGAACTGCACGCGCACAGTCAAAAACACGACTTTGACGCCAAAACTAGCTTTGCGCAACTCGGCACAATTTTGCTCGGCGTCGGTTTAATGTACGCCCTGTTATTTTTGGAATAGCTAGATGAATTCACAATGCGAGATGATTACCTTCACTTCGCCTTAAAGTTTAAACACGCCGAGTTAATGCAATAACGTGAGCCACCTTTATCCTTGGGACCACTTGCAAATAAATGCCCGAGATGCCCTCCGCATTTGGCGCAGACCACTTCGGTGCGGTGCATACCGTGGTCGTTATCATCTCGCAAAATAACATTTTCAGACCTAGCCACGTCTGAAAAACTAGGCCAGCCGGTGCCTGAGTCAAACTTAGTATCCGATGAAAACAATTCGGTGCCGCAAGCGGCGCATTCATACATACCATTTTCGTGATGATTCCAATATTGCCCGCTAAACGGCGCCTCGGTGCCCTTTTGGCGCATGATTTTATACTGATCCGGAGTTAATTTATGCTGGTAATGCACATCGTCTTTCATCATTTATCCTTACTTTTGTTTAGATAATTGAGGCGCGTTCTGGCGTCAAAATGCTCAATTGCATAACGCAACGTAGTGCGAGGCATGGTGGCGGCGTGTTTATCCAAAAATTGGGTAAGGATATTAACCGAGCACTTTTTGCCAATCTCTCGTAGCATCCAACCTACCGCTTTTTGAATCAAATCGTGCTTGTCATACAATAAAATTGTGGCAATTTTTAAAGCGTCTTCGCACTCCCCTTCCTTTATATAGCGAAATGTGGCCAGTATGGCAATGCGTCTCTGCCACAAATCGGCAGATTTTGCCAAACGTTCAAGCGGGCACTTTGATTTATCGGATAGATATGCACCGACAATATACTCAGCCGAGCCGTCCACTAAATCCCAATTGTTGATAAACTTGGTGTGATTTAAATAGTTTTGATAGATCTTTTCGCGGCCATTTTGATCAGATAATTGATATTTCTTAACCAAAATAAATAACGCTAACTGTCTTTCTTCGTGAATGGGCGATTTTAGTAGAGCGAGTACTGAATTAACATCGAGATGCTTATATTGTCGCGCCAAAATGCGCACCTGCGGCACCGTTAGACCAATAAATTGATCACCCTCGCCGTATTGCCCTGGCCCAGTTTTGAAAAACCATTTGGATGCGGTGGCGCGCTCTGGACTAGCCAATGCTTGAATTTTAGCGTGTACTTCGTTTATTAATTTGTTAGATGTGTTCACAATACTTCTTTTTAATCGTGACGCTTAAACCATTCAATCGTGCGCATCAATCCATCTTTCAACTGTACTTTTGGCTCCCAACCAAGTTTTTCTTTAGCCAAAGCAATATCGGGGCGACGCTGTTTCGGGTCCGATGGGGCGGGGGCGGTGTGAACAATTTTGGATGTAGATTTGGTCAAAGCAATCACCATTTTTGCCAACTCTAAAACGCTAAACTCACCTGGATTGCCAATATTTATCGGGCCGCTTTCCGAAGAGTGAATGAGGCGGTGCAGACCTTCGATCATGTCGTCCACATAACAAAACGATCGGGTTTGACGACCATCGCTCTGAACGGTAATATCCTCGCCCGCCAGCGCTTGACGAATAAAGGTGGAAACGACTCGACCGTCGTCAGGTTGCATAAAGGGGCCGTAAGTGTTAAAAATGCGCACAACGCCGGTGTTAAGATTGTTTTGATCACGATATGCATAGATCAACGCTTCAGCGTAGCGTTTGCCTTCATCGTAACACGAACGTTGACAGTAAGGGTCTACATTGCCAAAATAGCTTTCAGGTTGTGGATGTACCTTGGGGTCACCGTACACTTCACTGGTCGAAGTGTGAAAAAAACGGGCGTTTTTTCGACGCACCAAATCGAGCATATTTTTAGTGCCGAGCGAGCTGACTTCAAGCGTCTCAATCGGTATTTTGAAATAATGCACCGGCGAGGCCGGGCAAGCCAAGTTGCAGACAAAATCAACCTCTCCTTCAACATTCAAGGGTTCGATAATATCGTGTTTGATGAATTGAAAATGCGGATGTCTGGATACAGATTCGAGATTATTGAGGGTGCCAGTGACTAAATTATCCACCGCTATGACCGAATGCCCCTCATTAAGCAAGCGTTTGGTTAAATGCGAGCCCAAAAACCCGGCCGCCCCCGCAATGACATATTTTTTCATGTTGCTTGCTCTTAGATTAATTAATGCCTGCTACGCACCTTAGATTACTAAAAATTTATGTTATTAACAACATTTACAATTTAATTTTACCTAGCAAAATATTATGATACGCTTAAAGTATGAAAAAAATATGGTGGATTGGACTAGTAGTGATGACTGGTGTGGTGTTGATTGTGACAGCGGTGCTAGTTGTAAAATGGTCGCAATCTAAATCTGCCGGCGATACTAGCACAAAAAGCGATAGTGGTAATAATATTGGGCAAAGTGCGGTCAATTCCACTTCTAGCGCCGAAAAAAATCAGTTTAGCCAACAATACAGCCAGGGCAAGTGCAGCGGCACCGATGTTAAAACCTTTACATATTCGCCAATGAACCTTACCGATATTGGGATAATTGAACCATATGGCATTATGGTTGAAGCACACGTTATTCCCACTTCGCACGGCTACATTTCGCCAATTAACTTTAAATCTGAGCGCGACGCTTATCCAGTTTACGCCATCGCCGACGGCACTATCGTATACGTATCGCATCGGGGTGAGTTTGTGGGCGAAGTAGGCGGTAACCATAAACCAACCGATGAATATCAGATGTATTTTGAATATTCGTGTGCCTTTTATTCATATTATGATTTGCTCACTTCACTATCGCCAGAAATTGCCGCGCAAGTCGGAGTACTAAAAGGATTTGAACAAAAATTAGTACGTATTCCGGTTAAAGCCGGTCAAGAAATTGGGCGCGTGGGCGGACAAACGGTTGACTTCGCCGTATGGAATTTTAACAATCCGCCAGCCCATTTTTCAAACCCTAAAAGCTACGATGGCGACGAAAACCGATTTTATTTGGACGATATGTTTAGCCACTTCACCAGCGAAATCAAATCGGCGCTGTTATCAAAAAATGCTAGAGTAGACGAACCCAAAACGGGCAAAGTTGATTATGACGTTGACGGTAAATTGGTCGGAATGTGGTTCAAGGAGGGATCGGGCGGATTTCGTGGTCTACCGAACGCTCAAGCCAGTGGCTCGGTCGGGCGATATTGGGACGGACATTTAGCCATTGTTTACGACTTTCTTGATCCAACTCACATTATTTTTTCGATCGGCGACTTTGCTGGGACTGCCAAGCAGTTTGGCGTTAAAGACAATGCGCCTGATCCTGCCAGTATTACCGTAGAGTCGGGTTTGATTAAATATGAGCTACAACAATCGCAGTATATCGATAGCGCCACAAAATTAGGTGTAGATTTGAGCAAAGGCTTAAACCCGAATTTAATATCCAAGAACTCTGATCAAGTAATGGGCACGGTTTTGCTTCAAATGGTTGAGCCAATGAAATTAAAATTGGAAATCTTTCCGAACAAAACTGCTAGCCAAGTTGGCGGATTCACTGACAACGCGCGTGTTTATGTTAGATAAGTACTTTTCGCTTGAATTAAAGTCATTGAAGCTGATAAGATATTCATATGGAAAAATTGTCGCCTTCAGAATATGATCCACCTAGCGAACTTGATGCTCTGAAAGAAGAAGCGGCAGAAAAAATTTATTATCTTGTTGACGCCGCGCTTTCATTAAGGGGCGGTAGAGAAATGTTTGAACATGAAAAAAAGGATATTGATGAACTATTTCTTAAAATCGATGCTTGTGCAGAAGCCGATGAAATGCGAAATATTATTAATGAAATTGACGAAAAAAGCACGAATGTTCTGTCGCACGTCCGATTAAATGACCAACCGTCACCCAACGCTATCAAAGGGCAAAAAGTTAGAGAGAATGTGTTGAGACGAATGGCAAAGACCGAGTGGCAAAACCCGAGCAATTAAAGCGACTCAGATGTAACACCGTCAAACTCGGTTTCGCGCATCTCGGCGTCTTGTTTGGTAACACGCGTAACTCCGTCTTGGTGATGCGGTGGGGAGTAGATGGTATAAAGCTTTAATTCGTCTACGCTAGATGTGTTAAGCACGTTGTGCTTTGCTCCCGCCGGTACAACAATGGCTGAGCCGTCTGCGATCTTATACTCTTGATCATCAATTACACACTTGCCTTGACCCGCCTCAATGCGAAAAAACTGATCTGTATCAGGATGTGTTTCTAAGCCAATTTCCTGATGAGGTCGCAAACACATTAGCACCAGCTGGCTGTACACACCAGTGTAGAGCACTTGGCGAAAATTGGTGTTTTCGAGTGTTAATTTTTCAATGTTATCGCTAGATCCGTGCATGATATTAAAATACGCTTAAATAACCATACATTCAAATGCCCCTTTAAACATTCCGAGCAAAATTAGCCATATAATTGGCTGTGTGTGCCGACAGTGACAATTATCACCTCGTTTTCATTAACTGCTTTGTATATTATCCGCAAGTCTCCACCAACATTGATGCTCCTGCATCCAGCGTACTTTCCTTTCAAACTATGATTTCGCAAGTAAGGTGTATGTGGGTCTTCAGCAAAAAGTCGCAACCGAGCTTTGGTTCGTTTCTTTTCTTCATCTTTTAGCCGTGCGAATGCATTCTAAAAACCGACGATGAAATCTGATGATCATATAGAATCAAGGTATCGATCTAGTTCCTGGCGATTGGAAATTGCCGGAGACAAATTTTTATTATGTTTTATGTCTTCTTCGACATCATCGAGTATTTTTTCAAGACCAGCCGACATTTTTGGCGTAACAGAAAGCAGTATTTCTTGATCACGGATTAGCTGTTTCAGCTGGATATTCACCAGAGCGCTAAGCGTCAGACCAAACTCCTCAGCCACCTTGTGTGCCTTGCGTTTTACAACAGTATCTATCTTTACATTCAGTAATGTTTTCATACATATATCGTATATATAACAGATATGTTTGTCAATAGTAATCTAATTAAACCATTACTGCTCCAATTGGAAAAAACCGACGGTGAAGGTGGATCCGAGCCAACGCACCATTATTTTGCCTTGCAACTTTCCGGGCGATATTTCCACCACCTCGTCTACTAAATGCCGCAAATACCACGGGTTTTCGGGTTTGTTGTAATCAATTCGCACAACTTTCAGATTAGGGTCACGCAAACCACTGTCTAAACTGGTCGAGAAAGGATAAACATCTTTGTCGTTAATGCGATTACGGCCACTTTGTTGTGCCCGATCAAACATTTTACCCTGCCAGCCACCAGAATAATTTTTAACCGTCCCTTTATAAAATCCGTCGGGCAGTTCAACAAGTGGCGCACCTCCGCTAAATTGTTTTTGATCGCTACTGGTTTCGAAACGGTAAGTGCGAAAAGCCATTACAGCCCATATTAAACAATACAAACTGATTATGATGAGGACGATGGCAAAAATAAGCGTTTTTGGCATAAATAATCCTGATTATATTTTTTGTTGCTTGATGTCACCCTAACCGATAAATCGCTCAAGAATTTGCGACCAGTTTAGGCGCGAAATGTGAGGGTGGGTTTGCAATAGCAATTCGTTCCACGGCTGGGGAAAACAGATTGGCTCAACATGTCTTGAATCCCAATGGTGAAACTCCTCCTCATTGTCCTCCACCAAACAAACTGCGCCAATTTCTTCGGCAATTTGCGGTTTGAACTTTCGGCCCTCGGCACCAGCAAAAGGGTTTTTTCGACCCATCGAGTAATATCTTGAAACGTTCGGAAAGTTCAGGTCAAGCCAGCGATCGGTATCCTCCTCCAAATCCGCCTGGCGACTAGTAATAATGGCGAGCTGATAATATTTGGCTAATTTTTTCATAGACTGCTTCGCTCCGTCAATATAAGTTAGATTACCGACATTTGTTGAGGCATCGTACTTAACACGCAGTTTCTTCATCAATTCGACCGAGAGATTAAAACACTTTGATAAATCGTGATATTTACATTCATCATACGCCATATTGGTACCAAGTTCAGTATTCACGAATCGTAAAAATGATCCGCACCAATCAACAATTACCCCATCAATATCAAAAGCTAGCGTTTGTTTTTTCATTAATTTGATTCTTTCACAATAAGATTCAAAATAAGTTTTATGATTTTATCTTTGTGCTTTGGAGCACTTTCCGCCACGAGCACAGTCAGTGCCGTCAGTGCCGAAGCGGTCAATTTTTGCATGTTGAGTATGTTTGCCTGCTTCAAAAACCAAACAAATTAAAAAAGCACCCGAACGTTTATTGCCGTCAGTAAAAGGGTGGTCTTTAACTATAAAATAAAGCAGATGCGCCGCTTTTTCTTCCACGGTAGGATAAAGCTCTTTGCCTTCGAATGCTTGCATTACATTACCCATAATCCCAGAAACAGCCCCTGCGTATTTTTCATGACCAAACATATTCGTTGCTTCACCTTTTTCAATCAAAATATTTTTGAGTGTGTCCATATCTTTGACCATTTTTTCTGGTGCCAAATTTATTATTTTATGTGTTAGTTTACTTTTAGGTAAGAGTTCCCTGTCGTATGCGTCAAGGGAAAGCCATGTTTCAGCAAATATTGAGATTAATTCTACTGCATCCTTCGGATTAATAGACGATTCAGATGGCAGTAGTTTTTTAACATCTTCTACAATCATCAAAAACTGGTTGTGATTTTTAACAATTCGATTTTTATTTATCGCAAAGCCATCAACGACATAACCTCTCAGCGTTTTCGTCGCCCATTTACGAAATTCAACCGCCACTTTTGAATTAGTTCTATAGCCAACTCCCAATACCACATCCAATGAATAAAAAACGACCGGTTTGTCGGAATTTGCAATATGCATTTTCTGCATATTGCTTTCTTTATCAATTTCTCCATCCTTGAAGATATTACTAATATGGCGCGAAGCCACTGACTGATCTACGCCAAATAGTGTAACAATCTGCGCCTGTGTTGCCCAAATAGTTTCGCGATTAAAATCACCCCGAAGCTCAATAGCACCAGATTTCGCTTGATAAATAATGACGGTTTTGTTTATTTTTTGAGTCACGAAAATATCCAGATGTTAATAATATCACATTAATCTTACGGTTTTTGCACTACCAGATGGAGCCAGGTAGTTTTGCCAGACGGAGACTGAGAGCTCGATTCATGCACAATTGGATAACCAAGTTGTGCAATATATTTTTTCAATTCTGCCAAGCTAAAATAACTAAAAAACCGTTCGTATTCATAACCATAATCATTTACTTTAACAATCATTTCACCGCTTTCTTGTGGTCTTTTTTCCTTAACCTCTACGTACAAATAACCGCCGCTTTTCAACGATTCAGTGATATTTTTTAAGACGCTTGCAATCTCATTTTTGGGTATATGTAATAGCGACGCTTTGGCATAAACACCGTCAAATGAAGTATCCATTTCGAGCGGACTAATAATATCTTTAACCAAAAATTGACCGGTTGGGCACGCTTTTTGGGCAATCTTGATCATTTCCTCGGATAGATCGATACCGGTAACTTTAAACCCATGCTCGATTAGATATTTTGCCTGATGTCCGGGTCCACAACCAACGTCTAGAATGGACGCTCCCGAAGCTAGATATGACAAGAATTTGTCCGTGCCGGGAATCCACCGAGTGTCTTGACTATAATCATTATCAAAATCTTGAGCAATTTTGTTGTAGGTTGTTTTTAAATCCATATATTAATCTATCCATGGTCAGGTCGCCGAAAACCGAAGCGGAAAGCATGCCCCGTAGTGAACGCAACGCATTCTACTACTGGGGGACAATTTCAAGTTTTTTCTCGTTGAAGTTCTTCCTAAACACTAATAAACCATTGTACAGTTGTCAACTGTATGTAAGGTATAATTTTGTCAGGCTCCGAGTATTTTCCAGAAAGAATCCTTGCGGGTGATTTTACCTTGGGCGAACTCAAGTAAGTCAACCCCCCGCACTTCTATCTGTTGCCCCGACACAGATGTGCCAGTCAGTGTCCATTCAGAGACTCCGAAATTACCGCAGACCCAGTGCTGATCTTCTCCATAATGAACATTTGGAATTTCCTCAAATCGCTTTGCTAAGCCTGCTCGAACTTCGCTCTTCCCGACATACCGATCGCCGCGAGGATTAGCGCCTCGCGGCATATAGAAGACGCATTCATCGGCGAAATAGTCCATAATAGAATCTAGATCGTGGTGATTGAACGCTTCCAAAAATCCCTTCAACAATTCCTGGGTCACCTGCTCAGTCATTGGATTACCTCCATTTTGCAAGCGTGAGTGAGCAAATCGAATGCGTACTCGCTTTCATTTGTAATGTTTGATTGTAGAAAGATCAATCTGGCTAACACTCCTATTCAGCGGCGGAGCCGCACCGCTGAAGACTTTCCTTCGACTTAGGTCAGGATGCAGATTATAATTCTTCTTTTGCTTCAAAAACTTCAAGTTTAGGTTCCGCTTCGGCTGCCCTAAATATTAGGATCCCTGTAGGAGTTTCTCCGGACTGTTTTAACTTTTGTAGAGTCTCTATATCTTTCCATATGCTAATAATTCTCCATAGGGTGGGAGCTTCTTTATTCTGAATAAGAAAAGATTGGGCTGGTCGCATTTTACTCTTTTCTCCTAGTTCTTGGTAAGCCATTTGCAAAGGCTCCCAATTTTCCTGGCTAACATTGGCCTCTAAGACAGTGAATATTCTATTTTTTAAACTTTCTTTCATATTTTTCCCTTCTTAGATTTATTTGACCTTTTTTGATTATCTAAAGGTTGACCGTCACTCGCAAGAAGGTAGCCGGTATTGAAGTACCGCCGCCTTCGCTTGTGTTTTGGGCTTTGGCCAGTTCCAAAAGTTGGTTGTGAAGCTCTTCCACCTTGCCGCTCTTTTCGGCCGCTTCAACCGCGTTCATGGTGGGGCCATAAAATTGTTCAAATGATTCGATGAATTGCGTCGGACTTTTGTCGGGCGATATAAAGTAGAATGTGTCTTTGACCATAGAAATTTTCTCCTCGGGCACGCCAGCCTGACCGAATCGTTCGATAATGTTACTCTCCACACCCCACAACATTGGGCTAACGAAACCTTCGGGTGGTGGTGGGGTAAACGATGAGCTGATCTTCAACAGCTGTGACACAAACGAAGTCGGATCGTTCGGGATCCAGTTGCCCATCACAATGCGACCGCCCGGCTTTGTAACCCGCACCATCTCCCCCGCAACATCGAAGGGCTTGGGAGCAAACATGGCGCCGAAGACTGACAGGGTCAAGTCAAACGAATGGTCGCTGACTCCTTGCAGGTCGCTCGCGTCTCCTTCTTGAAATGTCAGATTAGCGAGCCCCAACTCTTCCGCTCGTTTGTTTCCGGCGTCAACGAGGTTCTTGGCAATGTCTATTCCCGCCACTTCAGCCCCCAATTGAGCGAGCGGAACTGCCGTCGTGCCGTCGCCGCAACCGAGATCCAGAACCCTAAGCGGCGTCGTTACCCCGAGAGATTTAACAAGTTCTTCGCCCGATTGACGCATAAATGCGGCAATCTCAGTAAAATCGCCCTTCTCCCACAATGCTTTGTTTGGATTCATATTTTTATCCTCCTGTTAGTTAATTGATATTATTTTAATTGTATCACTTTGGGCGGCCAATTCTTAATCTTGAATAATTTCCTGAACAGTCGCATCAGCAAATATTTTCATCGTATCGAATATTGTAAGATTTTGATGACTAGGAATGAGAAGCTGTAAATCTGTACAAGCCAGAATGACACAATCCAAACCCGTACCCTCAAAGTCATTGATAATACTAATGAGTTCCTCGCGATCTCTATTTTTCTGTTGCCCCAGCACAAGGTTTAGAATAAATTTACCCATTCTGGCTTGCTGAAGTTCGTTCGGAGCAAGATATTCAATGCCATTTTCAGCAAAAGCGTTTTCGTAAAGTTTATTTTTAATCGTTGCCGAAGTCG
The DNA here is from genome assembly GCA_964591565.1 of uncultured Candidatus Saccharibacteria bacterium. GTDB lineage: Bacteria > Patescibacteriota > UBA1384 > CAJBMM01 > CAJBMM01 > CAZQEC01. The sequence continues at coordinate 1,569 of CAZQEC010000015.1, read as the reverse complement.
AAACAATGCCAACCTTATTCATATTTTCTCGTTTGAGAAATTTCACAGTTTCCTCAACAATGCTCAAAACAGGAACATTCACTGAATCCCGAATCTGTTTTATGAACAGATGTAGCGAATTACAAGGCATAACAATAAAATCTACTCCTGCTTTTTCAAGTTTTTGGGCTTCTGCTGTGAGATATGGAATATAACGCTCCATGCCCTCACTTCTCAAAATCAAATCTTCTTCAATTTGGTATGGCAGTGGAACACTTGAAATGATGATTGGAGGCCGCGTTGTCTTGTCTTTTTTAGCGCACGAAAAAACAAGGTCGAGGTAAAACTCGGAAGTTGTTTCTGGTCCTAAACCACCAATTATGCCAACTGTTTTCATAATTTTATTATCTTATCAAATCTTCCATTGGAACACCTAATGCTGTGCGTTGATTCCGACTATTTGGAGCGATGAATGCAGCCGGCCCAACAACAAGGCCTGCGCTTTCCGTCTACAAGCTCAGTTTGTGTTCTCAGGGTTCGGTGGCTCCTCGTCTCTGCTTTCTTGGCAGATTCAATCCAGCAGATCCATTCATTGCGCGCCAGTGGCGTAATATCCTCCCATGCAGTTCGCGCCTCAGGTGATGAAGCAAGAACTATTCGTAAATCCGCTGGCACTTTGTGCACCACACCAGTGGCGAACTTGTGGTGAGCTTGCCTGCCGCCCAAAATCTCGATGAAGGGGGATCGAACCATTTCTTTATCGCTCGCCCTGCGTAGCTTTAGCGAAGTAGGGGTCATAAGATTATTTCACCAATTCCTCCATTGGAACACCTACTGCTTTGGCAATTTTAGCCGTTATTGTGTTTGAATAATCCATTGTCTATCATCTATCTTTGATTCATTTATTTTTCGACTTGCAAATGCCCTTCGACTAACGCTCAGGGCATTCGTCTCGCATTTTTTTATAATGGCTATAAGCCGATCGATGTTACTCGCGGCCATGGCCATGAGCGAGTGTAGCGAGTCGAATGGCGGAGAGGGAGAGATTTGAACTCTCGATACCCTTACGAGTATAACGCCTTTCCAAGGCGTCGCACTAGACCACTATGCGACCTCTCCGAACTTGTGAGGAGGGGTCGGACAGGTGCTCGTGTCACACACGAGTGCCTGATGCGACCTCTCCAGCGCGCTTATTTTACCATTTTGTGTTCATTTATACAAACAACCGTCTCGCGTGAAACACGTAGACGGTGATTGCGGCCTGATGGCCAGTGTAAACGATTTTTGATACGGGGCGGTAACGTCATGGTAGGCGAGCCGCCCCGTATCAACCGTTTGTTCCAGAAGAAGGTCACGTCGCGCCGATAGGCGGAGCTTGCTTAGTTATATCCATAACCAAACTTGCTGTGGCAGCACGGCCCTACCCAGCCCCTGAATCCACTTTCATCATTAATCTACTCTGATGAGTGACTACTGTCAAGACCCCACGTCAGATTTTTTTACCCTATTCATATCGCAGGGCTTTGAGCGGATTTAAGCCCGCGGCGCGGCGAGCCGGGTAAAAACCAGTAATGAACCCAACAAAGGTCG
>CAZQEC010000014.1:16478-24062 GCA_964591565.1 uncultured Candidatus Saccharibacteria bacterium | reverse complement strand
TTTGGAGTTAGTGTTTTTTCGTTTATTTTAGAACGCAGTTCTGCGCCGATTCAAGCCGACACCGCTACTCCATCTGAGGCAAAATCTAGCCAGTCAAACACGTTTACTCCGACCGTTACTCCCCCTGCGCCAAATTAAATATATCCGATACGGTTGTCAACCGTAGGAGCCAAACTCCTACATTGATTCGTAGCTTTCTTGACCTCGAAGCTTAAGCGAACGGGGAAGCAGATGATGGATAACGGTGGTTAGAGGATGGATTTATTTTTCTAATTCCTTCTATCTTCTATCCTCCATCGTCTATATTCTGAATTGGTGGAACCGAGTGGACTCGAACCACTGACCACTACAATGTCAATGTAGTACTCTAACCAACTGAGCTACGGTTCCATTACGCATAATTTACCATAAATTGGCAGAATAGACCAGACTTTGTTCTAGTATCTGCTCACAAATCTGAAGTAAAATTTATTATTCACTCGTAGGGGTGGCTCACGAGCCACCCCTCTCAGGCGATTCGTGTTAGACCCTGCCTATCCAGCGAGAAGAGCGAAGCTCTACCCGAGGACATCGCCCCTACAAGTATGTTTACGAACACTATACTCGATTATCTAAATGGATTTGTCCTGCCGCTTCGCCCTCTGATACGTGATACGTGATACGTGATACATTCTCACTTCACCACAATCGCCCCGGTTTGAGACGTATTAGAGTGGTTGTGATAACCAAACGTACCGGCTTTATCAAACTTAACCGCGCTTGATATTTTACCCGGGGTCAATAATCCCAAATTAAGCGACAGAGAATCGGTGTGCGAGGGGTGCTGATCAGACGCAATATTGACCGAAATTGATGCGTCGGAGTTAGTGAATTGCACCGAATCGCCTATGGAGATGGAGACACTGCTCGGGCTAAACGAGCCACTGGAATAAGTAATGGTGGTCGTTTTGGCGGCGGTGGCAGAGTTAGAAGTAGGCGACGCCGTCCCAGAGCTAATCGAAGCATCTGATTTTGATGAGGGTGAAGTCGCGGGTGTTGTATCGGGCGCAACTTTTGATTCAGCTTCAGCGTCATTTGAAACCGAATCTTCAGCCACACGACTAGAAGACGTTGGCGCGGTGCTTGATGTTTTATCTCCGCTTTGTTTATTCGACCAAAAAACCGCACCAAGAATGACCAAAACCGCCGCCACTGCAATACCAATCATCGTCCATTTATTCATTTTTCCTCTTTTGCTTTATTATTATTTGTTGCCTTCAATATTATTTTATCATCAATCACACTTGATTTAATCACAGTGCCTTCATTAAGCTCTTCTTTAATCATTAAGTTAGAAAGCTGATTGAGGATTAAGTTTTGAATGACGCGCTTCAAAGGCCTGGCCCCAAACACCGGGTCAAAGCCCTGTTTAGCTAATAACTCTTTGGTGGCTTGATCAAATTGAATAACAAGACCTTGCGCCAATAATCTCTGCTCAACCATTTTTAACTGTAGTTCGACAATTTTGACTAAATGATCACGGGTTAATGGATGAAAGATAATAATTTCATCAAGACGATTTAAAAACTCGGGACGAAATTGATCCTTCAAAATTGACATCACCCGTTCGCGCATTTCACTGTCAGATGATTTCTGACCAGATTCATTTGCCCGGTAACCAAGCGTATGCAAACCAGCTTCAGAGGCGTGTTCCTGCATAATCTCCGCCCCTAAATTGCTGGTCATCACAATTAGCGCATTCTTAAAATCGACGGTGCGACCTTGCGCGTCCGTCAAGCGACCGTCATCCAAAATCTGCAAAAGCATATTGAACACGCTCGGGTGAGCTTTTTCGATTTCATCAAATAATACCACTGTGTAAGGGCGACGACGCACGATTTCGGTTAATTGTCCGCCTTCTTCATAACCAACATAGCCCGGCGGAGATCCGATCATTTTGCTAACCGAGTGTGATTCCATATACTCGGACATATCTAAGCGCACCAAAGCGTTTTCATCCTGAAACATGGTGGCCGCCAACGCCTTAACTAGCTCGGTTTTACCCACTCCGGTCGGACCCAAAAACAAAAACGATGCAATCGGTCGTTTTTCCTCCGAAAGACCAGTGCGTGAACGGCGAATGGCGTCGGCCACCGACTTAACGGCTTCGCTTTGACCAATCACGCGAGAGGACAAAACATTTTCTAAATTGGCAAGCTTTTCTTTTTCGCTACCAATCATTTTTGTCACTGGTATACCAGTCCAGCGCGCCACCACCCCAGCTACATCTTCTTCAGTTACCTCTTCTTTAAGCATTTTGGCCGATTTTGGCATTTTTTCGAGGGCATCGGAACCATTCTTAATTTCTGCTTCTAATTTAGGAATGTCACCGTAACGCAATTTTGCCACCTCCTCGAGCTTTGCTTCGCGCTCAGCCCGATCGGCTTCGAGTCGCAGTTGTTCCAGTTTTTTGCTCTTGTCACGTAGAGTCGTAATGATGTCTTTTTCTTGTTTCCATTGCGCCTCTAAAACACCGGCTTTTTCTTTCAGTTCGGACAGTTCGGCACCTAACTCTTTTAATCTCTGAACTGACGTCTTACTATCCTCCTGTTTGAGCGCTTCCCGCTCCACTTCAAGTGATAATATCTTACGTTTAGCACTGTCTAGTTCTAATGGCATTGAATCAATTTCCATGCGAAGCGCGGATGTTGCCTCATCAATTAAATCAATCGCTTTGTCGGGTAAAAAACGATCCGTGATATATCTACTAGATAAAGTTACCGCCGCCTTTAAGGCGCTGTCGCGAATACGCACCCCGTGATGAACTTCATATTTTTCTTTTATGCCGCGCAAAATATTGAGAGCGTCTTCAGCGTTTGGCTCTTGTACAAACACTGGTTGAAAACGTCGCGCCAAAGCGGCATCTTTTTCAATGTATTGCTGATATTCCTTCAGAGTTGTAGCGCCAATGGCGTGTAAAGTGCCGCGTGCTAAAGCCGGCTTGAGCATATTACTGGCGTCCATTGGCCCGCCATCAAGGCGTCCAGCACCAATAATGGTGTGTAGTTCGTCAATAAAAAGAATAATCTTGCCTTGCGCATCATTTATCGCTTTTAACACCGCTTTTAGGCGCTCTTCGAAGTCGCCGCGATATTTGGCGCCAGCCAGCAATGACCCCATGTCGAGCGAAATAACCGTTTTATCCTTCAGTACTTCGGGCACATCGCCTTGTACAATGCGAGTTGCCAATCCTTCGGCGATGGCGGTTTTACCCACGCCCGGTTCGCCAATTAACACCGGATTGTTTTTGGTGCGCCTTTGTAACACTTGAATCACGCGACGCACTTCATCGTCACGACCAATCACCGGATCAATTTTGCCCTGGGAGGCCAATTCGCATAAATTAACCGCATATTTTTCTAACGCCTGAAACTTTTGTTCTGGGTCTGGCGAATCAACGCGCTCAGACCCGCGAATGGTCGAGATAATTTTGAGCACTGACTCACGCGTAATGCCACGAGTAGTTAAAAAATGTTTGGCATCAGAAGACACTTCAAGCACCGCTAACAGTAGGTGCTCGACCGATACATATTCGTCAGTAAAACGCTCTGCTTCAGTCGATGCCCCAGTTAAAATGCGTATTAAGGCTTGCGATGGAGCAGTGGCCGAGTTTCCCATACTTAGTTTGGGTAGCGACGATAATGTGGCAGATACCTCGTTTTGCGCCTCGTGGTAATCTAATCCGACCCCTTCGACGATTGGACGCATTAATGATTCGCTGACACTCAACATAGCCGCAAGCAAGTGAATTGGCTCAATTTGTGGATGCCCGGCCTCCCGCGCCAACATTTCGGCGTGGCGCAACACTTCAGTACTTTTTGATGTCAATTTTTCGAAGTTCACATTCCCCTTTTACTTTAGCGTACATTTTTGCAGATATTCTGTCTATTTAGGACTATCTGGTTCTACAACACTAGATGCATACGCTGACTACAAGAATCTTCCTTATTTATGCATTATCCATTATGCATTATGCATTATGCATTATGCATTTTTTCTTATTCCCCTTTCGCCTTCAATTTATGTACCTTAGCTTCGACAGGTTTTACTTTGGGCAAAACTACCTTAAGCTGTCCTTTTTTAACTTCGGCTGTCGCTTTTTCGGGTATAACATCGGTCGGAAGTGTCACTGCGCGCTGAAATGCGCCATAAGATACCTCGCGATGAAAGTATTCTTTTTGCTTTTCTTCTTGCTCTTCTTTACGCTCCCCTCGGATAGTCAGTACTCCGTCGCGAATTTCAATATCAACGTCATTTTCGGTCATGCCCGGTACGTCCGCCTCCACCACAATTTCACCTTCAGTCTGATAAATATTCATCTGCGGCACTAATAAATGCTCAAATCCGCGCCCAAAAGGCACAGATACGTCATCAAGCGCGCGTTCGAACGTGTGACGAAGCGGTCTAATTTGACGATCCATAAGATCCTCCTCATTTTGATTTTGATTTTTTTCAATATCGAACACTAATAACTGGTCTAGTGGATGCTGAAAATATTTGGCTAGTGAAAGTGCTAGTGATATTGACGGCAAACACTTACCTGCTTCAAGTGAAATAATGGATTGACGCGACACACCTACTGCATCAGCAAGAGTGGATTGGGTCACCTCAAACTCGCGCCGCCAATCGCGCACCCGATGCCCAATGATTAAGTTTAGTTCGTCCATATATTTCCTCACAATTCACCCAAAACCAACTATCTTTAGATACAAACTTAAAGCATAGATTATTTTAGAGTGGTTTGATTACTCCTCTGGCATCAATTGTAAAGTATACTTTACTTTTTTGTCAAGGGCCATGTACGGTTGACAACCGTAGGAGGTCGATCGTACAATAAAATTATGCCTATTATCCAACCCAGCTTTGTAAATAACCACTACTATCATCTCTTTAACCGTGGCGTGGCAAAACAAACGATCTACCACGACGATCGTGACTATAATCGGTTTCTGGATGTGCTTGCTTTTTACACTAATAGTGAAATCGATGATAAATTTTCTCGCACCGAGCACAGTCTTATCGATACCATCAGAAACACTGAGATAGAGAAGCCGTTGGTGGAAATAATCGCATTTTGTCTTATGCCAAACCATTTTCATCTTTTAGTTAAACAAGTGAGTGAGCATGGTATCACACTTTTTCTTAGACGTGCCACAAACAGCTACGTTCATTACTATAATACAAAACGGAACAGAGTGGGGACTATTTTTCAAGGAACATTTCGAGCGGTTCCTATAGAGAATGATCAGCAAATAATTCATCTTAGTCGGTATATTCACTTAAATCCGTATGTTGCGCAACTGGTAGATGATTCATCAAAATACTTATGGTCGTCATATCAAATGTTTCTTAAATTCGATGTAAATCGTCTATGTCATCCCAATATTGTTTTTGATATAATCCCGTCTAGTGATTATCGTTCATTTGTTGACAACTACGCTGATTATGCACGATCCGTCAGCGATATGAAACGCGCGTTAATTGATTTGAACGATACCACATAAATGTACGATCGACCTCCTACGGTTGTCAACCGTACATCGTACAAAGCTGTACAAAAGTTACTGCCATAGACCGCGTTTGTGCTCACGGGCGTCGCGTTCTGCCTCAGCAAACAGATCAGCATATTTCACATCGGGCGGAAACGTCGACGCATGCGCATAACCCTCGCGCACCAATTTTTCATTGACAAACGTACCGTCGCCTAAATATACGTAGCGCAGTAATCGCGCGTAGCGATCGGTATCGGTAATGTCTTTTTGCAAATTAACGTGTCGACGCTCGAGTAAGTCTTTGGTAAAATTTGATGCCTCTACGCCGTAATACTGTACCGGCTTACGCGGGTCTTTGGTTTCGGGCGTATCAATGCCAATCAACCGAACGGTTTTTTGCGATGTACCGTCACTCACTTTAATTGTATCTCCATCTATCACTTCAACTACTTCAGGGTAGGATTCGTCAAAAACAACACCTGTTACATCGGCCTTCGGAATATTAGATACGAGCGAACCCGAACTTAAACCAAGTGCGATTATAGCAATAATAACAGCCATTAATTGAGATATTGCGCGACGATTCATTTATTTCTCCAGTTTGATAATTGTAGGCCTTAAAACCCCACGCCTTTAGGCTTAAGGTAAAGGCCGCCCCGAAGCGAAGCGGAGGCAATTTCGAAGTCGCCCGATACCACGGGCTTTAGCCCGCGGAGCGGCTTCATTAAATCATAGTCCAAATATACGAAAAGTCTAATTACGTATTTACGAATAAGCCGATTTAAGGTATGTTGTGTGTGTTTCTGGTACCTGAAGAACTACTCGAGAGGAGGATCCTGTAAATGTTTCTTAATGAGCGTCAATTGATGTTGAAATACGTTTTACGCCAACTCGGCGTCGCCATGGCAGATGCAGATGAATACATTACCGTCACAACCGGCGATACGCTCAACCTGCACATTGTTGTGGCGCTGATACAAATGAGCGGTGGTGATTTAGGCTACGACATTGGTCGTGACGACATCAGCTCGCCTGATTGTAACGAACTCTGCGACGATATTGAGGCGCTTCGAGAAAATCGTCAAGGCCCTTTCATGCGCTGGACGCCGCCCTGCGATCTGGTGGGTTCTGTCGCGAAATTCATGACGCTGTTTAACTGGTTCTATCAGGATGATGGGGTATATAAGCGCGAATTAATGATTGACGTGGACGACTGGCTATGTCTTTCATTAACGTATCACGCACTTTGGGCAGATCCGGAGCGTGGTCACTCAAGCATATTTCGCACCCGTCAGACGATTGGACTCGATAGACATTGGATGCGCTGGGATAACGAAGTTATATTCTTACAAGTTGAATCCGCATTACGGGAACTTCATCTGATACCATGATACCGATCGGCGTAGTTGCCCGACCCAGACCCGCAAAATACTCGCGGGCCTGTTTTTATATCTCGATGTTGTCCCATCGCTTCATTTAAACCTCTGTCTCATTAGCAAACTCGACGTCAATTGTTTTTAGCTCATTTTCAGTTTTTTGCAATTGTGCCCGCAAACTTTTCAGCAAAACCATGCCGTGCTTAAACTGGGTTAGCGACTGTTCCAATCCAACCTCTCCTGATTCCATTTTCTCCACAATTTTCTGCAATTCTTGATATTGCTCTTCAAAACTGGGCATTTTAGTCCTTTCCATTATTGATTTTTCTGACCTCTGTTGTAATTGATCCCTTGCTTAACACCACTGAAACCGTATCTTTGATATTTACATCACTAGCCGATTTTATGATTGACCCGTCTATTTTTGTCGCAATCGCATAGCCCCGATTAAGGACTTTTAACGGATCAAAGGCGATCATCAGACTATCAAAGCGATCTAAAATTGTGTTAGTGGATTCAAGCCGCGTGGCGATATTTTGAGACGTTCGACGGCGTAGGTTTATCAATTCATTCTGATAAATAATCACGGTGTGTTGGCGGTTTTGCAATAATAAATTAATACGATCAGACATTTGTTTTAATAATGTCTTTGGCCGCTCCAGCACAATTACCAGCCG
>CAZQEC010000014.1:0-16468 GCA_964591565.1 uncultured Candidatus Saccharibacteria bacterium | reverse complement strand
CGATGCAACATTAGCTCGGTTCGATGCGAAACCTTATCGATTAGCCCTCTGGTTGCTCTACCGAGTCGTGCCTGAAAGTGATCCAAATTATTATTTAACTCACCAAAGTCTGGAACAACAATTTCGGCGGCGTTGGTCGGTGTGGCCGCCCTGACATCTGCCACTAAATCAGCCAGAGTCACATCTGGTTCATGTCCAACCCCAGTCACAACGGGCAAGCGACTAGCAAAAATAGCTCGAGCCACCGGCTCAGCGTTAAACGCTTGCAAATCCTCCAAACTACCACCGCCCCGAGCTATAATAATCACTTCGACCGTTCCGTGTGTGTTAAAAAACTGAACTGCGGATGTTATTTCGGCCACGGCGGATTGCCCTTGCACTGCCACCGGCGCTAGATAAATATTCAAGCCACCGGCTCGATTTTTCATGATGCGTAACATATCTTGCAAGGCGTCGCCAGTTTTGGATGTAATCAAGCCGATTGATTTCGGAAACATCGGCAAAGACTTTTTCCATTTGCGATCAAACAGACCTTCGACATCGAGTTTTGATTTCAACTGCTCAAATGCTTTTTGCAACGCACCCGCCCCCATTAGCTCAACGCTTTGAACTGTGATACTAAATCGCCCACTAGCCGGGCGAATTTTCGGCAAACCAGTAATGCGTACGCTCATACCATCTTCAAGCGCGAATGGAAGCAAAAAAGCCATCATAAAACAATTCAGAACGGCAGACTGATCCTTTATATCAAAAAAAGCGAATTTACCCTGGCTTATTTTGAAGCCGGAAATTTCCCCTTCAATAGTTAGTGCGAGCGGCTGTAAAATGCCGTTGATTAAATCAATAGCTTCGCTAACTGAAAAAACTTGTGTTTTGATTATGGTTCGAGCGCCAGCGAGAACTAATGAGCTCTTTCGAGCGATTATATCGACCGCAGGCGGAGCGGTTTGGTTATTATCAAAAATAGATACGGGTTTGTGTGTTGGCATGTAATCGTCCATTTATTTTCATCAGTTTAGCATATTCTCGTGATTATAGTTCGAGCGAATGCGAGAACTAATGAGCCTTTACGGGCGATTATTATTAAAAAGTAGCTGTATGGCGAATTATGAATATCTCTGATTATGGTATAATACCGATGTAACCTAGCGACGACTGTAGTGTACGTAAGGAGCTTTTGATGGATTTAACAAAACTTGATGATAAGAAGTTGGTCAGTTTAGCCAGTGATCGGCACGAGGGAGCCCAAAGTGTGTTGTATCGACGTTATTTTGAGCGTATTTATGGTTTTTTCTTAAGCCGACTGCGCGACGGTCATGTGGCTGAAGATTTAACTCAAGAAACTTTTATTCGTGGATTAAACGGGTTGGCTACTTTTCGCGGGGTAGCCAGTTTTAAAAACTGGCTCTACGCCATCGCTAAAAATCAATTAGCCGATTTTTATCGTGATCGTAACTCGTTGACTGCCGAGTTGAATGACTCCCTGCCTCCTCGCAAAATTCAAAAACCAGTTGTTGATGCTGAGGCAGAGTTGAAGTTGCAAAAACGGACGCAAAGCCGCATCGGACAAGTGTTTAGGTTTTTACCAGAACGATACAAAAAAGTACTGACACTGCGTTTTTTGAAAGGATTTTCGATTAAAGAAACGGCTCAAGCAATGAGTACCAGCATTGCCAACATTAAAGTATTGCAGTACAGAGCGATTAAATTAGCGCGAGAACGTACTAATAATAATTAAATAATATATATTGCTTAAATCATCGTAGATCCATCTACTGAAAAATTGTGTCATGATAATAAAACAATCAACCCATTCGACTCCACGGTCTAAAAGCCCGGATATGCTCAGGATTGATACTGAGCGGCGCTTTTTACCCCGATTTAAAAATCGGAGTTTAGCGCCGTCGAACGTATCAAATAAGAGACTAAAATCACGTGTCGAGCGGGCTATTTTGCACGCCTGTAAACACCCGGCGGTGCAAAACCCGTTCAGCTACAACTTTGACACGTCTCGCTCTTTAACTTTAATCATTGTGTTGTCATTAACCGTTGTGGCGATTTGGCACAGCTACATCCGTGAACCCACGCATGCTATGGCACCCAAAGAATCGACTCTAATAGTTCAATTAGCTGGCCAATAAAATACAGATACATACACAGGCATAATGTATATTACACTATTTATTTGTTGTGCTAGTACCGGTCGACGCGGAAGTAGTTGCCTTGTCATTGACTTTTGTGGTGATCGCTAAACCGCCCTTGAACGCTAATAGATCACCGCGAATAGCCACTAAACTAGCGCGCGCGCTCGTTATATATCCCCGCGCCGCAGTGGCGGCGGTTTTCGATACAGCGGTGTCGGTTTGAATCATTTTGGCGATCTCTTGTTTGGCCAGTGCTGAATCGGCGGATGCATCTGCTAATTGATTTTTTAAATCAGTTAGCGCGCTAGTCAGCGTGGCGGCGTCTGCGGTACTATTTTTGGCATCAATAGTTTTTTGCATACGCGTTTGTATATCCGACAATTTAGCGATACTTGCATCAACTTGATATTGTGCAATTGTGAGATGAATTTTGGGCAATAATACGGCGTAAACGTGATATTTATCGTAAATACTTTTTACGTCCGCTTTGGCAGTTTCCACCGTTGTGTCAGCCGCTATTTTAACCTTAAGCGCATCAAGTCCGTCAATGTTGGTTTGAATCAGCGCTTTCACGACAGCGCTATTTTCAGAAGTTAACTTGTGTTTTGTCAAATTACTAGTGATGTTATTTAAACTGGCGATTCGATGATCAATTAATTTCGCCCCCAGGGTCTGTAATTTAGCTAATTTGTCGGCTTGTTTGGCGGCCTTATAGGTTGCCAGCGCCTCATCAGCCGCTTTTTTCTTAACGGTCAAATCTGTGGCATCGGTCGCGTTAGACGACGCGGTAGTGGACGGCGCGGCTAATACGTTTGGTGTGGACAATAAACCGAGCGATAAACATAACGTTAGTATTGCGAATGATATTGATACGTTCGACGGCGCTAAACCACGATTTTTAAATCGGGGTAAAAAACGCCGCTCAGTATCAACCCTGAGCATACCCGAGCTTTTAGACCGTGGAGTCGAATGGGTTGATTTAATATTTTGCATTAGAAATCCTTAAATTAATAATGGGTGATTAGATAAATTATAAGCTGGGCGCTTCCTCAGTTGTTTCAACGCTGTCGAGATCTGATAAATTACTATCAAGACTCGTTAAACTAGTTGAAACGTCGGTCGCGCTTAATTCAAGCTCAGACGACGTAATGGCTGTTTTATCTGTAGTGGTAGTAGTTTGTTTTGGGGTGTTTGATGTGTTAGTAGACGAGGGTGAGGTGCCAGAGGTTGTGGCAACCGGCGCGGGTGATACAGCGCCTTTTGAAGCGTAAATATAGGCCCCAACGCCCGATGATATAATCACGATCGCGCCAAATACCCACCACCACACTGTGCTATGCGATGATTGATTCAAGTAATCCTCCAATTTATTATTAACATTATTGTCTCATAGTTCAGTGAGATTGTGCAAGTTTGTAAAAAACAGACTTGACATTTTGCTTACTCTCGAGCACATTAGAACTAAACAGTACTACTATTTTAGGATATATATCGTGAATAATAAGGATAAATTAGTTGAATATTCGGCCTTATTAATGAGCCAAGATGGTTATTTGTCTGTCAGTCTGGACAAATTAATTGAAACGACAGGCATCTCGAAAAGCAACTTTTACTATCATTATCAAAGTAAGGAAATGCTCGGCCTAGATGTTTTGACTTATTGGATAAACGCGTTTTTGAAATTAGATGAAATTAGCTTGAATAACGCAAAATTATTACCGCGCAATCGGCTTGAGCAATATTTTAATCGCCTGATCGGCTTTCAAAAAGATAACGATTGTTGCGGAAATCCGTGCTGGCTACTAGCCAGTGAGATTGTACCAAATGAAGCCACTACAATATATCAGCATTTCGTGATCAAACATCGCCAAAATATGCAAAACTGTATCGCCGATGGTCAAAAAGTCGGCGTTATTTCGCCAAAATTAGATGCTTCCTCTACCGCTTTTTTGATGTTACAGACCATACTCGGCGCCGAAATGGACTGTCGCACTGAAAAATCGACTTTACCCCTAAATACAGTCACGCGTTTATTATCTGACTTCATTTTAACTTAAGATGCGATAATCGCCTGACGGCTCATTGGTTCTCTCTTAACCTCGAACCATAATCTACATCCGTACGGTAATAGATTATCGAATCTCCCGAGTTATTAATATTTAGTGGGTTGCATAAAAATTGGACAAAAAATTAGCCGGAGCAGTTTATTACTCCGGAACGCAAGTGTGATCATTATTGCATAAAGCTGAGTACGACATGATATCCCGCTTGGATAATACCAAACACCAGATTCCAAAAGGTGAGTGACACGATCCAAAAGCGACATGTTTTCAAACGCGCTTCCAGACCTTCACTTACCTCATTTAGCCCTTCAAATTGACTGTGCCACCCGAACTCCGAGAGTCTGCTTATAATCTCTTCTCGGTGACAATAATGATATCCGTCATGTTGCGGGTACCAAATTGTCCACTTTTTATTATCATTGTATCGTTCATACCACACGGTGGGCCCACTGAAACCAAAGCGCCTCATACTACGTATTCCATCACTGCCCTCGAACGTCATATTTGAAAGTATGTGCCAATAAAGCCGCCTCAGTCGATACCTCATCAGAATGCTGGGGCACTGGTATAACAGTATGCACCCGATGCATGTTTTTAGCATGATCTTAACGGCAACAAATATCTCCGAGTCCACTTATATCACCCCCTGTTTTTTTAAGATTGTTAAGGCACCATCAACATCGGCATAATTTTAACACCAAATGCTAGTATTGTCCATCTAACTTTGGCAAAAGTTTGACCCGCTCTGAACTTCAGGGCGGGTCGGCGGTGACGATGCGATACTGGCTATCAACCCCCAAGTCATGCCGGAGCTGAATGAGCTTGATAATCTCATGCTCTGCGACAGGGGTCGTAATAGTTCCGACACTCCAAGTGCGCAAATAGTCTTTCAGGACCCGATCGAAAATCCGCTTAGCTGGCTCAAAATCCAGCTTTTTTATCGATTCGATCGCGTCACTACATTCGTCCCGAAACCGCTTATGCGTTTCAATCCGTATGCGGAACAGCACCAACGTCATTTTCTCGCGCTTACGAATGTACGCAGCCCGCACCTGCCACCACTTTGGCTTCGAATCGATCAACAAAGGGGCTCGATGTTCAATGAGTATCCATTCATCTTCGAGGATCGCTTCGTCGGCATAGAGTATGCCGTGTTCCAGCCACTCAATTGCACGTTTAATCACGTCCATGGTGATTCTCCTTCTGACCTAGCTGTGAGATTGACCCTGTGTACTCAACAGCGTATTCAGGGTGTCGAGCAATTGCTTTAGCTCTCTCAATCTCTCTCTGGCGCGACATTCATATTTCGGTATGTGCTCGTATCGTTGCTCATACTCTATCGTCGCAGTCACAAGACCGAGAGCTGGTTTGTAATCCGGCGTGTATAATGACTCAGATGCACTGTAGAACTGCGAGCACAACATCTCGAGACATTCAATACGAGCCGTGACAACAACTAGACGCCGCAACATACACACGCGGCGCAATCTGGCTATTATCTGCCACCATTGCGGCATAGAAACGATCATCTGCTTCGCTATCAACTCACCTCTGTGATGCTTCTCGGCCACCAACCTCACTCGCGCAAGATGCATCTCAACAAAAAGTTTGTTGTGTATCTGCTCGATCACACTCATATTGACCTCCCTTTCAAAGAGAGACAGTTTTATTGTCTAAGAGCACCAAAACGACCTGTACAGATACTTACTTATACCACTTATTTGAGAATTTTGCTACTCGAAATGACCGCCACACCAGCATCACTGCTACCTTTAGATATTAAGCTGATACTTGATCAATATACGTCGTCATGAGTGCCAATGGCTAATAACCAAATTTCGTTTTTGACGATCATAAAAGTTAACCTGTATTCATAGCTAATAGATAGTGAAAAAGTGCCTTTGAGCTTGCCACTCAAGGCATGCGTTTTCAGCAATGGGTTTGCAGGGTCTTTTTGTAACAAATCCAAACGTTCTTCTATAATCGCCTGACGGCTCATTAGACGTTCGTGATTTCATCACTCGCGTCAATAATCGCCTGACGGCTCATTAGTGCTCGCTTAAGCTCGACACCATAATCGCCTCAAGCGAGGCGTGCTTCTTCAAAAAAACCCTTAAGTTCTTGAAGCGTTTAGAAACCACCAAAGAGTACATGGCTCTATTTCAGACTTTTTAGTAAAGACCCTACATCATCAAATCTCTCGGCTTTGCCGCGAGCAATCTCCGAGACACTCATTAAAGTCTCTATCTCGTGCAACTTCCTTTTAGAACGTAAAATGAGAGCTTGCATTTCTTTTGCAGACTTTTTGATGTTATTGTTTATTTCTATGGTAGCCATTGGTTAGAATATATACTTTTCTAACATGACAGTCAAACAAAATGGCTAAATGTTTCACGGATTATTGACATTGCGACATTGTAGGAGTATAATGTCAATAGTTGCGCTTAAGGAATCTATCCGTTATTATGATGAGCGAGCACTTTAAAAATTGAATTTACTAATTACATGGGGCTGTATTAGCTTCGACAGATTGGATAACTGTTTGTTTTGCATGACGAGGAGCGTGTTACTCGTAAAACCAACGCAAAAAACTTAGATGCCAAAAACATCTTAAGCAAAGTTGCCAGCGCTTTCCGCGTGAACTCCTTTGCGCCAGCTTTCGCCTAAAAACCGAATAGCCGCTTTGTTTTAACTTCGCTTGCGTTAGAACAAAAGCGTCATATTGTAAGCGTCGGACATTTAGACTCGTGTGATGAATGTCTTCAATAAAGCGCACGTGCAGTGACGGTTTTGCTTGTTTGTTCAATGGAAATCATCGCTAAAGAAAAGTATGAACAAAATAATCATGTAGATAAAATATTCGGGCCAATTTGGACAGGGGTGCAACTCCCCTCAGCTCCACCATCGAATTAACGGGTTAAATGCCCGTTTTTTCGTACCCTGAAACCTGCAACTACACCGCATTTATTTACCTCTCGCACCCCGCAACTGCTCCCTTTGTTCATCCCGTTTTTTAATTAGTTCTCGTTTATCGTGCGTTTTGCGCCCGCGACCGACGCCAAGCTCAATCTTCGCTCGACCGCGCTTAAAATATAGCTTCAGCGGCACTAAAGTTAAGCCCTTTTGCTCTAACAAACCGATAAGTCGCCCAATTTCTCGGGCGTGTAGTAAAAGTTTGCGCGTACGCGTTGGGTCAGGTGTTTTGCCATCGCTTAAATTCATATTTATCAACCACGCCTCGGATCCTATCACCTTGGCATAAGATGCAGAAAGATCCACTCTTTTAGCCCGAATGGCTTTGATCTCCAAACCAGTCAACACCACGCCGGCTTCAAAAAATTCGCTAAATTGATATACAAACCGCGCTTTGCGATTTTCGGCGATAACGTGTTGCGACATAATTAGTCCTTTTTAGGACGCACGAACTCGCCGCGCGAGTCAAAATAGGCCGCTTGAATGGCTGGCCATTCGTCTATTATCACCGAAATCACGGCCGCCGCAGGCACTGAAAGAACAACGCCAAGCAAGCCAAACAGTTTGGCGCCAATTAAAATGGCGATAATAACAATCACCGGCGAAAGCCCGACCGATTTTTCCATCACCTTCGGTACCAAAAAGTGACTTTCGAGCTGTTGTATCAATAAATAACCGACCGTCACTCCTACGCCAACAGTGACAGTATTGAAACCCCAAAACGAATCTTTAGTCAGTGCCACAAATAGCGCGGCCGCCAAACCAATAAACGGCCCAACGTAAGGAATAAGTTCGGTCAATCCCGCAAAAATGGCCAGCGTCAGCCAAAATGGTACACCAAATGCAAGCAAAATGACCATACTAATGAGCCCAATAATTAGCCCAAGCAGCAACTGTCCACGAAACCACGAGCCCATTTTTAAACTAATTTTGTGAAACGTGTTCACAATTTGCTGTTTATGCTTGGTGGGTAAGACACTATGTATGAATTTTTTAATCCCATCTTCCTCCAACAGCAAATATAAACTCAAAACAACCACGGTAAAAACAGATACAATACCGCCAAGAATGGTGGAAAAGAATGAAACCACGCCGGATCCACCTTGAGTAATGCCCGGAATTTTATCGGACAAGGATTGTAAATCCTGAATAAATGTGTGTGATTCAGTGCCGCCAACTAGTGACTGTATTTGGGGTTGATTTAACAAATCAATAATTTGCGAAACCATTAACGGCAAAATAAGCCATATCATAATTAGCATTACTACCCCAACTCCACCAAAAATTATGCTAACCGCCATCCAGCGCGGAATACCAAGGTGCTTGACTAAACGATCGACTATTGGTGAAAGAGCGGTCACTAAAATAAGCACAACAAATAATAATAAGAGAATATCTTTAATTTTGACGATGAAAAGTAAACCAAGAATAACCGCCAATATCTTTAAAATAGCGGCCATTGAAATGTCTATTTTCATGCGCGAAACAGGATAATTTTCCATACTCTAATAGTACAACAAACAATTATTTTTGGCAATTGATTGACATTAGCTATCGGCGGTGATATAATATGACCATTCAGACGCATTTTTTGTGCTTGAGGCATTATTTCACAATTGAAAGGATACGATCATGCGAAGATGGCGTACCGTAGTTGTCGTGTTTTTGATCTGGGCTGGGCTCACATCCGCCGCTCAGAGCCAGAAACCTTTAGCCGGCGTCACGGTCGTGATCGATCCCGGTCACGGCGGGCTCGACCCGGGTTGTCCTTTTGACCTCTGGGTCAAGGGAAGAAGGCACCAATTCTATGAAGCGGCGTACACCTACGCCGCCGCGTATGACTTGAGAGACTTAGTGCAACAGTTTGGGGGAAAAGCATATTTAATATGTGAAAGCGAGCAAGCTGAAGCCGCACGCCCCAACGACGCACTAGATGCTCGACCACTACCACGCGATGCTTTCTATGCTGGCAGTGGCAAGCCGATCCGTAGGAGTAGAGATGGCGGTCTAGAGGATCGGGCGGCGATCGCGTCGACTTTCTATGCCCAAGCAGGTAGCCACAGCAAAGTGTACTTCGTTTCGCTTCATACAGACTCATACGGGTCTGGCAAATGGAGCGGATCGCACGTCTGCTATCGAAACGGACATGATGCGCCGGCGTTAGCCAAGGCGATTGCCAGGCGAATCGAGCTGTACGGTTGCCCACGATGTAAAGACGGGACGCCACAACCAGTCAGCATGAGCGCGCGAAATCTCGGGGTGTTGCGCAACAACACTACTCCAGAAGCAGTACTTCTGGAGATGGCAGTGCCCGCTGACCCCGGTGATTCATATCGCATGCGGTCAGATGAAAATCGGCAGCGTTACCTCGCCGCTGTGCCATTGGCGGCTCTGATCGATCTACAATCGGATCAACCCGAGTCGCGGTTGGTTCAAACGCGGACAGATCAGATCATCGAGCAACAGTTCGGCACCGTTGAACCAGTACCAACTCCGGCAGAGGAAGCGGAGCCAAGTGCCACTTCCATGGTATGGAATTGGGCACTAGGATTCACAGGGATCGATGACCTTTGGTCGTCATACTGGTCGCTCATTAGCTGGATCACATTGATGTTTGGCGTGTGGTTTGTGATGGCTTACTTAAGCGGACGCCCACGTATTGCCGTCGCACCGTTTCCAATCGCGGCGCGTAGCATCATTGTGGTACTTATGCTTACCGCAATATGCTTTGGGTCGCGGTTGTGGTGGATTTACTTTGCTATCAGTGTGATTCGAATGTGGCGATCGGCGCGCCGTAGCGGCGGATGGCGCAACTTCCGCAGAACGGTTTCCATTGACTATCTCTTGTGTGAGATGTTGATGAAACCGATCTATTTTGTAATAGATGCCGTCTTCGCTGGTTTGGCGGCACCAGACAAAAGAAAGTAGGGGAGATATAATGTGTGGCGCGTGGACGACTTTAGTCCGCGCGCTATATTTTTTTATTTATTCTTGACCTATTCGGAATCTGTCATCTCGAGCACACCGAGAGATCTATATGGTAGATTCTTCCTTGCTTGCAGCTCATCAGAATGACTACACTCTCTTCCCTTGCACGATCCAACGTTTGGCATAAGTACCGGGAGGCCAGCAGGTCGAAATGGTTAAAATTTCATCTTTGGACTCATCGAGCACCGAGCCATCATCGTCGGCCACTAATTTGCTCACAAAAATTTTATAGGTAAATGTCTCTGCACCATGCACTATCTTCATCTCATCACCCACCTTCAAATTGCCCAGTGTTTTAAAAATTTCTTTGTAGCTACCCGGCTTGTTGGCGTAGTAAGATGAGTGCCCAAAGATGAAACTATTGCCTTTATTGCCAGGCAGTGGTGTCCCTTTATAATGTGCCACCCCTTTTTCCAACGCTTTCAAATATAGTACTTCATCAAATCCATCTACATTCATAATAATCGGGGCTTTGATGTTGATCTTATCTATCTGCACCACATAATCACCCTTAACCTCTGGTTTAACAGTTTGATTGGCTTCCGACTTCACTTCAGGCACAAATTTTGGGCGATCTGGAATAGTTTCAACTCGATCTTCAACAAACACGCTTTTGGGTGTCCGAAATTGATTTTTGATATACATCACGCCAAATCCCGCCCCCGCCAACACAATTAGTATGGCAAGAGCGGGAATGAGGCGTAAACGACTGCGTCGCGGGCTAACGAGCATTCCTCAAAACTTTCAGCAGTCCAGAAAAGAAGTTATCTGAAGAGTTGGACGTCATAAATCCGGTGCTAAAGATATTACCAGTTTTTGGTAATGTTCCTGTGCGTGCCTTAGCCGAAACCTGGGCGGTATTAGTTGATTCATTCCCAGATGAATCTACCGCGCGCACCGTGTAGTAGTAAGTAGTGTCGCTGGTTAAACCAGTGTCGTCCTTACTCGTACCAGTCACGCTCGTGTGCACCGCTGTGCCCAAGTCGCCTGCCGTTGTCGAGCGATAAATAGTGGTCGAGGCGAAATCGGTGTCAGTCGGATTGGTCCAGCCGAGACCAATAGCGTTATTGGCCTTGGCCGTGGCTGTGATACTACTTGGAGCCGCCGGTGCCGTAGTATCGGTAGATGTCGTCACCGCAAACGTGGTCAGGTGATTGGTGGTAAAGTTTACATCTACCGAACCATCACCATTAAACACCGCCGTTGAAGTTTGCACTTTACTCCACGAACCAGCGTCCGCATCATAATATCGCGCTTCAAGCTTACTTACATTGGTCGCGTTCGTTCCAGTTGGCACTTGATCTTTATCCAAATGGATCGAAGCCGTGGCCACACCACTGAGCGAGGTAATTTCATTCCCGCTCGAATCGCTGGCACTCATTTCAAAACCAGTGCCGTATGTTTGTGCCACCTTGGTTTGCGGCAATTCAGCGTCTAATGGCACCATAGATGCCAACGGACTGGAACTCGATGAGGAACTGGAATCACTCGAGCTACTAGACGATGAAGACAAGGCGCCCGATGGCAAAGAAACTTTGGCCTGCTCGGTACCACCTTTGGCTAACACAAGCGAGGCGGCGGATGATGAGCTTACCTCTTGGGAAACTGGCTCTGCCAATGCATCGTCGTCTACTTGATCTGCCTTAAGAGTGGTTGTGGTAGTTTTGTCGGCATAAGCTGTAACCTTAAACGACTTTGACTCCTCAACCTTACCACTTTCAGGTGAATCTTTACCAGCTTTGACGGTATACACCTGCCCATCCGCATCGGCTGGCACGGCAATTTTGACCTTGCCGTCGGTGCCTACTTCGGTGTTGAAAGACATAGTGCCTAATTCATTGTATAGCGTCACTTCACCACTTGTCATATCGTTACCATCTTTATTATTAACCTCAAACTCAAGCGTTGAATTAGCTTTAGCCAGAGTAACTGTAACATCCACGTTTTTGCCAGAGGCTGGCTCGGCTTGAACTACGCCGGTAGTGAAATAGCCCAAATCACGTGCATTTACCACAATCTGATACTTATCGGGCGCTACATTAATAACTGCTTTGCCAGTTGCATCTGTAATAGCGTTAAAGCCAAACTCAGGGCCTTCGGCTGGACCACCAGGGCCAGGACCACCAGGGCCTCCCCCCGGTCCGCCAGGACCGCCTGGGCCTTCAGGACCAACAATATCTGCTAAAGCATTATTGGCAATGACTGTGACCCCTTCAACTACCGCGCCCTTGTCGTCTTTGACCGTCACCGTTATAGTGGCGTCTACTTTAGATAACTTTACGTTAAATTTAACCTCTTTACCCGATGCTCCACTAACCGCATTTGAACTGATATTTGGTACGTAACCACCCTTCTTAATGCCTTGCGAGGGGTCCCCAGCAGTTACACCAAAGTGATAATCGGTGTCGGCCGCTATTTTTGTGGTGTGGGTGCCGGTTGCTGGATTGTAAGCTCCCATGCTAAAGTCACCGTCTTTGGAAAATGCGCCAACCATAATTTGTAAGGTAGCGTCTTTAATAACGGCATTACTGTTTGATCCGTCTTGCACCTCACCGCTAACGGTTACGTCTTTGGGCACAACCGTCAGACTAACTACTTGCCCTGCCACTCCGGTTGGGGTAAAGGTGGTGGTTTTGCCAGCATAATCAACGTTTGGCGGAAAGTTTATTTTGGCTTTCATCTCTTTGCCCTTAAAACCACGACATGTACCAACTCCGCCTGCTGTTGGGCAACCCATCCGAAAACCAGAAGTGCTACTAATGTCTACGAATCCACCGTTAGTAATGAGTGTACCGCTCGAATTAACCGTTTTAACCGTAAACTCGGAATCGGGCTTGCCAAATTCAAATGTTCCCGAACCGCCAGCGCTTAACTCCTTAAAGCCATCAATTGGGAATAGCTGATTAGCGTCTCCAGCATCGCCTGCTTGCGCCGCCAGTATTTGGACTTCAGCCGCCTTAGCCGAGCCGATTAATGTTTGCAATACAAACTCTTGTGCGTTCTTAATTAAACCAATTTTACCTCCGGCAGGTGGCTTTTCGCCCCCTTCACCGGGTTTTCCACCGCCGCCAAAACCTCCGCCAGGCATTACGCCACAGCGACCCTTGTAATCGTCGGGCACTTTCACCGTAGCCACACCATTAGAATCGGTCGTGCTAAAGAACGGAGGCCCGCCTTTAGCGAAACACATACCTTGGGCGTTGGCGATAGCGCGTTTAGTGCCGCCGTCGGCCCGAAACGCCGTTAAAGTAACTGTTTTGGTTAGCTTGGATCGTGGAATTGTGCCTAAGTCGGTAGTGCCAGCTTTAGGCGTGAAGCGCTTTGGCGCCACATAATAAGCCCCAGTTTGATCAAAGCTGTTGACTTCATACGATCGTCCTGAAACCAATTTCGCCGTAAAAGTACCATTGCTGGCAACCTGTAGCGGTGTAAATGAGTGTGAACTTGGGCTAAACAGACCGCCGAACACATTGCCAAGCGCCGTGCCGTCAGAATTAACAAACTTACCGGTTACAGTAGCGTCGGCTTTTGGCACCTCAATGTTACCCATAGCGAACGTTTCGGCCACTGTAATACCTTGCGTAAACGCTGTAATTTGAGACTGATAAGAACCAAAGTCGGTATCAGACACCGGAGGCGCTGGGGGCGTGCCACCACCCGGTGGTGTGCCACCGCTTGGTGCACCGCCGCCCTGTTGTTGCATTTGCGGCTGAACCATAAAGAACATCTGTCCGCCCCCAGATTTAGTGCCATCTACCGCCATGCGCAGAGTAAATGTACCGTCCGAGCCGGTCGAACTATTAGTAAACGCGCCCGAGAACGATCCGGCATTGACCATAGCATTACGTACCCCAGTGGTAGTACCGGCATACACCACTTTACCAGTGATTATTTTAGATGCTTTTACTAAAGCGATGTTGATAACTTGAGGCGTATCTGAAATCACAACCTCTCTTTGGTCAAAAGCGGCGTATTGGCTCAAAGTAGCAGAGTTTGGATTACTTGGGTCAACCCCGGGGCTTTTTTCCAACATTAAGGTGCCGTTGGTGCTGACTATAAACTGATAATTACCACTTGAATCGGTAGTGGCGCTGTAAGACTGATAATTGGTTGGGCTGGAGTTTGGGCCAGGGTGCAACTCTAAACGCAACCCGGCAACACCAGTACCAGTGGTCGAATCAGTCACTTTACCACTCAATTTAACCGTGCCAAGCATCAAGGTGGCGGGAGCTGAATCTGGCGACACAAACTGATTACCGTCAAGCGTTGCACCAGTTGAGGATTGGGTAAAGATATTAACCGGCAGAACACTGCCGCTGGTTGGATTGACTATTCCACCCAATTTAAGTACAACCGCTCCAGCGGCAATAGCAGTGGTGGCGGTCACATTAACGTTGAACGACATTCCGGAATAAAAGACGCTAAAACCACTAAAACCAGCGTTAGAGCCGGTAGCAATTGTGACACCTGAAAAATCCTGAAACTGGACTGGCGGCCCCGGAGGGCTCATAAATGACACTACCAAACGACCACCTACCGGAATGGCAGTGGCCGTGGTTAAGGTAACGGTGTCTATAACGCCCGTGGCACTCGCCACCACCGAACTAGCCACAATGGTTGGGCTAGTAATAGCCCCGGCGCGCGCTGTTTCAACGCTTGTGGACGTTCGCAACACTTGGCGCACCGATTGATCCGAGAAACCAAAGAACGCTACCGAGACTGTTAGTACCACAAATAACCCGCGCTTGATGAAACGAGACATACTCCCCCTTATTATTAGATTGTTTTTTATCATACTTACTAATTATCGTCGCAATATTGATAATACCTTGTCAAGGGCTTACCTGTGGATAACTTTTGTTTGAACACTAGATCAATAACAGATGGCCGTGGTGCTTAAGCCAGCGACGATGCTGACCATGATTAAATATAATTGATTCGACAATGTCCCAAAACTTTTTGGAGTGATTGTGTTGTTGAATGTGCGCCAATTCATGTACCACCACATAGTCAATCACTTCCGGTGGCACGCATATTAAGCGCCAGTTCAGGCGAATACTACTGTTAGCCGAGCATGATCCCCACCGTGTTCGGGCACTAGATATTGCCAAAGCGCGATAATTTATTTGCATCTTCGTGGCAAAATGTCGCAAGCGCAAATTAAGGTGTTCGACAGCGCGCCGTCTGAGCCAATCATGGATTAAAATTTTCGCCTGCCTAGCATTTAATTCTGGTAAGAGTAAAGCATCGGTCAATACCACATCGAAATTTTGATGCTCACCTAGGCGAATAACGTACTCTCGACCGAGATAATTAATGCTCGCACCATGATGATATTCAAATTTCTGTGGACGATTATTCAGACGCTTAATTTGGCGCGTCACCCAATCACTTTTGGCTGTAACGAAGCGATTAATTAAATATTCGGGCATCAAAAACGGTGCCCGCACTTTGAGCACACCATTATCTGCTATTTGCAATGAGATAGATCTGCGCCGACTACGCGTAAGCTCGTAATTCATTTTCTTTTCTTACCCCAGCGCCAACGCGGTTTTTCACCAGTGGCTAAACTAACCATAAAAAATACCACCGTTTGCAAAAATAGTCCGCTAATCACAAACCAAGAACTAGCCAAAGGGTCGAGACGAGTTAAAACAAGCGAAATTGAAAGTGTTTCTAAAACGCCTCCTATATATAGCAAAAGAATGTACCAACCTTGCCAAGTAGAGGGCACCCAGCCCCAGCCGTACGACTTTGTCACCATCCACCAGTGTTTTGGCGAGGTTAAATAAGCCAGAATGAGATAAATTGCCGAGTAGAATAATACATAAGGATAAAAGTTAATAATGGTGTCACTGGCAGAGTGGCTGACTGAATCGATCAGCCAAAAATTGATTACAATGGCGATCAAAAATGCCAGCGTCATAGCCCAACCGACCGTACCTGACGGTACCAGACCGTATTTCGCATTTGTGAACCAATGATACTTGCTCATGGCTCTATTATACAGGTAATTGTTTCGGACAACAGAGGGCAGACGTCAGAAAATTTTTTTTGTAACGTGCGTATAATAGACCTCTTTTGAAAACCTTTAGATATTGTCATCTCGACCGCAGTGCCTGCCTGCCGCAGGCAGGGAGAGATCTAAAACAATTATTCAAGCTGCGAGCGCCATTGGCAATGAATTGTCTGTCATTGCGAGCGAATGGAATGAGCGTGGCAATCTAAAATGACCGAGTATTACCGCGTATTAGCTCATTAAGAAATCTTACTTTAGGGTAGCTTTCAGTAGCTCAAGTT
>CAZQEC010000013.1:11889-25084 GCA_964591565.1 uncultured Candidatus Saccharibacteria bacterium | reverse complement strand
ACCTATTTATACAAAAATGGATCATCGTTTACCTTTATGGATGATCATTCGTACGAACAGTTTGAAATGACAACCAACGATTTGGGTGATGTGGCAAATTATCTGATAGATGCCAGCTCGGTCAAAATGTCATTTTATAATAATGCTCCCATAACCATTAATTTGCCGATCAAAATGGATTTTAAGGTTGCCCACACCGAGCCGGGGGTACGCGGTGACACCGCTCAAGGCGGCACCAAACCAGCTCAAACACAGTCTGGTTTAACGGTGCTAGTACCGCTATTTATTAATATCGGTGATACCATTCGCGTCGATACCAGAGATGGATCGTATGTGGAAAGAGTAGCCAGTAGCAAGTAGCTAGTAGCAGGTAGAAAGAAGTTTCCGCCAAACGCGGATCGGTCTTTGGCAGTAATTACTCATGTCATGTATAGGATATCATGTATCATGCATAGGTTAGCCCGCGTTATTCTTCCCCTGATACCTGATACACAATACCTAATACGTAATTTGGATGGTTGATAATTTTGACTTGTGAGTAGTCTCTGGTTTCAAGTTTCATGTCTCATGTTATATGATAATGTTATGATCATTTACGCCACAAAATTAGCTCACCTGCCAGTGGTTGACCCCGAATCACATTTGCGTTTGGGGGTGGTAACAAATTGTATATTTGATCCTGACCTCGGCAAGCTTTCCGCTCTCGAAATTGCCTCCGCGGGCTTATTTTCTCATCGGCTTTACGTCAGTTTTTTAGATATAGTATCTATTGAACAGCATGCGGTGTTAGTAAATGAAGATGACGTTTTGCCGATCGTGGAGCTACCAAAAGTTGATGAGATTATTCAGTCACATCGACCAATAATGAACCAAAACGCCCGTACAACAACGACAAAAATTGGCTTAGTGGTTGAAATTACATTTAATGTGGCAACTGGGCAAATTACCCAAATTCACACGCAAAAGTTGTTTCGTCGCCGTATTTTTGCGTTTAGCGATATTGATAAAATTACCAGACAAGCAGTTTTTATTCGCGACGATATTGCACATCTGACAATAACGGAGGCTCTGCCAGAAACAGCACCTAAAATTGCGTAATACTGGCGATGTTTTGAATTTACAGATATTCTAATAAATATGGATACCAAAATGGATCAGACCGACACAGAACTAGTGCATCAACTTGATCGCACCAATAAGCTAATTGAGAGATTGGAAAATCACCGTTATTTGCAAATGGTTGATCGACCATGGCGGTTTTTAGGTATGTCATTTGCTCAGGGTGTAGCTATTGCGCTCGGCTCGACACTCGGATTTGCCGTTGTCATTTATCTCGTGTCATTTATACTGCAAAAACTGCAGGTATTCGCCCCACTGTCGGATAGATTGGACCAAATTCAACAAACATTAGAGCAATTGCCGAAAAACTAGCATTGCGCATTTATTGCGATCGTGACTTCGTTTACCTAACTAATTCGGAGCAGATATTGTGGTTATCAACTCAATTTTCTTAGTCAAGTGGCGGATTTAGGCAAATAAGTGGAACGGTAAATGAGCATTTAACCAGTTTTTGTTAGATTACGGATCATATATTAAATCCGGGGTAGTAATCATGAAAAAATTCTTTTATAAAATTAACTTTAGCTCGTAACGCTTCGTCCGTCTTAATCCATTCAGCCAATCTCTCTCGATACCCGTCAGTTACGATGTATGCGAATGTCTCGGCGCGATCTTCATTGGGCGAGCATGTCGCGTAACCAGTTACATATCCAATCTTAAGGGGATGGTCTTTGTCGCCGCTTAAACACTCGTAGCCGCTATCAGCTATATAGCGCGTAGAGTCAGGATTAAGTCGAAACCACTTCCGATCCTGTTGATGGGAGTCTCCAAACCATAGCGATTCAATAACGTGATATAGCTCATGGTTCGCTGTTAGCTCCGCGTATAGTCCATCCCGCCGATCGTTTTCTTGCTTTATTTCTTGCTTTATATCGATATAAATACTCCCATCGTAATCGGCAGTTCCGCTGACTTCGATATCAGAGACCCTTAAATTTTTTACGAACACTATATTACTTGCTCCCACTTGTGTCATCATAGATCTTGGAAATTTAGACCATCCCTCGGTAATAATCTTTACCATTAGGGCGGCGTTGTTCGAATCACTATTCTCCACACAATCAAAAGTAATAGTTTCGCTTTGCGGCAGGTGCTTCGTAATATATGCTCCAATTTCGCGAGAGTTTCCGAATAATTCTAATGTGGTTTGTAAGTTAGTAAGCTCGGTATTAAATTGATAGTCACTCGCGATATTTGGACATTCAACGACCGCCGGTTTCTTAAGGAGGGGGATGCTTGACGCATCGTCCCACAACACCCAAGAAAATAAGACGATCGAAAGTAACCCAAAAATGCGTAAAGATTTATCGGCAATCCGTGTTACTCGTTTAAGAATGTGCCTCCATCTTGATGGTTTTTCTCTTTCAATATTTGGATTTTCGAAGCTGTCCATTCTTGCCTTTATTTTGCTATGGCTGTCGCGTAGTAAATGCCGTCTTTTTGCCCGTAGTACATATACCAGGCCCCGTTAAACTTGGCGTAAGTTGGATCGCCCGGTGTTGGCGTGGGGAATTTGTTCAACTTGGTACTTTCCGCTATGGCAAACACTTTTTCGGGCGCGCTGAAACTGTTGTTCGCAAATGTTGACCAGTACACTCCTTGATAGCTCCAAAACGAGAGTTTGATCGAATCATCATCCGAAACGAATAGCTCCGGACCGTCCGCTAAACCATAAAGGATAATCCGGCTATCGATCGCCATACCTTTTTTGGTCCAAGTTAAACCATCGGTTGAAGTAGCCCAAAGCAAAATTTGCGTGTTGGGGTTCGGCACCTTTTCACCCGCGTACGGCGTGTTAATGGTACCTCGATAAACCATCACAAAAGTACCGTCGGTCAGGCTTAAAACGGTCGGGGCGGCCACATTATCAAATGTCAGCCCCAAGTCATTAATTTTATCGATCCGCGTGCCTGCTTCGTCGGTGAATGTCAAGCCGTCGGTTGACATTGCGCTCTTAATCACTCCGCCAGATTGGAAGTAAAGCCGAAACTTTCCATCAACCAATTTTACCACCTCCGGAAATGTCGCACTGGTTTTTCGCGTGCCGGACTCCTGCGTCCAGGTCTTTCCATCAGTTGAAGTGGCGGAGTAAACCTCAAACTTGTTCCCAACTACTTCGGGCTGAATGGCATAATACAGGCGATAGCTGTTTTCGGCCAGTTTTACAGTATCTGCGTCGGCGAAAGAACCGCTCACCGCTGGTCCAACTTGTTTCCATGTGCCAGAAGATTTGGCGGTTGATGTTGTCGCGGGAGTAGTGGATGTGGACGCTGGTGTGGATGTCTGCGTTGTAGACGATTCCTCAACTGGGGCAGATTTATCCATGCCGTAAAGCCAAAACACCGCTCCCCCACCTAGTACAACTAACACTGCCAAAACAATCAAAAATATTTTCATATTTTTAGTATGAAGTAATAGTTAATTTGGTGCAAGAAAAAATTGTATCAGTAATATAATGCGTAGATTAAGACGGAATGCTTTTGACCTAAATTTGAGGTAATTTGGGCAATGTCAAAGATGATTTTAGGTTGATAAGAAAGCAACAGCTTAAGTTTTTGATAAAAAATAACAAAGAAAATCGCAAATTAGACATTTAAATATTTTTGTAGTTAAATGGAATTATTATGAAAACAGATTTAGAAAAGAAATTCGAAAAAAACATTCCAAAACTTAAAGCTCGCGAAAATACATCGTTAACGCATTATACGAAAAAAGTATTTGATCGTGATAGGTTTATTAAACTAGCCAAAAAGTTGCAGGAGTATGAACAGGCGCGAAATGAAGAAATTTTTAGAGAGCATCTCACCGGTAATCCATCATAAACATCTGCTATTGGATACAAATTTTCTGATTGAAGCATTCCAGCATCCCGAAGCTTATTCTGACTTGCGCACTCTCTTTTCTGACCAAGATTCTGCACTGACGACCATTGATCTAGTGGTAGCTGAATTTATGGTAGGAGTGCGATCAATTCAGGAGTTTAGAACAAAACGTGATTTTGTCGACGATATGATTGACGTAGTGTTGCCATTAACAAAAGAGATTAGCGATAATTTGATTGAAAAAATTGTGCCCCTTTATGGTGACAATAAATCTCGTTCAATTATTACCGATCTGTATCTGGCGGCATTCTGTATGAAATTCGAAAAGGGAGTACTATTAATTACACGAAATTATAACGATTTTATGCCATCATTATTTAAGCTTCTCGGCACAATACCGATTCAGACTGCACAGAGATATGATATTTATGGTGTTTATTGTTTCTCTGCTGAAAGAGCATCCGATACACTCGATAGGTTTATAGCTAAATAGAAAAAAGCGGATTGCTCCGCTCTTTTCTTTTCTACAAACTACGAACTACCCACTACGAACTTCTTAATCCCACTTCGCCCATTCGACAAGCTCAGGGCTACGAGGGGTTTCGTCGCTTACGCTCCTCAATAGTCCATTCCCCCCATGCCGCCCATACCTCCGGCGCCACCTGGAACGCCCATAGGAGCATCTTTTTTTGGTAAGTCTGAAACCACAGCTTCGGTGGTTAAAACGACTGCGGCCACGCTAGCGGCGTTTTGTAATGAGCAACGAATAACCTTAGCTGGATCAATAATGCCAGCTTTGATCATATTGCCAAATGTATCGGTCGCGGCGTCATAACCATCTCCCTTTTCCATATTGCGCACTTTTTCTACCACCACTGCGCCGTCTTTACCGGCGTTTTCAGCGATCTGGCGCAATGGGGCTTCCATGGCCTTGCGTAGAATTTGTAAACCAATCTTTTCCTCACCTTCCACTTTAACGTTATCTAACGCTGGAATAACGTCAACTAAAGCCACACCTCCACCAGGCACAATGCCTTCATCAACTGCGGCACGAGTAGCGTTAAGGGCATCTTCAATCTTAAACTTGCGGTCTTTCAATTCAACTTCACTGGCCGCGCCGACTTTTATCACGCCCACTCCACCCGAAAGTTTTGCCAAGCGTTCTTGCAACTTCTCTTTATCATAATCGCTGGTGGTTTTTTCAATCTGGGCTTTAATTTGATTGACTCGCGCTTTAATGGCACTGGTCTCGCCTTTGCCTTCAATAATGGTCGTATTATCCTTATTCGCCACCACTTTACGCGCCCGTCCCAATTTATCAATAGTGGCATTTTCCAATTTTAAGCCCAAATCTTCAGATACGACTTGCCCACCAGTTAGAGTAGCAATGTCTTGCAACATCTCTTTGCGACGATCACCAAAGCCCGGGGCTTTGACTGCCAAAGCAGTAAAGACACCGCGTAATTTGTTTACAACAAGTGTCGCCAAAGCTTCACCTTCTACATCTTCAGCGATAATGACCAGCTCTTTTTTGCCCGCGGCCGACAACGCTTCAAGCAGTGGTAAAATTTCTTGAATACTGCCAATTTTTTTATCGGTGATTAAGATGTATGGATTTTCCAAAGCCGCTTCCATGCGAGCGGCGTCGCTGACCATATAAGCTGAAATGTAGCCCTGATCAAATTGCATACCCTCAACCACTTCTTTATCCAAGCCCAAAGTTTGCGACTCTTCCACCGTAATGACGCCGTCTTTACCAACCAAATCCATAATATCGGCGATTAAGTTGCCAACTTCAATGCTGTTGGCAGATATTGAAGCTACTTGGGCAATTTCGGCCTTACCAGCCACTTGCTTGGCGTTCTTCTTAATGGCGGCCACAATGGCTTCGGTGCCTTTTTCAATACCATGACGCACCGCAATTGGATTGGCCCCAGCCGCCACGACCTTTAATCCCTCGCTAATTAAGCTTTGCGCCAACACCGTAGCGCCAGTCGTTCCGTCACCAGCGGCATCGTTGGTTTTGGTCGCCACTTCTTTAATTAACTGCGCCCCCATATTTTCAAATTTGTCTTCAAGCTCAATCTCTTTAGCCACTGTAACGCCATCGTTGGTTGAAACTGGTGCACCATAACCCTTATCTAGCACGACGTTGCGTCCACGTGGCCCCATAGTTACTTTCACCGTATCAGCTACAATGTTAACACCGCGCTTTAAGCCCGCTCTTGCCTCTTCCCCAAATAATATCTGCTTTGCCATTCGATCCTTTCTCTATTTAATAATAAAATCTGATTTGATCAATAATTACTCGACAATGCCCAAAATATCCGACTCAGATAACACAAACAACTCAACACCATCAATCTTAATCTCGGTCGGACCGTACTTGGAAAACATCACGGTTTGGCCAACTTTAACCTCGAGCGGAACTAACTTTTCGCCCACATACTTGCCCGTACCGACTGCCATCACTTTGCCTTCTTGCGGTTTTTCCTTAGTGGCGGTGTCAGGCAAAATAATGCCAGACTTGGTTACTTCTTCGGCTTCCAATGGCTTAACTAAAACGCGATCGCCTAGTGGCTTGAACATAATGCTCCTTATTATTACTTGTAGATTTTCATAGTATCGGCTGGCGCAGATGTATATCTTTAAAGTCTGCTCGAACCCAATATTAGTCGTTTGTCGACAAAATGTCAAGTATACTTTGCATTTTTTGGGCATAGCTTGGACGGTGATCAACTGAGTGCAGTTTGAGGCGATCTATTTCAACGACCTTCTCCGATGAATTGGCAAACTCTGGATCAGCTAAAACTCGAGCACGATGCAAGGGAAATAAGGCTTGATTTAGAAAAGTGGATATTGCCCGAGCACTGGTTTGATTACTCCCCGGCAAATGAGCTGTCTGGTGCGCCATCCAGTTGGGCAGATATTGGCTCACCCACGCGTTAGATTTAATAAAACTTTGGTAACCATTTAGACCAAACAGCGGTACCATTGTAGCCACCCAATACACCGCGGAGTAAATATCTGTTTGATACTGTTCCACCGCTAGATTATTATTAGACAACCAGTAGCCAAGGCAAGCTCGCCTGGCAGTGCGTGATTTTGTTTTAGCCAGCCCGCGCACCTTTAAGTTTAATAAGCCAATGGTACGAGATAAATAGAGTGAATTCGGTTCAGTGATAATTAAGAGATCAATGTCGCTTTCAGTGTGGCAAGTCTGCATCGCCAATGAGTTCATTAAGATAATAGATTTGATCCCGCGAATGCTTGATAATATGGAGGCGATGCGTAACGCCCTGTCGCGCCAAACCACCATTAATCTTTGCCGTTTAAAAGTGGCCTTTAGGGTGTCAGACGATAGCCCATAATATTGTCGGTCCTGTTGCAAAATATTACGCTTGATTAGATCTTGCAACGCGCTTTCAACCGCTTCGGCAAACGCTGGGCGATCCCACATTAAGGAGTGCAGTTCAGATTTGGTCAGCGCACGCTTAAACTGTTCAAAATAAGCCAAAGTGGTTAATGTGGCGCGTGCGACTGGAGTCATAGGATAACCAAATAATGAATGATGAATGATGAATCAATAAATAATTTTCAATGATCAATTTTCAATTATCAATTTAGATCGTATTGGGTATCATGAATCATGTATCAGGGGTAAGAGGATATAAGTCGATTTTTTAATGATTTCTTCTCCTGCCTGATACCTTATACGTTATACCTGATACCCCCTACCTTCCTATTCCCAGCCACCCAAACAGTCCTCCACCTTTTTGACTTTTTTTACTGCTATGTGATTCGTTCGGCGCTGATAGCTGTTTGACCTGATCTTTCAGCGTTTCGACTTGATTTTGAAAGTAGCCAAGTTGCCCGGCCATTTGAAAGTTCTTATCAGTCAGCTCTTTTGACTCTGTTCGAAGTGATTCCTTCTCAGATCTCAAATCATCAAGCTGTTTTTCCAATAGCTCAATGGCGCGCGCAACGTTACCATCTAGAACAACAGGCTGATTAATACCGCCTGACATACCGTCATCGACACCCTTATCTGATACCTTATTAGATACCTTATTATTCACCCTGTCGTAAGACTGTCCAGAAGTGTCTTTGAGAGACTGCTTTAAAGACTCTAGTTCTTCCTTATTCAAACGCATTTCCTGACCATTAAAACCGTCAATATATTCTTTAGAAAGGCGACCGCTACGCACGTAAGATCGCACAGTGGCAGGTTTTTTACCTAATATATCTACCGCTTCTCGCAAGCTAACTTCATACTTTTTCTCGACCATATTTGCCTCCATATTTTAACACTGTTGCTTCAGGGTGTTTACTACCCTGATGATATACGGTACTAACAACAGTGTCAATAGATAGAAATGGATAAATCATAATGGATAAATCATAATTATGGTGTCGCTACCACGACATTAATATATGTGGCTTTAGCCACTCCATTATTATCCATTATCATTTATGATCTATACATTATTCTGTTTTCGCCGTCCCAACCAAATAGCGCGCTTGCCACGGTTGATAATGGCTCTTAAACGTCTGTTTATTCCGAACAGAACCGTCTGCGTTAATAACTGTGTAATCAAACGACGCATCTGCCCCGCTGTGCGCTTTTTCGGTCTGCTTGGTTGTACCTTCCGGTAAGGTATCCGTCTGTACATATTCGGCGGCGGGTGGCGACACTATGTTGTACAAGCTCGGGGTACTCAACTCAACCCGCCGATCATCCTTTTTACCATACATCTCAAACGTAATTTTCGTGCCTTCAATGCGAGATTGAATTAAGATATTTGATGGCGTATCGTTGACAAATTTAAAGTCGGGACTGCCTTCATAAATGGTGGCGTCCATGCCCACTGGTGGCTCATAATAACCAACGCGATAGCGATGATTACGTCGCTCGGTTATTTTCAAACCGGTATTCATGGTCACTCGAAACAAAGTGGTTGATACCTGACACAGTCCCCCGCCAAACTCGGGTATGGTTTTGTTCACTTTAATCACTAACTCGGGTAAGTAGCCCGAGGCGTTATCAATTTTGCCTAAATAGCGTAAAGTCGAAAACTCCTCGCCCGGTTTAACTAAAATGCCATTCAATGCCCGCGCGCCAACCGCAATGTTATGTTTGCGATTGTCCGGACTACCAGCAAAGCTGGTGGTAGCACTACCAATCAGTTCGGTGATGCCGAGCGAACCAAGATTTTGATCGTTCAGTGACGGTGCGGCCAATTTTAGACTAGCCACCACTTTAATTTGGCGCTCATTTGTACCTGATAACACAAAATCACGCACCGCCACTACAATCGCTTCCGCTGTTTTATCAATTTCTAGTGACTGACCAACCTTGCCCGGCGTTAAAATGGACACTAGCCCATCTTTGACCGATAACTTCGCTTCTTCCGGCTCGCTGGCGATCTGTGGCGCAATTTTTTGCAACCACGCTTTTACATCGCTTAAATCAATTGCTACCTGTAATACACCGTTATTTAATTCTGACGTGATCCAGGTATCGAACGTCGCCTGTTTTGGACTAATGGGGTCTAGGCCAGTTTCTAATATCAATTTGGCTTGGCGTAATAGCCGCGCTTGGCGCGCCACCTCGCTGGTCTCCCCAGTCGCAATACTCGGCTTAGACGTAAAACGCACTAACTTAATTTCACCAATCTCGCCAGACCTCCATTTGACTAATACTTCATTCGCCACTAATGTTTGATCAATGCGTTGGCCGTTAATACCTTGTGTTTCAATCACCTTGCCGTCAACAATTTTAACCCCAGCGTTAATTTCCGGCGTATCTACTTTTTCGGCGATGGCCTTAACGACTTCGTCTAGTCTTTGTTGATTATAACTAAGCACAAACTCGTGCCTGATACGACGAAATGGTGCCACCGCGTACTCTAAGACCGTCGCCTTAAAATCGCTACGCCTACCATGCTGATAGGCAATAGTCGCCGTGGCTTTAGCGTCGTAAACAAGACCGATGTCGGAAGGGTGAATTAAATTAACCCGATCATCGGTATCAGTCAGCATCAAAGTAATGGTTTTTTCCGCCAAAGCGTCTGAGTCGGCTTGCAGGCGTTCAGACGCCTCAAGTAGACTCAGACCGCTAATATGACTGTTGGCAACGGTAATATGAGGCAAAACGCGGTTCTGATAAATTACCACGTATATAATGATCGTCAGTACAAACAGCAATAATATACTCGCCACAACTACCACAATCAATTTACGCAACGACCACCTTGGTAATGAGAATTTGATCCAAATTTTGTGCGGCATCTTAAGAACCTGTTTATGAGTTAACTAGTCATTTTTGAGCATTTCTTGTAACAAATCTCTGCCCAACATACTACTAGCGCGCGCGATTTCGCTCGTTTTGCGCACCGATACCGCTACTTCATCTCCAACTTTAACCGCACCCTGCACGACCACCTTTGGCACTGTAAAAGATTGCTCTTCAGCATTCTCCAACGTCACATTACCATGATCAATCATGACCACTTTATAAGAAGCATTTGCAGTCGCCAGTAAATCGGCAATTGAACCTGGTGCCATTTTATTTTACACCAATTTAAAACGTATGTTAGTACTCCACACTCAATTTAGCACGACGCATATATCCAATCACTGCTAGTATTACAATGACTGCAACAACTACCATTATTTTACTTGACGAATCTAGGGTGTGTGCCGTAAACAACGGAACTGCCAGCAAAGCCACAATATTAACGACCTTAATCATTGGATTAATAGCTGGACCAGCGGTGTCTTTATATGGATCACCGACCGTGTCACCAGTGATCGCCGCTTGATGTGCGAAGCTTCCTTTGCCCCCAAAATGCCCTTCTTCAATGTATTTTTTGGCGTTATCCCAGGCACCGCCACCGCTCGTCATCGATACAGCCACAAAAATGCCAGTTACGATTGATCCAACTAACACACCACCTACAGCACTGGCACCAAGTAAAACACCGGTTAATAATGTGGCCGCTATGGGCAAAAGGGCTGGCAAAACCATTTCTTTGATGGCTGTTTTGGTCACAATATCAACCGCAGCAGAGTAGTCTGGTTTCTCCGTCCCTTTCATAATACCAGTGTATTGCTTAAACTGGCGTCGCACTTCCAAAACAACTTGTGATCCAGCTTTGCCGACCGCCTCCATCGCCAACGCCGAGAAATAAAACGGCAATAATCCACCAATAAACAGACCAATCAGCACATTTGGATCTGACAAACTAAAACTGACATCTAACCCGGCGTGCTCTAAATCAGCCGTAAACGATGTAAACAACACAATCGCCGCCAACGCCGCCGATCCAATGGCATAGCCCTTAGTGACCGCTTTTGTGGTGTTGCCAACGGCGTCCAGCGCATCGGTCACTTCGCGAACCCCTGCCGGCAAACCTGCCATTTCGGCGATACCACCAGCGTTATCGGTAATTGGACCATAAGCATCAATCGCCACCACCATGCCTGTTAAAGAGAGCATCGCCACCGCCGCCACCGCCACACCATATATACCACCCAAACTGTAAGCGGTGTAAATAGCGGCACAGATGACTAAAATTGGTAGGGCGGTCGATCGCATTGACACCGCGAGCCCTGTAATGACGTTGGTGCCGTGCCCAGTTTGCGACGCGAATGCAATAGATTTGACCGGCGCATATTTTGTCGAAGTAAAGTATTCAGTAATGACCACTAATAGCGCGCATACAGCCAAACCGACTAACGACGCCAAAAATAGATTATTAAATCCACCAGTTTGGTCTGGATTGATGTTACCCATAAATCGATTGGTCACAAAGTAAAACGCAATCGCTGACAGTACCGTTGCGACGCCCAAACCGTTGTACATCGCCGCCATTATGCCTTGCTTACCAAATTGGCGCACAAAAAACATGCCGATGACAGAGGCCACAATTGACACGCCACCGATAGCCAAAGGGTACCATAAATATGAATCAAGCTGACCGTCTTTGGCTATCAGCGACCCGAGCAACATCACTGCAATCATGGTCACTGAATACGTTTCAAACAGATCGGCCGCCATACCAGCGCAATCACCAACGTTGTCACCCACATTGTCGGCGATGACCGCCGGATTGCGGGGATCATCTTCAGGAATACCAGCTTCCACTTTACCGACCAAATCGGCACCAACGTCGGCTCCTTTGGTAAAAATACCCCCGCCCAAACGGGCAAAAATGCTAATTAATGAACCACCAAAACCGAGACCGATCAGGGCAGAGACATCGTGAAAACTAGCGTAAAATCCGGCTACAGCCAACAAGCCCAAACCGACCACTAACATACCGGTCACGCTTCCGCCCTGAAACGCCAGTCGTAGAGCACCCGGCAAACCATCTTTAGCCGCTTCGGCAGTGCGCACATTAGCCCGGACCGAAACGTTCATGCCAATATAGCCAGCTAGAGCGGAAAATATCGCCCCAACTAAAAAGCCAACGGCGGTGCGCCAATTGATTGCATACAGCAGTACCACAAATAACACCAGCGCCACCATGGCGATAGTTGAATACTGTCGATTCAAATATGCTTTAGCCCCTTGCTGAATGGCTAGGGCAATGTCGGCCATTTTCTTCGTGCCAACCGGCTTTTTCATAATCATCAAGCTTACAATCAGACCGTACAAAATTGCTAACACTGCCCCACCAAACGCTAACACGCTCGCCGTTGTTTGAAGATCCATAACATCCTTTCGTTTTTAGATAATTTCGTTCAATAATTTTCAATAATTAATGTAAACTTATTTTATGATATTGATTAAGGGTTTCTTCCGCCGCAATATCCCAACTAAACTCTTTCACCCTGGCGAAGCCAGCTTTAATTAAGATGCCACGCAAATCTTGATTATGCAAGACCGTATGCAGTTTTGTTGCCATATCAGTCGAGTCATACGGATCGAAATACAGCGCGGCATCTTCGGCAATTTCGAACAAACACCTGTCCCGACTGCTGACTATAGCGCAACCGCAAGCCATTGCTTCCAAAACAGAAAGTTCGCATACGCTCGCAGGTGACAAAACTACGCAACACCGAGCGACACTATACAACAAGACTAAATCAGCCACAGGCACAGGCCCGGTTAATATAACGTTCCTAGACAAATGAAGTCTTGTGATTTCACTTTTGAGCAGTGACAAAAACTTTAAGTTGACCCGACCTGTTAATACTAACTGTATGGTGCGATCTCGAGCATAGACGGAAGCGAAAGCTGAAACCAA
>CAZQEC010000013.1:894-11879 GCA_964591565.1 uncultured Candidatus Saccharibacteria bacterium | reverse complement strand
TATAGCGACGGGGTGCAAATGATAAATGGCTTATCAATACCATACCGACTTTTGACTTGGACCAAAAGCCTTCGATTATCGCATTTATTGAACCGCGGGTCAACTGATGGATAAACGGTCGTGATTTTTTGAGCGTAATGACGATATCGTTTTATCATTTCGGACTTTTGGGTATTAGACAAAGTTATAATTTGGCTAGCAGAATCAAGCGCGTGACGCATTAATAGATTTTGATACATCAGATGTAACAAATTATTATTGGATTCTTGCTGTAATCCTTGAGCAGTAACCACCATCCGTCCACGATAAAATAACGGATGATTAAAATGTAAAAAATGCATAACGTCAAACTTCTGACGCTCCAATATGGTCTTAAATACCGTCTGCTCGGCAACTGAATACGGTTTAATGTTGGTGTGCACAAAGCGGACACCAGGATGAGTAACTTTTGCAGGCGGTGCGCCATTGGCTAAAAATACCGAAAATAGATCTGTCCGAGCTAATGGCAGATTCAACAGTCGTGGCACTAATTCACGAGCATACAAAGCCAGCTCATGACTCGAGGAACCGTCAATTCGCGCATCAATGCCGATATTCATAGTTATTGTTTACTCACCGATATTATTTTTTCGTTCAATGTAGCATACAATGGCACTTTGTGCTTACTAATGCCGACACTATATTACCCTAATGTTGTCTAGCGCTAACATTTGACCTATTATGAGAATATGAAGTATTTTTGGTTCTCTATAATTATTGTCGTAATTGGCGCCGGGGCGGGAGCACTGTACTGGCTCAACCACAAAACCGCGGGTGATGTCATTAAAGTTGACGACATTAAAAAAGATGCCGTGACAACAAAAGCACCTGAAACAAAAAAAGAAGATTTTCATTTTGGGGTCGTTATTCGCCCTTATGGTCTTAAAGTTGGCGCGGCAACTTACCAAAAAAGCCAAATGCAGACGCAAATTAAGTTGGCTAAAGAGCTGGGCGCCACCGACGTACGCGCGAACGTTGAAGACGATAGCCTGGTCAATGATCATTTCGTTGATTTAAGTTTGGAGGCGGGTCTAAGGCCAACTTTTATTCTTGAGCCGATTGCCGCTCATTATTTTGACGAGGACACCTACAATAAAGCCTACACTTACGCCAAAAAAATTGCGGAGCGTTATAAAGGTCGTGTGCCGTATTATCAGCTTGCCAATGAAGCATCTGGTGTGGCGATTAAACCAAACGCCCCAGGCAATAAAGTATCAGATTATGACTCAGCGAAGTACGCCCACTTAAAGAACATTGTTAAAGGCATGAGCGACGGCGTGCGCGCGGCCGATCCAGCGGCTAAACGAATCATTAGCGCTAACTGGCTCGGCGTCGGAGTAATGGATAAACTGATCGCGGATAAGATCGATTTTGAAATTTTTGGCTGGAACTGGTATTCGGATATGGGTGAGGACTTGGTCAAAAAACTTGATGATGGCACCACGCTAAACATTCCAGAGTATTTGGCAAAATATAATAAGCAGTTTTGGGTGGTTGAACTCAATCGTCGTGTTGGCTCTTATGATGGTAATGAAAAAGCGCAAGGTGAATTTTTAACCACATTTATCAATAACGTGATTAAGCGATCGCAAGTTTCAGGCGTGTTTGTTTATACTTTGACCGATGAGTGTGGCGCGCTAGATAAAGAAATTGGCCACCTTGGTTTGGTTAATATCGTTAAGAACGCTAATAATTTATGTACTGTAAAATCAAATAAATCTGCATTTGCCGCCTACAAATCAATTATTAGTGCTCAAAAACAGCCCTGATGTTAGGTAATTAGTATGTTGTATCGTAAATTGACCCTTATCATCACTTTACTTTCACTAGCCAATATGGTTATTTGGCAGGCAGTCAGTCAAAGGGCCGATGCCAGGGCCCGCGACTGGGACGCCAAGCCAGAGATCGTATTAGAGTCCGCACCTGCCCAAATTCCCACCCCGACTAACGTTGCTCCACCACCTGACCCCGCTCCTGTGCCCCAGGCCAAAAAGACGTCCCCGAAAAAAAATAAAACAGCCGCGCCGGCTCAAAAAACTGAGACCCCAGCCGTCGCGCCCGAGCCGCCCGCAGAACCAGTCAGTACCACGCCCATTACGCATTGGGGCGTGCTAATTCGTCCGTACGGTCTCAAAACTGGCAATCAACCATTTACTAAAGAGCAACTAACCATTCAGCTGGACTTGGCCAAAGAACTAGGCGCCACCGATGTGCGAGCAAACGTGGAAGAGATAATGGCTACCAACGATCTGTTTGTAGATGAAGCGATTGCGCGAGGACTTGAGCCGATTTTAATTTTAGAAGCCCCAACCGGACTCTTAGACGACAACACAAGAGCCAAAGCCTACGATTTTGGCAAATTATACGCCGCGCGCTTTCAGGGTCGGGTACGTTATTACCAATTGGCGAATGAGGCCTCAGGCATGGCTATCCGACCGGGCTTCTCGGGCAAAGATACGACCGATTACGATGCCGTTCGTTACCAGAGCACTAAGGATATTATTCGCGGGCTCGGAGAAGGCGTAAAATCAGCCGATTCAAGCGCTAAACGGATCGTCAGTGCTAACTGGCTCGGAACGGGGGTTATAGAC
The DNA here is from genome assembly GCA_964591565.1 of uncultured Candidatus Saccharibacteria bacterium. GTDB lineage: Bacteria > Patescibacteriota > UBA1384 > CAJBMM01 > CAJBMM01 > CAZQEC01. The sequence continues at coordinate 9,249 of CAZQEC010000013.1, read as the reverse complement.
CGTTTGGTGGCCGACGAGGTGGGTTTTGAAATTGTGGGCTGGGACTGGTATTCAGATATGGGCGAGGACTTAATTAAGCGACAAGATGATGGCACTCTCTTTAACGTCCCAGAGTACCTGTCAAAATACAACAAGCAATTTTGGATCGTTGAGGCAAATCGAGCCGACGGCACTCGAGATTCAAATTTTGACGCTCAGGCTAATTACCTCGCCAATTTGACCAAAAATGTCGCCTCACATCACAACACGCAGGGTTTTTTCGTCTTTGGTTTGACCGATATATGCGGAGATGCAGACAGGTCAATTGGTCACATGGGTCTAGTCAGAATCTTAGATCCAGTTGACGGTCTGTGCGCCATCGGCACCAACAAGCCAGCGTTTGACGTGATCAAAAACGCCATTGCCAAGTATTCGAGATAAAAAAACAGGCCACACATTTTTGTATGGCCGTTGCAATCTGATTTCCCCCCTCTGCTGTTAGAAACTGTGGAACACCTCGGCCCTGATTTGCCGACTTCCAATCATCGCACCAGCCACAAATTGTCCGAGGCGAAGCCGGGCCGTGGTATTGGCATGCTTCCACTCAACTAGCGGGCCAATTTGAAGCGTAGTGAGCTTGCCGGAACGAGCGTTGATAGCCCATCCGAGACCTGCCCCAAGCTCTTTGGAAACAACCCAAACTAGTCGACTGTGCGGAGCGTTAATCTCCAATGGCCCGCCTGCCAATTTGAACCCGAGATAGAGTGGGCCAGCCAACTTGCCTCCGAACGCCTCGCCTTTCAGAAACGTATATGTTCCGATTGTCGCCACGCGCTCGGTTGAGAGCTGATACTCGCCATAGAATCCAATCGGACCATTGAAGGTGCCGCTCTGCCACGACCCAGTGTATCCAATGAGTTGTACAAGCGTAGCCGGTGCGTGCGGTGAACCGTTGATCTGTAACTCACCGAAGCGAGGCATAATCATCTGCTGACTGATCACCGCGCCTCGACCAGGTAGCGGCGAGAGATAAACCGTTCCCACAGTCGCGTTTGATTGCTGAGGTGTCAATGCAACAACCATCATCAGAACCGTTTGATAAAACATTTTGTTACCTGTTCCCCTTTTTTGTCAGTTCAGATTTGAGATGTGCAGACAGAACAACTTCTGCATGATCGGACGAACATGCGAGGTCAACAACAAGAAATGACCCCGATAGGCAACAATGCCTGATCTCACTGCCCGGCAATGCAGACCGAAGCAACTCTAGATGAAATAATGTCTCTGAGACATTCGCTTTTTCATCCATCCAGATGACCACTTGTCCCGGTGCATCTAGGCCAACTTGGATCATAATCGAGCATTCAACTCCATCAATGCTAACGATGGCAGAATAATCCCTCGGCATTTTTTAGTTTCCTCCGTTGTTAAACCACCGCGCCGCTCACGGCAGGTTGTCTCTGATTGACAACGTGTCAGTGTATGATAAACTGTAAGAGTGGCAAATATGACCCCACGGCGGTATTTATCACCACAAGAAAGGATATATGTACACTGAACTGTTTCAAGAACTTGGTTTGGCACAAAATGAAGCGCGAATATACGAAACTCTACTGCGAGAGGGAGAGTCGGCTGTCGGTCATATTGCAACAGAATCTAAAGTCCATCGTCGCAACGTTTACGATTCGCTAAATCGGCTAGTCGAAAAAGGACTAGTGTTTGAGATCATCCAACACCGCGAAAATCATTATCAAGCGGTTGATCCGCATAAATTGTCTGACGTACTGCAAGAAAAACAACGATCCCTAGATAAGGTAATGCCCGATCTAGCAACCCTCTACACCGGCAAACCTCACACAGAGGATGTGTACATTTACCGTGGCACTGAGGGCTGGAAAAACTATATGCGTGAAATTCTACGGTTAGGTCAAAATGCTTATTGCTTTGGAGCCAAAGCCGCCATAAATCACGACCGTCTAAAAGGAAGCTTTGATCATTTTTTACAAGAATTTCATCGCAAAGAACTAAAATTCTATAATATTTACGACTACTCTATTAAGGGTACCAAGTATGAAGGTCATATTAGCTCGCAATACCGATTTTTGCCCAAATCTTACGGTACAACTTGCACTACCACTATTCTAACCGATCGAGTGTTCTTCTTTTCCGGAGTAAACTTGGGTACTGTTAATGAAAGCTATGCCATTACTGTAGTGGTTAACCCAGAAATCGCATTGGCGTTTAAAACATGGTGGCAGTTTATATGGGACCAATGTCCCGAGGTCAAGCATCCGAAACATCCCGAACTGGTGTAAAAATCAAAACAAAAGGCACCATCAACCAAACTATTAAATCATTTTTGAACACAGTATTATCCACCATGCCTTGGATTAATATGATGGTCAGTAGGGCGAGAACTAAAGCGTTTTTTAGTTGTAGGGCACGCTTCAGTCCATAATAAAACGCGTAGATGAGACTAAAAAACCCGACGAGACCAAACAAAAACCAAGCGTATAAGAAAATGTTGTGCGGGTGCACGGCGTAAGGAGTCACAAATTCGTCAAAGTTGGGCCGATGCAATGTGAATACGGCGAAGGTATTTTGAAACGAAGTTAAGCCGTAACCAAATACAGGATGAGATAAAAACATCTCCCACACCTTACGCCAAATGTGCAAACGCACGTCGGCCGAATCGGGATTGCTTGAGGCGATAATGGATAGGGTAAACGGATTGATAATCAATAAACTGACCAAAATCACCAGCGCCGTTATTTTGCGATACCCGCGCTTGACTAGCTCGTAGGTGACCGCGCCGATAAACATCGCCAAAACGCCGGCCTGCGACCCGGTGGCGGCCAAAGCCAGTATTAGCACCAGCGAGATCAGGAGGTGCCACCATCGCCGAGCCAAATGAAATGAGATGATGATTGATAACGCTAAAATAATGGCGGCCGAGTTTGGCGAATTGAATAAGCTGACCGCCCGTCCATTGATCAGATATTGAGCTGTATCAGGGGCTCGCACTATCCACCAAGCTGAAACTGCGTCAAACTGCTGTAAAAGTGCCACCCCTGCCACAATTAGTCCTTGCCCAACCATTACTTGCAACATCAATCGCCGATCTTGGCTTGAGATAAGATGTTTTTTGAGCAACCACAGTACAAGTACCACCGGGATTAGCCAGCCTTTGATGATGCCGAAACCAGTGCGCAGGTCCTCGGAAATGATCAAGGCAATAATAATAACGGCGATCAACAGAGTTCCCATCAAAGTGTTGCGCCTCGATACTTTTAGTGATGGTTTATATATTAGCCAAGACGCCAACGCTAAAACATAAACCATGATCTCAAAAACATTTGTCGGCACACTCAAGATGTTGAGATGAATTAAATACAGCACACTCAAACCCGGCAAAGCCAAAGTGAGATAGTGAATAATACGTCTATTGCTTCGCATCATTATTTTCCTGATTGAAAATAACACTTTGAGTGGCAATCATTAAGCCAAACAGCGCCCATACGTGCATAATGTAGAACGTGGAGAAAAACTGGTATTGCGCCAGTACACCAACACAAGCGGCGATCAGACCAAGCATGATCGCTTTAAGCACTGGATCTTTGGCGGCGAAAACGGCTTTGTACGACAACGCGAAAAGTATTAATAAAAATGCGATGGCAGAGAATAACCCAAAAATCCCAGTTTCAGCCAAGATCTCAAGCGGCGCATTATTAACGATCGCCCAGCCGTGCACCGGTATCTCGGTCGGGTAATGCGCCAACCATGGACCAAAGTTACCAATGCCCACCCCAGTAAACGGCGCGCTATCAAACGCCTCGAGCGCAGAATCAAATGACCCCAAGCGATGCAAAGTTGAAGCGTCTTGATTTATGTTCACAAAATGACGCTCCACTTCATCAATCGACTTTTGTCCGACATTGCTAAAATTGACCACACCAAATACGGCCACCACTAGTATGGCGACCAAACCCATTAGGGCAAACATAACCTTCGGCTGAATTAATTTAATCAAGCTTGAAAGTATAATGACAGCTATGCTGGCAGCGAAACCAACGTATCCACCGCGCGAAAGGGTCAGAATTAAAGTCAGTCCACCTAATGCCATAACTCCTGCGAGCAGGCGCCACGAAAAATACTCGGTGCGACGAATGGCTAAAGTGATCGCTAAAGATAAGGGAATGAGTAAAAAATTAGCTAAATATAATGGCTCAAGCGCCGTTGACTGCACTCTAGGAATACCAAACACCACCTTGGTGTACAGTTCACGTAAGCCAGTTAAATAATTAGGCAAGCCAATCACATCACCGACGTACTGATAAAACCCAAATAAGCATATTACAATGGTCACCCAAAACAGCGCCCGTACCGCCGACACTATGGCTGATTTAGAGGTTAATGCCGCAGGTACCACCCACATTGCGAGAGATGTAAACATAATAAATATAAATACCGTCACACCTCGAGACAGTGCCTGCATTTGCCAAAACGAGTTAATGATGCTCGCCACAAATAATAGATACATAATGATGTATGGCGAAACGCTAATAGTGGATCGTTTTTTCATCAGACCATTAACCACTAAAGACAAAACTAGAGCCGCAAGCACCACCTGACTAATACGCAAAGTGGCGCCACCAACTTGCAAAGACGGAATACGCTCAAAAGGTAGAGAAAATAGCAAGAGTAACGCCCCCAAGCGTGCGTCTCGCAAACACAAAGCCAAGACGAATAGAAAAATTAGAATACCAAAAATAGCGACTGGCACTTTGGGCATATCTCGTGCATACATTAAGCCCGAAAATCCAGCCAGAGCTAGTACGCACAGGGTCGCAATAATCCAATATCTGGCCCGATTAAACATATCCACCTTATATTATCACTACATCCGCGTCTCACAATCGAGATGCTTTAGAGCTAAATCGGCCAAGGCTTATTTGCGCAAACCATCGTCCAATTACACCGTTTTCGGTGCGCCAACCAAAACGCACGACAAACTCTAATTTATCATACCATGTACCCCGTTTAGCAATGTAGCGTTTAGCGTCAGCATACCAACTGCCAGGCACTGTCATCATATCGTTAAAATCACAATATAATGATCGGTCGTAGGCGACGCTCACATCCAACGCCACGTGAGACGAGCAACCATTGGCCAATAACCCTTCTGTCCAGTAAAGCAATGCCAAATCGTCAGCCGAATCAACAAATCTGTAATTGGTTGACGGCGCACGGCGCACTAAAACTACGCCGCCCACAAAATGGGGCTGATCCATACTCAAGTTATAGTCGGTTATACTTTTTAACTGGTGTGGCCACTTGCCCATTTGAGCGCCGCCGTGTACTATGCCACCACCGTCGCGTCGAATAATTGACGGTAAAATAAGATCGTACGATGGCACTCGATTGTACTCTAAGACTAAATCATGAATAGTGTTGGTGGCAAACGTTGCCCCAGACTCAATGAACAAAATGGCGTCGCAAAAAATAATGCGAGCGCGGGCAGAAGCCATCTCTAGTAACGATGATACAGAAGCGTAAGGGGAGCTAATCTGCGGTACCCAGGCAAAATCTTGAGCGATCTGCTGGCGCAATTTTTTATACATGTAAGGCACTACGCACACAATTTCATGATTGCGATAGCGGGAAGTAGAAATGGAACGCAAGGTGGTATAAGTGGCGGAAGAATCGTTGTTAGCAATGACAACCGTCAGTAATTTGGGCTGGACAGACATTATAACTCCGGTGTATCCGCACCTCCAGATGAATAACAGCCAATTATGGCAGTAAAATGGGGTAAATGCAAGGATCATAATAGCTGGTAGCAGGTAGCCAGTAGCTTTGAGCGGAATTTTTTGCTCCGTGCCCCTTAACGAAGAAAAATGTTCAGAATCAAGTTGATGGGATAAAAAACCGCCCGTCCAAACCAGCTGGGCGGGCGTCAAAACGTGCGATGAGTTTACTTGTTGCCTCACCGCGGATAAAGAACAAACGCGGCGATCATTAGTGCCGCCGCAATCGAGACAATCATCAGCACCTTTGCCCGAGATGCATTTCGAACATCTAGCGACTGATCACTGTCGGTCGTTGGTGCATCATCCAAACCCTGTAGAGCATCGACCAGAGTTTGTCTGTTCATCATACTCCTTCCTCAATCAGGATTTACGGCATTAGTAATGAATACTAGCACACTTGCAAATTTTGTCCAGCAGATTTGATTGTATCTGTAAGGCGATGTCCTCGGGCAGAGCTCCGCTCTTCTCGCTGGATAGACAGAGTCTAACACGAATCGCCTGCGGGTGGCTCATGAGCCACCCCTACTGGAGAGCATATACTGCACAAATTATTGACTTAAGTTGATTGGTTGTGCTACTCTAAAATAGATGATTAACCAACCCAAAAATAACTGGCAGTTTTTATTTTATCTTTGGAACTTTTCAAGTGGAAAGGTTGTTTTAGGCTGTTAGTCGTTTCATCAACTAGTAATTTAAGACAAACTTTCCACACCGGGAAAGTTTTTTGGTTTTTGACGTAATTTAACAACCGAATTCGGAAGAAAAAGGAGATGTTTATGCACGCCGCTGATGTTGACAAGCGTCACATTGAACGAACATGGGCAACGTTAACAACGCTGAACCGCTCTGTAAGTATCGATGATCTGGCAAGACTATTGAATTACACTCATCACTGGACGAAATGTACACTCGATCATATGCGCAGACACGCATCTGCATCTGAACTTGCCATACTCGATACGTTGATTGTGGATCACAACTAGTCTGGATTGATGACATCAGTCAGACACTTTTCGCCTTCAAAAGGAGACACGCTCATGAGAGTACGCTTAAAAGATTTGTGCTGGGATTTGGTAGTTGTATGTGACGACCCGAATAATGGGGTGCCCGATCACACTATCGTGTGGCAATCGACTGGTCCGACAATGGAGGAATGGGGATTTCACGACAAAATCCGAAAAGATTGCGTAATCTGGTACCGTGCCATCAAGGGTAATGATGGCATGTTGACCCGAGAATCGTTCGGTGAGTTGCATATGCAACCACTTTTAAGCAAACTATGCCCCGAGATGAGAATCGCGAGATATCACCATCAGTGGGCATTCTGCGTCCCTAATGATCACCTAGACCTTTTCTTCGAGAATATCGGGAGGGCTATAGCTGCCAAGACCGAAAAGATCCCGAAGACCAGCATCTTCGTGATCTAGCGACGACACAACCCCGCCTCGGGACTTTATATCCCGGGGCGCGCTTTATATAAAGCCAAAGTGCACTACATCACATATTCGTTTTCAGCATTTCTTCAATGCGCAGGAGTTCGTTATACTTCGCCACTCGCTCGCCCCGGACGGGGGCACCAAATTTAACATAAGGCACACCTAATCCGACCGCGAAATGAGCTAAATAGGTGCTTTCGGTGTCGCCGGAGCGATGTGATAATATCGGCGTGTAGCCCAGTTTTTTCGCTTCCTCAATGGCGTCAATAGCGCCCGTTAAGGTGCCAATCTGCGTTGGTTTAATCATAATGGCGTTGGCAATGCCATCATCCGCCCCCTTACGCAAACGAATGGCGTTAGTGGAAAAAATGTCATCACCAATAATCATCATCCGTGACCCAAGTCGCTTGGTCAGTTCAATCCAGTTGGCCCAATCTTGATCCGCTAAACCGTCTTCCACGCCAATAAGCGGAAAATTGTCGGCTAATTTAGTAAATTTATCAATCAGATACTGCGCCGACACATCCCCATCGTGGTGTGCCAAATGATACAATCGCGCGTCGGTGTACAAATTATTAGCCGCTTCATCCAAAATAATACCAATGTCGCTGGCGGTGTAGCCAGCCGACTTGACTCCTTGCATAATTAAACTCATACCTTGGTCGGTAGTCGCTCCCGGCACAGCGTAGCCGCCTTCATCGCCAACTTTTTGATTAAAACCAGCTTGATGTAAAAGTCGGCCGACGGCGTGATAAATTTCGGTACCAATGCGCAGTGCTTCACCATACGGAACGTCCTTTTGAATCACAACGTTAAACTCTTGCGCGTCAGTTGAAAATGAAGCTAGCTTGCCACCATTAAAAATAGTTAATATCGGACGAGGAAGGGCGGTGCCGTGACCAAAATATTGATACAACGGCACGTTAGTGCGTTGACTGACGGCCAAGGCAAAAGCAATTGAGACACCTAAAACGCCGTTTGCCCCAAATTTTTCCAGACTGGGCGTGCCATCCAGCCCCACTATATGCTGATCAAACAGCCGTTGCGAATCAAAGTCCATATTCAATAATTGGGGAGCTAAATACTGATTAATATTGTCAACGGCTCGTAACACTCCCCGACCGCGCAGG
>CAZQEC010000013.1:0-884 GCA_964591565.1 uncultured Candidatus Saccharibacteria bacterium | reverse complement strand
ATCACCGTCACGCACCTCGTGCATTTCGTACGACCCAATAGACGCCCCACTGGGCACCTGACTCAAACCGTGTCCACCGCCCGTAAACTCTAACTCAACCTCGACGGTTGGTTCGGCGCGTGAATCAATTATTTCACGGGCGTGGATTGTGGCTATTTTCGGCATAAAACAACTTCTTTTTTTTATTATAACATAGTCCTAAAATTGAAAAAGCCAGCAACGTCCTTCTAGGTGTTGCTGGTTTGTGGAGCGATATGCTCCCTTTTCTACTCTCGCTCGATGATGACTTCCGCTCCGACCGACGGTTTGTCGAACAGAGCTCGAGCGTTTGAACCTACCACGACCATGTAATGCACGGACTCGCCGTTGAGCTTGAGACTTCCTGTCGTCAGCGTCGGCTCGCCGGTGTTGCCAGCGAAGATGCCATCGACACATCGTAGCCTTGCGATCTTGTCGCCGATGTTGAACACACGGCTCTCGCCGAGTTTGGGAAGCCAGTCCTGATCTTGCCCAACGGAAACGATGTACATGTTTCCGTGTTCGTCCCAGTCTGCGACAAACAGGCCCGGCTTCTGTGTTCCGACGACGAGGGGCTTCTCGGTGAGCTCGATGTTCGGCCATTCCGTAATGCCAAGCACCTTGGACAAAGCCGGGACCATCACTTCCATGGAACGAAACGGCGTAATCATTCCCGAAGTGTCAGTCACGAGATACGACTGCCGAACACGAGACTGCAGGAAGTGGAAGTTGAATCCCGCGTTCGGTCCCACCACCCACACGCCATTATCGAGCAGCAGCGCGTAGATTTCCTCACCCTCGGCCTTGCGTTTCTCTCCACGCAGTTTTTTGCCGTTTTCGTTTCCGTGGCGCGGAGCAGCGTTGTC
>CAZQEC010000012.1:872-26286 GCA_964591565.1 uncultured Candidatus Saccharibacteria bacterium | reverse complement strand
TAGGTGCACATTCGTTCGTCCAAATGTGCTGGCGCAACCTTGTCACTGCCATGGAAAGCGCGGTCAAAAGTGGCGCCAGTTTTGATATTTTTCAGTTTAGTACGCACCGTTGCCCCGCCCCGCCCCATTTTGCTATGTGAATAGCCGAGCACCACGTGCGGCGCCCCATCAATTTCGATTAACGTGCCAACCTTTAGTTCGGTGATTGAAAGCATAGTTTAAAAATCCGTGTCAGAGAAAAGCTCTAGAGTCATAATCAGATTATTTGGTTGTGAATGGCAAAAGTGCCATGTGACGAGCGTATTTAATTGCTTCGGAGACCAAACGCTGATGGCGGTGGCAAGTGCCAGACTTTTTGGCCGACTCTATACGCGCCCAGTGGGTGGTGTATTTTTGCAAAAGGGCTACATCTTTATAATCAACAACACTAATGCGTTTTTTACAGAACAAGCACTCTTTTTTGACGTATTTTGATGGTGGCATAAAACTTCCTTCGGTCGTAATTGATAATTTTAGAATGTAGAATGGATAATTATGGGATGAGATTAATTTTTAAAAAGGGATATCATCAATGTTAATTTCTTCAGATGATTCTTTTTTGGCGTCACTGGTTTTTTTCGGTTTTTCAGTAGTTTCAGCTGGTGCATCTGGTCGCTCGGTGTGTTCGCTGGGCGTGAAAGATGCGCCATCCTTCGGGCGACCACCGAGTGCGATCAAGTTTTCGGCTACCACTTCGGTTTTATTACGTTTTGCACCGTCAGTCCCTTCCCAGTTTCTGGTTTGAATTCGACCTTCGACGTAAGCTTGTTTACCTTTGGTTAAAATTTGACCCGCAATTTCGGCTAATTTGCCCCAAGCCACGATTTCGTGATATTCAACTGCGTCTTGTTTAGTGCCATCAGGATTAGTCCAGCTACGGTTGGTGGCGATGGCAAATGAAGCCACACTGGTACCATTTGCTGTTACCTTTATTTCTGGATCTCGGGTTAAGTTGCCAATTATTTGCGCACGATTGAGACTATACATATTACTCCTTGGTCGCTTTAGATTCGCCTAATATTTGACTTAATTTCTGATCAACCAATTTTTTACGCTCTTCTTCGTTTTCGCTCTTTTTTTCATCTTCATTGGAAGATTTTTTAACGACACGTTTCGGTTTGGTTGGAATTGTCGGGGTGTCATCTGGGCTCTTTGCCACAGTTCCCTCATCTACAGATGTTTGCTCGACCACTTCTTTTTTTGTCTTTTTGGCTTCAACGCGCTTGTCAATCGCTTCCGAAAGTTCGGCTTCATCACTAGCTTTGCCAATTTGCAAATTAACCTTAAGCAATAGCGAACGAATGACTTCTGGATGCAAGCGCAAGAAACGCTCCACCTCTTTCACTTTTGCACCTTCAAGGTGAGTTTGCAAGGTAATGTATGTGCCATACCCGTTTTTGCCGATGTTATAGGCTAGTTTACGTTTACCCCAGGGCTCTTCTTTGACAATCACCCCGCCTAATCCTTCAAGGTGTTTGGATACATCTTGCTGAATTTCTCCAATGCGGTCATCGCTTGGTAAATCGGCAACGATATAAGTTAGTTCGTACGTCTGCAAGATAGGTCCTTTCTGTGGAACCCGAGCCAACCCGTCGGGTTGGCAACGGTTAACAATTAACAGTTAACAATTAACAAAAGGGAATAAATCCGAATCGTTAACTGTTAAGCGTTGTTAGCCAACAGTTATTCGCATTTTGCGAACCGAGTCTCGATTTCCGATTAAAGAAGTCGAGAAAAAGTTAATTAATAGTTTGTACTTAAGATAATAACAAAAAAATGGAGAATGTGCAAGGATTTCTATCCGCCGACTCTAAAGTGCACCACATCACCTTCTCTCATAACATACTCCTTGCCCTCAATGCGCAGTTTGCCTTGCTCTTTCACCCGTGCTTCGGAGCCAGCCGCGATAAGATCCGCATACGACATCACCTCCGCCCGAATGAATCCCTTTGTAAAATCAGTGTGAATGACTCCAGCCGCTTGCGGGGCCAGCCAGCCCTGATGAATTGTCCAGGCTCGCACCTCTTTTGGCCCGGCGGTAAAATAGTACTGCAAGCCCAAGGTTTCATACGCTTGGTGCACGAGACGAGTCAAGCCCGATTCATTTAAGCCTAAACTGGCTAGATATTCGACCTGTTCATCATCTGAAAGTGCTGAAAGTTCAGCCTCAACTTTGGCCGAGATCAACATTGCTTCTGTTGGCAGGCCTAAATCGGTCGGATTTTTGGTTACATCTGCTTCGGCCACATTACCCACATAAAGAATCGGTTTTAATGTCATCAGCTGAATGTGTTTAATAGCTTCGGCTTCTTCATCGGTCAGCTTAACCGAATCGGCCCGCTTTCCATCATCTAGCGCAGTTTTGAGCAAATCTATGGCTTTATATTGCAACACGGCGGTTTTATCACCCGATTTGCGGTCTTTTTCCAGCCCGTTTAGTAATTTATCAACGGTTTGCAGATCAGCTAATATCAGTTCTAGCGTAATAATGTCAATATCGCGTTTAGGATTAATGGCACCGCTCACATGAATGATGTTCTCATCGGCAAACGCCCGCACCACCATTACAATTGCGTCCACCTCGCGAATATGCGCCAAAAACTGATTGCCCAACCCTTCGCCTTTGTGTGCTCCAGCTACCAACCCAGCAATATCCACAAACTCCACCGTGGCAGGAATTATCACATTAGTTTTGACGATATCCGCCAGCTTTTGCAGACGTGCGTCGGGCACCGGTACTACCCCAGTATTTGGTTCAATAGTGCAAAATGGATAATTTTCCGCCGCCGCGAGGTTAGATTTAGTCAACGCGTTAAACAGCGTCGACTTGCCAACGTTAGGCAAGCCCACAATACCGATCTTTAACGACATATTATGATAACTCCAAATATTGATGAACGCTTAATGAAGTGCAGTCCTGCCGAAGCCCTGAGCGTGCCGAAGGGCGAAGGAGGACCGACATTGGGGAGCCCAACGATTCCAATCTTTAACGACATTTTGTATCTTTCATTGTAATCTCGAGTCAGAAAATAATTCTCGAACTTGTTGTAATATATCGCGACAGTTTATAGCTTTTAACTTACCGGCTCGTTTTTGTATTAAGGCAGGGTCTGCGGTAAAAATTTTATCAGGGCGTACATAAGAGGTAATTGATAGACCGCCATTTTCAAAGTCCTTTTCCGTTATTGGTGTAGCTAATTTGCTTGAATACGATTTTGAAGTTATTTGGCAAAGAATAAGGTTATTGAATTCACCGTGCGACACTACAAGCGCCGGGCGTAACTTATAGCCCTTTAGGTCAGAGTACGGAAATTTGACCACTACAATATCGCCAACTACAAATTGGCCCATGCCTCATCCTCTTCGACGCGGTTCCAATCTTTTGCCAACGCAGATTCACTCAAAAGTATTGTTTCGTATGGCGATGCGCCTGTTTCTTTAATTGGACGAATAACAAGCCCTTCAAGATCGATCATTAACTCGACCTCGTTTTTAAGACCACTTTCTTTGAGAATGGGACTCGGAATGCGTATTCCGCGCGAGTTACCAATTTTAATAATTTTTGTTCGCATACACCATTTCCTTGTAATTACATTGTAGCCACAAGATTGCTCATAGTCAATATCTAACTGATGTATCCTAACTCCCGGCTACATAACGCCTGAACTTTGGTCGCTGGGTTAGAATCAATAAAATCGAATTAATAATTAGCAAATAAAGCGGGTAAAGCACCACGATTAGCTCCCAGCGGGGCAGGGCTATTAAGATGAGTATAATGGATACGACATCGAGCAAAAACCATAAGCTATACTCGGTTTCAGGATGGCGGTAAGTTTTAATGACTGTTGGAATCATGCCGGCGAAATCGGCCACGACCGCGGCGTAAAGCCCAAACGCCGGGTTAGAGGTTAGTTTCCAACTGGTAATACCGACTAGGGCGATGATTAAACAGATAACATCTGATTTTGCCCATCCGCCAACGCCATATTTAAGAGAGATTAAAAAGAGGATTATGCTATTGACCGCCATCATGGCGATCAGCCAAAACACCACCCGATCCGATTCGGCGAACAGCGCGCTGGAACCCAAAATCGTAATGAGCATCAGCACAAATCTGGTAGTGCGGTGCGGTCGCGTGGTGCCGTGAAAAATTGACCATTCGTAAACCAAATACGCCAGCAAAACAATTAAGCTACTTAAGATAATGAGGGTGTGTTGCATAGGGTTTATATATTAATTAATTGTTATTTTCATTCAACCTCAATCATCAATGCAATGTATCGCCGCACTTTAGTTAACATACTTTTCGGGACTTTTTCGATTAGTTTGGCTTTGCGGGAAGTAACATCTACACTGCGAACGTGAATAGGCAATATAACGCCTGTGGTTTTAGTCTTAGTCAGCGCAATTTCAAAAGGCAACTCCTTGGCATTTGAAGTTATTGGTGCAATAATCGCCAATCCTGTTCGTTCGGTGAACAGTTTTGGGGATAACACAATGGCTGGTCGGCGCCCCGACTGCTCGTGACCAACGCGCGGGTCTAATACTAGCCAGATAATATCTCCAGCACTCGGTATATACGGTGGCTTAGTCATATTTTTCTAGACCATGATCTATGCCCCACAATACTTCACCACCAACAGCATGTGGTGTTACACCATCGAGTAATTCATCCAATGTCTTATTGTAGTCATCTGAGGCAGGGGTGATGACAATTGAGCGTCCCTGCTGATTAATGACTAGTTCGTGCCCGGTATGTAATTTGGCCGCATCCAGCATTTTTTTTGGCAGTCTGACCGCTCTACCATTGCCCCATTTACGTATGTATTGAGTAATTTGCATCGCGACTCCTTGTATATACAAGTATATACATGTGTGTGTTGTTGTCAAGGTTTTGTGAATGGCAACATCATTTAATCAAAAAATGCTGAACGTAATCATACTCCACCTGCGGGTCGGTCCAGGTTGTGCCCGGAGAGCTTTCTAAAATAATCGGCACGTCTTTTTGAATACCATTAAAAATAATATCCTCGCGCGTGTGGCTCAAGAGAGGGTGACCACCTTTACCCAAACCAGATAGATGATAATGAGCTAATTGCTTCGTAAATGCGCTGTGAAAATCGGAAGCCAATTTCATCGTTCGATCATTCGTAAACACGTGGTTTACATCGAGCACGAAACGAGCGTTGGGAAGATGCTTAAAAACAGTTTTCATATCGGCAACGGTGCGTCCAAACGAGCACCCTAAATAGGTGTTCTCAATTGCTAAAAGTGAACCGAAGCTTTGAGTAACGTACGAATAATTATCAATAATGTCGGGATGAATAACCACGGTATGGGCGTCAATTTGCCGAGCATACTGCATAATCTGGCTGATAATTTTATCTGAGTTGGTGCTTGGATATCGCGTATCGTTCGGCGCGTGAATGGAGCGATACCTAAACTGTCGCAAAAGATCAACCGCTTTTTTTGACATTCTACGCTCGATGTATTTTACCCGGCCAACCCCGAGCTCAATGGCATCTGATTGCAACTTCAAGACTCGAGCAATCTTTTCTTCTTCGCTAAACTCCGTTTGCCAAAAGTACCCAGTTGAAAAGCCAAGTTTCACTTCTTCCGCCATTTGGCAGTCATTAACATGGGACCATATAGGTCGTCTTTAAGCGATATTTTGAGCTCATCTCGTTGTTTCTTCGTCAAAGCATGATCCACAAACTGCACAAATGGTACATCCTCAATGACCGCGAACGGGGTTTGCTCTGCCCCTTCGCCCATGGCCGCCACCGCCCCAGCCGCTAGCCCATCTGCCACATTGGCTTGCGTGACCTGCATCTCGTCGCCAAAAATATCCATTTTCCCTCGGTAATCCTTCAACGATTCAAAACCAGCCACCGCTAAAGCTAGGCCAGTGGTACCCCAGCGTAAGGGCGTGGTTTTGCTATCGGTAATAATGACGCCACAGTGCTTTACTTGAAATCGTTTTTTTAGATATTGACGAATGGTTTCTGCGGTTCGCCACGCATTTTTCGGCCACAAAATATAATGGCCATTGCCATTGGAGTGATCTACGCCAGCGTTGGGAATAAGTACAGAATCTTTAATGGTCAGGGCGATTTTGTAAGGATTGGCGGCTTCAAGTACCATATCGGCCTCTTTTTTGACCAAATCCGCCAGCTTGGTCTCATCTACCTTTACCAAACTGCCTTCGCAAATGGACACAATTTTTGAGGTAATAGTTAAAATAGAGTTTTCAATCATACCATTCAGGTACTGATCTAACACTTTTTCGAGCTCGTCATACGCGTTAATTGGGCGAGTCGAAATGGAACGAATAATCATTTATTTTATCCTATATCTTAAAAATAACTCATCTTTTTTTTGGATTGTGGATATTAACGTCAGATTTTTGATCTCATCTGGCTGAAACAAATGCCCCTCTACCATAGTTAAAGTTTGATGGTTATCGTTGCCAAAGATCTTTGGGGCAATGGTCACAAAAATTTCGTCCAGTAGATCATCAGCTAAAAATGAACCTAGTACGTGTGGTCCGCCTTCCACTAACACATTTTTATATCCTTGTTTATGTAAAAATTCGGCGAATTTAATCAAATCAACTTTGTCTTGTCCGAACCGAATCACTCGCGCCACCGCGTCTAATTCCGGCGGTACCGCGGCCGATTGCGTTGTAATTAAAAATACCGGCGTGTCTGCTCTCTCAGTGAATACCGATTGTAAGTCTGCGCTAGGTCGTCCACTTAGCACAAAATATGGCAGTGTCGCATCTCTTTTCAGTTTCTGGCGGGCTTTGCCAAAATCCGCCTTATTCAAACTGGCTAAAGTTTGGTGACTTTCGGCGGTGGTGGCACCGTGAATGAGCGCGTCGGCGTGGGTACGCAGTTCAGTTAAGGTGTCTCTATCCAGCTTTGATCCGAGCGGCCAATAGCCAGTCGGATTGCTTGTTACCACCACCTTACCGTCCACCGTGGATACAAAATTAGAGTAAAAATGGGGGCGTTTAGAGTGTTTAGTAAAGTTGAGGGTTTTGTATAGCATTTTTTGCAATCCCTTTAGTTCTCACTGACGCCCTGCACCATACGGTGCGGGGCTGACGTTCGAACAATATGTTCTGTTCGAGCTATTGCGAGAACTTTTGGGCTTATCATTCTCAAATTCGTCATTGATTCATCATTCATCATTCAACATTCATCATTTCCCACTACTACTTTGATTTTAACCATTTTACGCCCGCATATACAAACGGCGTTTCAATGACCGACATACCACACTTGAGTAACCAGTAGGGTAAAATAATGCTCCAGAGAAAACTGGCGTTATCACCAAACGGCTTGTTGAGGGCGTAAAAAGCCAAGGTAATAAAAATGGTGGTGTCCAAAAATTGCCCGACAAAGTTGGAGGCGTTATTGCGCAACCACAGTGCTTTATTTTTCATTTTTTGGCGAATGCGGTGAAAAATGTAGACGTCGGTAAACTCCGACACGCCGAAGGCGATCAAGCTGGCCGCGGCGATACGAATTGATTTGAAGAACACACTATCGTAGGCGCTTTCCGACGATTTGAAACGGGCCGATGGTGGTAAATAGGTAGCGAGAATGGCATAAAGCATTATAAAGAACACTATAATTAAGCCCGATCGCACCAAACTGCGCGCTCGTTCTTTGCCGTGCACTTCTAGGACAATATCACTGATCGTAAAAATGATCGGAACAATGAAAATGGCCACGCTGGCGTTTAGGTGCAATGAGCCGACGTTATATATAGGAAACGTTTTGGCACCCATTAGTTCGGTTACGGCGATACAAAAAATGTAGAACGCCACCAAAAAATCCATTTTTTCTATTTTGAACATAGGTGTCCTTTTCAAAAATTATATTGCCAAAATATAGTCGCTAGTAAGCTCCTTAGTGATCGTTTCACTCTGCACAATAGCACATTCGATAATAATCGAAAAGACTGGGAACGTATCAAAATAAAAAAAACCACCCGTGCCGAAGCGTTGGCACGGGCTGATAGTGTGGCTGGCGCTAACCGCGAAGAATGCCAAGTTGTCGCAAGGTGAATCATAACCTGCCATGCCCTACTAGTGGCACAATCTTGGCTAGTATCTGTGCAAGGTGGTAATCTACGGCCCTTTCTGATATGTATAACTCATCAGCTACTTCTGCCTTTGATTTCCACTCAAGGACCAATCGTAGTACTTCCATCTCACGCGGTGTGATTTTGAGGCGGGTTTCGGCCATTCTATTCAACCTCCTCCTGTGGCTCGTGAATCAGCCGCACATTTTGGGCCTTCAGACCCTTCTCGCCGTGGATGATCTCGAAGCTCACCCGATCATCCTCGGCCAGTCTCTTGTACCCATCCATCTGTATGGCGGAGTAGTGTACGAACACATCCTCGCCACCGCCGTCGAGGACAATGAACCCGTAGCCCTTCGGGGCGTTGAACCACTTGACCGTGCCGGTGCTTCGCTCAGGGCTGGCCACGGGAGTTGCTTCTCCAATCACCCTCTGCACGTCACAGGCTACTTGCTGACCATCAACTTGGTCGAGATGATATTCGAATGACACGCGGTCTCCGACTTTGATTGTTGGTGTCGTCCAGTGTTGAAAAAACACCTCATCATCGGAATCGTCCATCCGGACATAGCCGTTGTAATCGTTGATCGTAATGACGACGCCGATGCTCCGCATCTCACTGACCACGGGCGGTGTTTCAGCAACTAACAGTCGCACATCTTCGGCTACAGTCTCTTCGTAATCGTCGTAATCGGCATCGAAAGACACGCGGTTTCCGACTTTGAGCGGGCATGCCGGCCAGCTTCGAAAAAGCACCAGACTATTGGAATCGTCCGCCTTGATATAGCCATAGCTACTGTTGTGTGTAACGACAACGCCTATGTGTTGTTCATCCGCTAGTGTGCGGATCGTGGTGCCAGGCTTATCTTCTACTACCATTGCGTCTTTACTCCTTTTACAGCCGAAAGTGGGCTAATATGGGACTAGCCCGGGAGAGGTATGCTTATGTCAAGGTGCGGCATGCGGATCTATTGGCGGATTATGACAGAAAATGACTGAAAACGGAATACAGAGGACAGATAACAGAGGATGGAAGACGGAAGATAGAGGATAGAAAGAGCGACGCTAGTTGGTTTATTGATGAAATAAGTGCTACTGTAAAAGATATGATAATCACCAAAAGAGTAGTTATTGCGCTAATTTGGTTCGGGATGTTGGGGTTGCCGATTTATTTGGTGCTTTCGGCTCTGCCAGCTGGTTTTTGGGGGGTTGCCAATGCGAATACCGCCCGGGCGGTGTTTATGCGTTTAGTCGGATTGACATTATTTACCTTAATCACGCAACAGATATTGACTCAAGAGTTTCGGTCATTTTTTAGCAAAATAATGGGGCCGTATTTCACCAAGCGCTATCACATAATCGTCGGCACATTTACTTTGCTGTTCGCTTTCCTACATCCGATTCTTTATTATGTCACCGCTCTAGCGCAAGGATCACGCTTGTTTGATGTAGCTTCGGGGCAGGTTTATGCTTGGCCAACGCGCTATTTTTATCTACTTGGTCCACTCGCCTTACTAATTCTGATTTGTACGGCGCTGGCGGGACTGCTGCGCCGTTCAAAATGGTTGCAAAAGTATTGGTACTCAATTCATAAACTGAATTACCTACTTTTCATCGTTGCTTTTTTACACAGCTGGAACGTCGGGTCCGATGTGCAAAGCACCCAAATCATTCGTGCGCTGTGGATAACGTATCTGATAATAGTGGCTTTTGGATTTATCAACAAATTCGTCATCGCCAAGTATCGCGCCAGGGTCAGTCAACCGAGTGTTAGTACCGAGTCGTTAACAAACGGTGAGCTAATCAAATCCTAAGGCCAGCCTGCCCTGCCGTAGCCTTAGCGTAGGAGGGTTGAATCACAACGCAATGTCGACTTAACATTACTAAATTGACAGCACAAAAATTAAAATTATCGGTTCTTTTTCGTTAAGGGGCAGGGGGCTCGTTGCGATAGCGCCCCCTACCCCTTAACAATCCCCACCCTGCCACGCTAAGAAAGATAAGAAAGAATTAATAAGGTTCTGTTTTCTGCTCTCCGTTTTCCGTATATATAAGTCGAACCATTGACAGCCAAGAGTTAACCTGCTACGCTTGTAAATGAAGTAGATCGTTGAGCTCTCATTTTTATTTAAATATATGTGTCACGAATCCCTTATTAACGTTGTAGGATCAGTCTCTTTTCGAGGCTGTATTGTAGTTGCATGACCAATGAAACTCAAATTGATAAATCGTCACTGAACGCCATTGCGGATCAAATTAAAAAAGAGTGTTGTTGTGGACTCGGTAAAACCCGTATTCAAGGTGTGCCGGGTGAGGGCAATGAACGGGCTGTAATTGTGTTTGTGGGGGAAGCGCCCGGGTTTAATGAAGATCAACAGGGAAAGCCATTTGTGGGTAACTCAGGTCATTTTTTGGATGATATGTTGGCGAGCATTCAGTTATCAAGATCCGATGTATTCATTACCAATATAGTAAAATGCCGCCCGCCGGAAAATCGCGATCCCGAAGAGGACGAAAAATGGGCCTGTCATTTTTATTTGGAAGCCCAGCTTGAGTTAATTAAGCCGAAATTAATTGTTTGTTTGGGGCGCCATTCACTTAATTATTTTTTGCCGGGATTAAAAATATCGGCGGTGCACGGTCAGGTGCAAAAACGGGGAGAGCGTCGTATTTTACCGCTTTATCACCCCGCCGCCGCTTTACATAACGGGTCTTTGCGACAAACCTTAGTGGACGATTTTAAGCGTATTCCGATCATTTTGGAGCAGATCAAGCAATCAGCAAAACCGGTGGAAACATCTACGACTAATAAACAAATACCAATGCTTTAGAGGAAATATCAAAATTAGGTATCAGGTATGATGTATCAGGTATCAGGGGTATAAGATAAGAGATTGTCGCCTGGCGCATTTTCTCTTGCATGATACCTAATACCTTATACGTTATACGATGAACCCCGCTCCACTACTCACTACTAACTACGAACTAAATACAAGAAAGGAAAACCAAAATATTATGGAAGAAACAAAAAATAACACGGCGGATCAATCGACTTCAAATACAGTTTCACAATCGACCCCAATCGTCACCCCGAATAGCTCTGGGGGAGGCAATGGGCAGATGCCAAAACCAGTGACGGCTTTTGTTAATCATAATACCCGTCAAAATGTGTCGGAGTACCGAGCCCCTGAACGACCTGTCATTACACCATCTACCCAAACTACACAATCACCCGGATTGTCGTCTCCCGATCGCGCGCCGGGGTCCGCGCCGCGTCATATGCGTCGGCCAGCGTCTGGCACTCCTCGCCAAAGACGATATGCGCCAAAAACAATTGACCAATTTTTTACCGGAAAATCTGTTTCACGACCGACCGAAACTTTAAGCACCGCTCCGCAATCATCCCAATCTGCCAAACCGAAATTGCGCGTCATTCCGCTCGGTGGAGTTGAGGAAATTGGTAAAAATATGACCGTGTTTGAGTACGGCAACGACATTTTGGTGGTAGATATGGGCTTTATGTTTCCCGATGAAGCCATGCTTGGCATTGATTACGTCATTCCTGATGTGGCGTATTTAGAAGATAAAAAAGATCGCATTCGCGGGGTAGTCATTACCCATGGACACTTGGATCATATTGGCGCGGTGCCTTATCTGATTGGCAAAATTGGCTTTCCGCCGATTTATACCTCACCCCTAACCGCCAAATTGGTTGAAAAACGACTGGAAGAGTTTAGTTTGCTCGGCAAAGTGCCGGTGAACGTGATTAAAATTGGTGTGGATGTTTTACAGTTTGGGGTGTTTAAGGTGGAAACGTTTCGCTTGGCTCATTCTATTCCCGATTGTATGGGGTTGGCCATTTACACTCCTGAAGGGCTAATGTTGTATTGCACCGACTGGAAGCTAGATCACACTCCAGCTGACGGCCGCCCGACTGACCTGCGTCGCATTGCCCAACTGTCGGCCGAACAGCCGTTGGCGCTTTTTTCCGAATCAACCAACATTGATCGGCAAGGACACTCTATTTCGGAACGTGAAATTGAAAAAAACCTGATTGAAATTTTTGAAACACATTCGCAAGGCCGTATTATTGTGGCTATGTTTGCCTCGCTCATTTCGCGTATTCAACAAATACTGAACGCTTCACAACACACCGGGCGTAAAGTGGCGTTAGTTGGGCGCAGTATGATTAATAACGTCGAGGCGGCGGTATCTATTGAGGCCATTAAAATGCCGCCAAATACGCTAATTGAAATTCGTGATGTGGGCAAATATCCCGACGACAAGGTCTGTATTATTTCAACCGGAGCTCAAGGCGAGGAAATGTCGGGCTTACATCGCATCTCGACTGGCGAACATCGGCAAATTCGAGTTAAACGCGGCGACACTATTGTTCTAGCCGCCGCCCCGATTCCGGGCAATGAAAGATCGGTTTCGGGGGTCATGGATAACTTACTGCGCCAAGGCGCCAAAGTTATTTATAATAAAACGATGGATATTTACTCGTCTGGGCATGCTTATCAAGAAGACCTAAAACTGTTGTTTAGTTTGGTGCAACCAAAACATTTAATTCCTTTGCACGGACAGCGTCATCGTTTGGTCATGCACGGTCAAATGGCCCAAAGTTTAGGGATGCCGGGCGAAAACGTCTTAATCGGCGACAATGGGCAGGTGATTGAGTTCGTGGACGGGGTTGGCAGGGTGACCGACGAAAAAGTGCCAGCTAGCTACGTCATGGTAGATGGTTTGGGCATCGGTGACGTGGGTAACATTGTGCTACGCGATCGGCGAGTGATGGCTGAAGAAGGCATTTTTGTGGTGATTGTAACCATAGATCACACCACCGGCAAAATGGTATCATCACCCGATATTATATCTCGCGGCTTTATTTATATGCGTGAACACGAAGATTTGGTGCACGCCGCACGGGCGGAAATTAAAAAGCATTTTGCCCGTCACACCGACGCGCGAAATTTCGATCCAAACTACTTCAAAAACGACATTCGCGAAAATATGGGCGAGTTTCTGTATCAGAAAACTCAGCGCCGCCCAATGGTGGTGCCGGTGGTGATAGAGGTTTGATTAACACCTGTTGACCAATTCGACTTAAGCTTATGGTCAATGGTGAGCCGATTCGGCTTAAGCTCACGGCCGAAGCCTGCCGAACTATTGAAAATGGTGAGCCAGTCGAACTATTGACATGTATGTACTAATAATATATAATAAATGTATATCGGGGCGCAATCTTAATAACTATCGGGCCGTAACTGTCGTATTCTTTCTCGGCCACTTCGGGTGGCAGGGAGGAGACGTGTCATGCAGTGGTTTTTCAATACCGGCGATGGCATTTTAGGCGACTACGAAACGTCGCCATACAGTCTTTTGCTCTATATCGCTGGAGGGCTGTTTGTATGCGGGGCTTACGCGTTTTTACGCTCGCTCCGCTTTCGATGGCGAAGGCGATCATTCTTCACCAACGTGCGGCGATTTTTTCGCACTTGGTTGGGCACGCCTCTGTCGCATGTGATTCACGCTTGCGGGAGGATATCGTGGCGGCAACGTTTTTAGCAGCCACGGCTGTAGGCGATGATGGTGATTCGAAGGGTCGGGTGATGTTTTGCCCGACCTTTTCGCATGTCAAATTTATTTTAGTTAAGGGGCAAGGGGCTCGCCTAAGATAGCGCCCCCTACCCCTTAACAAACCTTAAGCCTAGCCACGCTAAGAAAGATTACTCGGAAGGATCAAGATAAGGCAAGAGTCACAGTGAATACGTTAGTTGTCGCTTTGGGCGGCGATGACAGCCGCATTGATTAGATCCAACTTATCTTTGGGCGCGCTAATGCCCTTGAAGAATATTTGGCTGTTAATATTTGCCGCCACTATCATAATCGTGCCGTAGCCAAACAGGCGGGCAAAAATGCCAAATTGGGTATCAGCACTGGTCACTTGCTCTAAAGAAATGGTTTTAACTTGTTGACCAATAATGCCAAAACTAAACTGTACTCGCCTGGAGGTTAAAGTATATTGGGTGGTCAGCCAATCGAGCACAATTATTAAGTCCACAAACAAAATAGCCACAATTATACCGAGGCGCATAAAAAGCAAAATTTGACCTGAAAGTGAGATTTGATTAAAAACGATCGCCAACACTACACCAACAGCCGAAACGAAAAATATCGGCAGAATTAAAAATAGCACACTGCGGCGGGTTTTGAATATCAAAGTCTCCGATGCCAACATTGGCACAGCGGTGGCGCGAGTGGTGGTAATGAAAGTGGGGTTGGGTGGCATATATACATAATCGTATTTTTTTGGCGTTGACGCAAGGGAATATCGGAGGATGGACGATGGAGGATGGAATAGCTGATTAGGTGATTAGCTTATTAGATGATTAGTCAAAAACTACCAAATACCCACTACCAGCTATCACCTAAAATAAGGTACAATAATGGTATGAGCCACGACGTACTGCCACATTCCGACGATCCGATGATCATTTTTCGAGTGCGCAAAAGTGAGTGGTTTATTATTGGACCAATGATTTTTGTCGGCCTTGGGGCCTTGCTTTTGGTGATAATGCTTTTGCTCGTCACTCCAGCTCAATCTATCCCACCACTGTTTCAGGTTGGTATTTACGTCATCATTATGTTTGGGTTCGTGGTGGCCGGACTGATAGTTTATTTAGATTGGGTCAACACTGAGTACATTTTGACCTCGAGTACAATTGAAAAAATTACTGGATTTGTGACCAAAAACAAAACCTATATGAGCTTGCACGATCTGTCGCGGGTCGAAAGTCGCATTGGCATAATGGGACGTATGTTCAATTTTGGCACGGTAGTAGTTGAGAGTGAAACATCAGAGTCACCGCTGTTTTTGCCGGGTACCGCCGATCCAAATAAAATTGTCGATCTCATTCGCTCGGCCCGCACTAATGTGGCGGGAAGCGATAAATGATAAAAAAATGACGAAGCCCGAATGACGAATACTAAATGAAATCCGACTTTCGACAAGATTAGGTCTCCTTGAACATAGTCGAACGGGCGAAATCCGAATGTTTAAATTCGAAACAAGATGAAGCAATGACGAAGCCCGAATAACGAATGGTATTGTGGGAAACAGTTTCTTTGTGTAGACTGATTCTGGGAAAATAAGGAGTGTTGTGAAAAATGTGCATTACGACTGGAACGCCAAATTGGTGCGTTTTTTTGCCGATAATACGCGCTTAGTGTGGTTGCTAATGTTAGCCATTATTGTTGGTGGCACTTTCAGTTTGCTGTCCCTGCGTCGCGAAGGATTTCCGACTATTTCACCGAAATTCATTTTTATTCAAACCGTCTATCCCGGTGCTTCGGCTAGTGAAGTTGAAAAAAAGGTGACCGCTGAATTAGAATCGGCTATTAAAGATATCAAAAACCTCAAAGAGTTTTCGTCAATTTCGCAAAACAGTTTTTCCAACATCGCCATTACGCTTTCAGATGATGCCGATTTAGACAAAAGCGTTCAAGATGCCCAAAGATTGGTGCAGTCGGCGCAGGCTAGTTTACCAAAAGAAGTTGAAGTGCCCAAGGTGAACTCATTTGATACATTTGGACCTTCGTATACTTTGGGAATTACGGGCGATGGTTCAATTAATGATTTAAGAAAACAAGCCAGCGTCGTAGCAAATGAATTATCTAGTGTATCTGGGGTCAAATCGGCCAAACTGGCCATTGATCGTGCCGAGCGTGTGAATGTGGCGTTTCGCACTTCAGATATGACACGAAACAATGTTGCTTTAACTACGCTGAACGGTGTAATTGCTTCAGCAAACGTCAACTTTCCGGTCGGCAATTTAACCATAGACAATAAGAAAAGTGCGGTCACATCGGTTGGCAGTTTTTCCAGTTTAGACGATATTCGTAATTTGGTTGTGGCCAGCAATGCCATATCCCGTGCGCCAATTTTAGTCAAAGATGTGGCGACGGTATCTATAAATCTAAGTGAAGAAAGCGCCATAGAACGATTTGGCTATGTCAAAGACGGCAAATTAGTTAGTCGCTCGGGTGTTTTAGTCAATGTGCAAATTTTAAAAACCGCCGATGTTATTTCGACTAAGTCATTAATTGACGAACAATTAAATAAAGCCAAAACATCGGGCACTATAAATCAAAAAACGGAAATTATTGCACTGCAAGATCAGGCAGATTCAACCAAAGCTCAAGTGACTGAAATTAATGAGGGCGCATTTGGGGCGAAGAAAAATCTTTACTTACTTGGTGGATTGCAGTTGCTATTTTTGAGTATGTTGCTATTTGTGAACTGGCGCGCCGCCTTGCTTGCCGCACTTTCACTGCCACTTTCGCTCGGCGTGACGTTTATGTCATTATTGTTTTTAGGTGTGCAACTCAACACAATCGTGCTGTTTTCGCTCATTTTGGTGCTTGGATTGGTGGTTGATCCGGCAGTAGTGATGGTTGAAGCAATTCAACGCTACCGTGATCTCAATTTAAGTGCCCGCGATGCCACTCTTGAATCTGGACGTCGCTACGGGGCAGCGTTGTTTATGGCGGTACTTACGTCGTTTATCGTTTTTGTGCCATTCGGGGTAGTTTCTGGCATTTTTGGACAAATTATTAAATACATTCCGCTCACCGTAATCCCGGCACTTGTAGCATCATACTTGGTACCGATCGCCATTTTGCCCATGTTAGCCAAATACATTTTGCCGAAGTCGAAACAAGATGTGCAAGCCGATTCTGAACACACCGATCTGTCGCGAGCCGCGAATTTTGTGATGAAACTGAATGCTTGGGTCCTTGCGAACCGACTACGTCAAATTGGCGCACTGCTGATTTCTTTCATGCTGGTTGGTGCGGCAGTTTCATTAGTGGCAACGGGTAAAATAAATATAGTCCAATTTGCTACGCCTGAAGATAACCAAAACTTGAGTATCACCGTGACGCTAAACAAGGGACTTGGCTACGGGGATAAAGATAATGCGACCAAGTCGCTCGAGCATGTTTTAAATAGTACTGCCCAAATAAAGCATTATTATTATCAAACTCAAGACGATGGGCAAATGATTGTGTGGGTTGAGTTGAAGCCGAAATCTGAACGCGCGGGCACTGGTGATAAAAGCAAAGCGGTGCTGAAAAAAATACGCGAAGACACCCAAAACATTAACGGATTTTCGGAAGTTTCAGTGATCGAAGCCGGTGTGGGACCGCCAGAGAGTGACTACCAGATTCAAACCCAACTTTACAGTGATAAATTTGATACGTTGGCGAGTGCGGCAAAAGACATTGGTGCGTATTTATCCAAGCTGGATCATGTGGTGAAAGTTGACGACGGTTTTTCGGAGCAAGCGGTGCCGGAAATGCGCCTTTTGCTGAATCGGGACTTGGTGCAAAAATTTGGCTTGTCTAGTGCGGAAATTGGGCAACAGTTGAGAGGTGTTTTGGACGAAACCAAGGTGACAAAATATGAAAATAGTGATGGTGAGGCGATGGACGTGGTCGTAATTAACGCCGAAAAACCAGCTAATATTGAAAATATCAAACAGTTGCCACTGGTCAATCGCGCTGGGTTAATAATCAAAGTTGGTGATGTGGCAAACGTTGCACTTGCCAATGTGCCAAACGCAGTGCAGAGGTTTAACGGACTACGTTTTGTTAACGTCAAAGCGCGCCTAGATGATCAGAAGAACACGATTGCGGTGCAGCAGAAATTAGATCAGTATATGACTTCTGCCAAGATTAAAGAACTGGGGCTTGAGAGCCGACAAAATAGAGGTGAATTCGAAGAAATTGCGCGATCGTTTCGTGAGCTGGGTATTGCTTTGGTGATCGCCATATTACTCACCTACTTGGTGCTAGTGTTGCAGTTTAAGTCGTTTTCGCAACCGTTTATTATGCTATTTACTATTCCAATGGCGTTTATTGGGGTGTTTCCAGCGTTATATCTAACCAAGAGCGATCTTGGCTTTCTCGAGTTATTGGGTGTGACAATTTTGGTTGGCATTGTGGAAAATGTGGCCATATTTCTGATTGATTACGCCAATCAATTACGTCGAGAAGAAGGTCTAGGGGCTGGGGAAGCCATTATTCGCGCCTCTGGTGTGCGTTTTCGCCCCATATTACTGACGAAATTAGTGGCGTTGGGCGGGCTTCTGCCGCTCGCCATTGAATCCGATTTTTGGCGCGGTCTTTCGGTGGTCATTATTGCTGGCATTGGCGTTTCTGGGTTCCTTTCACTGGTCATTATTCCAGTTTTGTACGTGTGGATTGACTTTTTGCGCACAAAAGTGCATCATCGCCTCATTCGACGATCGACCTAGACTGGCTGGCGTTGTAGATTGTTTGCCGAACGATAAGACCTTAACAGCAAACTCTGCGATTTGTAGTACGTTAGGAGGTGCAACGTGCCAGGTGCTACATTCAACGTAAATGTGTTCACGATCAAGGCAATTGAGGGATTAGGCAGTTGCGGAGACGACGACAAAGTTAAGCCAAGTGATCAGTGGTACGACGAGCTGTTTGGCTTCATCAATAATGTCGCGGACACAAATGATGGGGTGGACGGTGTTATATATCCCGGCGTTTTGTCTAACGACACCTTTGCCAAGATTGATTTCACTCATCAGATGGAGGGAATCGAGTATCGGGTGCGCAGAGTCCCAACTCCGGAGGTCGCGTGTTTTTTGCAACGTCCGAGTCCACCGTTACCTGTATCGGTTCTGGGAGCAGGTGGTCGTGTCGATTGTGTAAGTGTCTTTTTCGGTGTGCTAAAAGTCACTCTGGAATTGTGCCGGGGCATGAACACGTGTGAAAGGTTAAGACGTGATGTCCGCAAGAGCCGCTACAACTATGTGCTGGTGGCGGCGAGCCCGACTTTTGAGATTTTGGCAAAGCCACCGCTTGGCCAAATAGACCCTGCGCCGCCAGGCAGTGTAACCCAATTGTTCATCCCTAGCGTTGTGTAACGCGGGGCCATGATCCATGACTGTTCCGTCAATTGTGCAATTGGCGGACTCTTTTTTTCGCTCTCACATCTGTAATTATGTTATATTAATGGTACGACATCTATTAGGAGGTTTAAGTTGGCACGGCGCAAGCGTAAAGATTACGGTCCAAAGTTTTGGCAAAGTAAAAAATCTCGCGGCAAGGGCTACGCGTTCGATTTAGGTATGAAAGAAGAGACGCGTAAGGAAATGGTGGCCATTGTTATGCTGGTGCTCGGAGTAGTGATGCTCTTGGCTATTTTCGGCAAGGCGGGCGTGGTGGGACAGTTTGTCATTCAAGAAAGCCGACTGTTATTTGGCTATTTGGCTTATCTGTTACCGGTCGTTTTTTTGGCGGTGGTAGTCAGCGCGGTTAACCCAAAGTTGTATGAAGTGCGCCTCTCCACGGTCATTGGTATCATTCTATTATTTTTTAGCTTCGGTGGTATGATGCATTTTATTTTAGCCAGTGATAATGCGTTAAACGTGGCTAAAGAGGGCGGTGGCGGCGGATACATTGGTTATTTTGCATCAACGCTTTTTGTACAATTTTTGGGTGGGGTCGCCTCATTTTTGGTACTGTTGGCCTTATTTTGCCTATCTTTGTCAATGGCGCTAAACACATCTATCATGTCAATTTGGGCGTCTTTGGTGGGTGGCGGTGACGAGCAAGAGGAGGTGCACGTTAATGAGGGCGGCACGCGAGTGTCGGTGTTTACGACCGTCAGAAGGGGACTTGGCGGCTTAAAGTTGCGTCGTCGCGACATTGCCCCCCGCTCTTCGGCGCCGGTACTAGAAACAAAGCCGTTTGGGACGACGCGCCTGCTCACCTCGAGCGGTTGGAATGTACCGCCGATTGATCTGCTGGAAACTTCCGATACTAAACCAAACCCGGGCAATGTGCAAAAAAACATTGAGGCGATTCGCCAAACCTTGAAAGAGTTTAACATTGAAGTGTCAATGCAAGACGTCAATGTGGGACCAACGGTTAGTCAGTACACTTTTAAGCCGACCGAAGGGGTAAAATTGGCCAACATTGTGGCCCGTCAGAATGATTTAGCGTTGGCGTTGGCGGCTAAAAGCTTGCGCATGGAAGCGCCGATACCGGGTCAATCGGCCGTTGGCGTGGAAATACCGAATAAATCGGTGGCTAAAGTGACTTTGCGCGAACTGTTGGAATCGCCCGAGTATCATAAAACGAGTCACGCTTTGAACATTCCGCTGGGCAGAGATGTGTCTGGTATGGCAATGGTCATTGACTTGGAAAAAATGCCCCATTTACTGATTGCCGGCGCGACTGGTTCTGGCAAATCGGTAGCTATTAACTCTATTATTGTCACGTACATTATGAATAATAGTCCGCAAGACTTACGTTTAATGCTGGTTGATCCGAAGCGGGTTGAATTAACAGGGTATAACGGCATTGGGCATTTATTAACCCCGGTTATTACTGAGCCTGATAAAACGGTTAATGCGCTAAAATGGGCGGTGGCGGAAATGGAAGATCGGTATCGTATTTTTGCCGAAATTGGGGCGCGTAACATTGCCGCATATAATGAAAAACCGGGTCCGAAAGGCAAAATACCGCGAATTGTGATAATTATTGATGAGTTAGCCGATTTAATGGCCGTTTCGGCTAATGATGTGGAGGGTTCAATCGTTCGTTTGGCGCAGATGGCGCGCGCCACTGGTATCCATCTCATTGTGGCGACCCAACGTCCGAGTGTGGACGTTATTACTGGTTTAATTAAAGCCAACATTCCGTCGCGCATTGCTTTTACGGTGGCCAGTCAGGTAGATTCACGCACCATTTTGGACGTGGGTGGGGCGGAAAAACTGCTCGGTTCAGGCGATATGTTGTATTTAGGCGGCGACATTACCAAGCCGAAGCGCCTGCAAGGGTGTTTTGTGAGCGATAAGGAAATTACGGCGGTCACCGGATTTTTGAAAAAAGATTCGTTCGCTCAATACGATGAGTCTATTACCGATTATCATACTGTTAGTGCGGGTGCGATTGGCACCGGAGAGGGAGCGGGCGACGATGAGCTGTATCGCGACGCTATGAGTATTGTGGTGCAAGCTGGCAAGGCGTCGGCTAGTTTGTTACAGCGTCGAATGCGCATTGGCTATGCCCGCGCCGCGCGCCTGTTAGATCTACTTGAACACGAAGGGGTGATTGGTCCCCCCGACGGTTCACGTCCGCGCGATGTATTAATGTCTACAAATGAACTACGCGACCCCACGGAGCGATATTAATGCAAGGAGTGTAGAAGTCCAGAAACATATTGGACTGTTCACCCCAACTAGCGATTGGTGACCAATTGTCACCGAATGGGCTAACCATTACAGAGGCGTGAAGCTACCGTTTACCCCCTTGACTGATGGCTTGCAGAGAGTATCATTAACTAGAGAAACTACTTAAAACCAGTTGATTATTTGTGGGCACAGACATTAATTATTAGCCAATGTTTTTGAAGGAATAATGGCCTTAACTCGTAAATCCACATCGAAATCACACAAAAATAGCGTCAAAGTGGCGCTCTCGGTTGGCGAAAAATTACGTCAAGCGCGTTTGAGACTTCAAATTGATTTACTTGAGGCCGAGCGTAGCACACTCATTCGCGCTAAATATTTGGAAGCGCTGGAGCAATCCAAGTTTTATCAGTTGCCATTGCCAGTTTACACTCTTGGATTTATACAAACGTACGCCACTTATCTTGGCTTAAATTCAAAACGCATTTTAGCGCAATTTCAAATCGAATATGGGTTGGCTAGCGCTGGCTCAGTGGCCCATATTACGCTCGATAACAATTTAAGTCCAGCGCGAGTGGTGGTGACGCCGAAGCTAATGTGGCGTGCGGTTGCTGGCGCTTTGATCTGCGCCTTAATTGCCTATTTTGGTATCCAAATATCCAGCTTTGCTGGGGTGCCATCACTGACGCTGGAAAGTCCGGTGCAATCTGCCGAAGTTGTGGGCGATAGTGTTACCGTTAGTGGCTCAACCGACCCAGGGGTGATAGTGCAAATTGGTGGGCAGAACATTCCGGTGACAGAAGATGGTCGGTTTGTACAATCTGTGCGTGTGGAGCATGGAGTGAATAATATTATCGTCAAAGCCCAGAACAGACTCGGCAAAACGCGTGAACAATCGCGCATTGTGTTGGTAAACGCACCACAAGCGGCGCTCGTTGGATCACCAGAAAGGTTAAATGGCCAAAATTAGCGCGGCAAAAGTAGAGACAGACGAAAAGTTGAGCAGTAAGCAAGAAGCCCTAAAAATGGCCTTGATGCAAATTGAGAAGCAGTTTGGCAAGGGTTCGATTATGAAGTTAGGCGAGGGCTCGGGTTTGCAGATTGAGACAATTCGCAGTGGTTCGCTTTCTTTAGATATTGCTCTCGGCGGTGGCATTCCACGTGGGCGCATTATTGAAATATATGGCCCTGAATCTTCGGGCAAAACTACTTTGGCAATTCACATCATGGCGGAAGCGCAAAAAGTTGGTGGAGTGGTCGCTATGGTGGACGCCGAACACGCCTTTGATCCAGAATACGCCAAAAAATTGGGCATCAACCTCGACGATTTGCTCATCTCCCAGCCCGATACTGGGGAGCAAGCGTTAGAGATCGTCGAAACTTTAGTGCGCTCGAACGCGGTGGATGTGGTAGTGGTAGATTCGGTGGCGGCTTTAGTGCCCCGCGCTGAAATTGAGGGTGAAATGGGTGACGCTATGATGGGTGTGCAAGCTCGGCTAATGAGTCAGGCCTTACGCAAACTGACTGGCGCTATTTCCAAATCTAAAACAACTGTGGTGTTTATTAACCAAATTCGCATGAAAATTGGGGTGATGTTTGGCAATCCTGAAACCACCACTGGCGGTAACGCGCTCAAGTTTTACGCCTCTGTGCGTATGGATATTCGGCGCAAAGAACAGCTCAAAGAAGGTGATGTGGTAGTTGGTTCGCACACTACGGTCAAGGTGGTCAAAAATAAGGTGGCGCCACCGTTTAAGGTGGCCGAGTTTGACATAATGTACAATCACGGTATTAGTCACGAAGGCGAAATTTTAGATCTCGGTGTGACTTCAGGCATTATCGAAAAATCTGGCACATGGTTTACGATGGGTGAGGAAAAATTGGGTCAAGGGCGAGAAGCGGCGCGCGCATTTTTGGCTAGTCATCTTAAGGTAGCGGCCGATATAGAGGCAAAAGTACGAGAACAACAATTAAAGCCGCCGGTGGCTGTGGCTGACAATTTGGACAATGTGGAAGTCGAAGTGGATTAGCTTAAATAATAAAGGTAGTATATTGTGCAAAAAATTGTGATTGTGATTTTAGTGGTCGTTGTTTTGTTGGGTGGCGCAGTCGTGTTTTCAGATTCATTTTCTACATCGAGCAATAAAAATGAAGATGCAACCAAAACATCAACCGAATTATCCAAAACCGATGCCACAAAAACCGACAATACTAGCACAAGCGAAGATGTGGTCACAACCGACTCATTTACTGGAGAGGTTTTAGCTGGTAAATCGGCGCTATATTTAGCATTTAAACAAGCCGACTATATTTTGGCTGGGAAACAAAATAAAGTAATTATGCTCGATTTTTACGCCAATTGGTGTCCAATATGTCGCGTTGAAGCCCCAGTCATGAAAGGCGGTTTTGACGCCCTGACCAGTAGTAACATCGTTGGTTTTCGCGTGAACTATAAGGACACTGAAACCGATAGCGATGAAAAAGCGTTGGCGGATCAGTTTCGCATACCCTATCAACACACCAAAGTTATCATCAAAGACGGCAAAGAGGTGGCGCGATTTAGCGACGCCTGGGACTCTGCCACTTTCAAGACCGAAATGGCTAAATATCAATAAAATGATTGGGCTAAAATCTGACTTGTTGAACAACAATTAAGGATTGATGTGATTATTTTATTAACTTTCGCTTTTTTGGCTGGTATTGCGACCATTGCCGCGCCCTGCATTTTGCCCATTTTGCCGATTGTGCTTTCAGCCGGGGTGAGTGGTGGGCGCAAGCGACCGTTTGGCATCATTTGTGGCCTGATATTTAGTTTTGGCATAGCCACGCTCGGATTAAGCTATCTGGTCGGTAGATTCGGGGTTAATACAGATATATTGCGCTACGTTGCCATTGTTATTCTGATCATCTTTGGGTTGGTGATGATTATTCCGAAGTTGCTGATCGCTTTTGAGATCAGGGTCAGCAAATTAATACCACAAACAAAACAAGCGTCTGGCGATGGTTTTTGGAGCGGCGTATTGGTTGGGATCAGTCTTGGGCTAGTATGGGCGCCGTGTACCGGTCCAATAATGGCCTCGGTTATTGCCCTATCGGCTACGCGCGGAGTTGGCCTTGAATCGGTTGCAATTACGCTGGTGTTTGTGATTGGTGCGGCTATTCCACTGTCTATTGTGATGTATGGTAGTCGAGCCGTGATTGGTCGGCTGAAAAAAATTAGCACCGGCAAAATTAATCCGCAAACCATTTTTGGCGTTATTATGATATTAACTGCCATGGCTATCTGGACACGTTGGGACCAAAAGATTCAAGTTTATTTACTGGACCAGTTCCCCAGACTTTCACAAGTGCTTCAGGTTGATAATCGCCAATCAGTCAAAGAGGCGCTGAAGAAATTATGAAATACTGCGCCACGGTCGCCCTTGATTAAATCTGACGATACTAATAATGATGCACGATCAACCTCCTACGGTTGACAACCGTACACTTAACAACCGTATACTTAAACCACGCTTTTCTTGTTTACATTTGGGTAACTTTTTTAGTTAAGAGTGTTAGGGCTCGCCTAAGATGTCGCCCCACCGCCCTTAACAATCCCCACTGTTTACACGCTACCAGAAGGAAAGAAAGATTAACGATAGTTGGATTTGAATGAAAGACAGGGAGTTATATGGTACGCAAGGCAGATAATCCAGAATCAAAAAATGATGCTTTTATTGTAGCGATGAAGAGTTTGCAACGCTCTGCACAGACGGAGCAAGGGTTGCGGGATAAATTAGTGACGCGACAATATAATCCAGACGTAATTGAAGTGGTTATCAAAAAACTAACTGAAATGGGGCTAATAAACGACCAAAAATACGCCGAAAACTATGTTTCATATCAAACCCGCACGGCACCTCGAGGGGCAAGGCATCTGAGGATAAAACTGATCCAAAAGGGCGTTTCGCCTGAAATTGCCGAGCTAGCGGTTGGGGTAATATCTACGGACGATGAGCTAATGCTAGCCCGTGGTTTAGCCGAAAAACGGCTGAAATTATTATCCC
>CAZQEC010000012.1:0-862 GCA_964591565.1 uncultured Candidatus Saccharibacteria bacterium | reverse complement strand
ATCCCGTTTTGATCCAGCGCAACGCAAAATCAAACTCGCCCGCTTTTTAGCTGGACGAGGATTTTCGGGGAGCGTGGTTTATCAAATTCTGCGGGAACTGTAAAAAGTGCATCTATCGTGGCGTGTTAACCCATTTATTATATGATGAATGACTCCGAATGTGTAAATACGAGCCGCTTGGGCTACAGCTATAGATTACGGCATTTCCATCTCCAGCATCACTTAGTCTTAGCATAAGCACATTTCGCGGTTGCTCTGCTTGATTTGTGGCGTAGGCGACTGATTCGTTGAGTAAATTTGCCATTTTCTTGAGCATCTCTTCATCACACCTGGGGGCGTGGACAAACGACTGGCGATCTTTTGTGTTGAGACTTGGTAATAATATCATCAAATCTTTTAGTGCTTGCTTGACGTTGGCATCTGATGTTTCAAGTTTCTCGCGCTGAAGCTGTGCTATCTCGTTATTCAATTGTTCGGCTGTTGCTTCATCGCCCATTCTGTGAGACATGTCAGCTTGAAGCTCTAATCCGGCAATTCTCTTACTATACATTTCTGTGCGTTCGCTGGTGGTGTTTCCCTCGGTAGTTAATCGCATTCTTTCTGCAGTTAATCGCATTTTTTCTGCTTCAATCTCATTAATGCGCGTGTTTGCCACGTCAGCTTCATTACGCTGTGCATCTGTGTAGGTATTTTGTTTGATTTCTGGCAGATCAGCTTCGCCACTAAAACCAGGTCGCTCTTCTGACATATTATTTATCCTCCTTGCATTAAGTATAACCAGAACGTACATTACTGCGCAAGCAAATTTGTATCTGTTCAGAAGTCTGAAGTAGAAGTTATTATTTACTCGTAGGGGTGGATC
>CAZQEC010000011.1:0-26357 GCA_964591565.1 uncultured Candidatus Saccharibacteria bacterium | reverse complement strand
CCTCTGTCCACCGTCTTCCGTTTCCATTGACAAGCGTGATAATAAGTGTATAATTAAAACATACTTTTCTGAGGCAACAGCGCCTCATTTCGGGTCGTTCTCTAAAAAAGGAGGGCAGTTGTAATGTTCAAGACGTGGATGGTTGTATTGGCGGCTGTAGCGGTTGTGAGCAGTGTATGGGCAACCAACCGTTTGACTCAGCAGCCCGTCAAAACGGAAAGTGCAACGACCTCACAGCCGAAAATCCCGGCCAATGAGGAGTACTTCATAATCAACACTGTCTATAGCGGGAAAACAGACTTGGGCCCAGAAGATTGGGCACATGGTCACGACTTGTGGATCAGATGGCATAAGGATAAGCCATTTCCAACCTTGGAGGAGTTGCAGGAAGGTCACCGCAAACTAGCGGAAAGTCAACGCCGCTATCAAGAGCATCTGGCGCATGTCAACCAGAAGGAGGTCAACGAGAAGCTCGCCAAAATAACGGCGCTCGAGTTTCTGAGCGCATGGCAAGCAGGGCAGCACCGTGTATCATTGCGTCTCTGCACCCCAGAAGCACAGAGTGTGTATGCTGCGTCACCGAACTTGTTCGTTGTGCACGATCCCGGCTCCTTTGATGCCAGTAGCAGAACGTTGGAGGATGTGTACATGACAAGGGTCAGTGGCGAAACCGCCACCCATCGCTATCGATGCGTGGTACGGGAGACGGGTTATAGGTTGAACGAGTCTAACCTGATCCTTCAAAAGATCAGGGATGACTGGAAAGTCGTTCGGAGCGACAAGTTGTAAGTCGCTTCGATCGAAGTAATGCCGTCGGTGATTCGTCACTGACGGCATTCGCATGTCTATAAACCTTGTGTCAATTTTATCCTTGCCTTATGCTGAAAGTATGAAGCCCGTCATTATTAAATTAAAACTGTTCTTTGTCGCGGTTCTCTTTACGACAACGATTGGTGCTCAGGGAGCGAATGCTGAACCCATTCCTAATCCTACACCGGCAGACATTAGCCAGTGCCGTTTTTATCTCGGTGCTGGCAAAAAAATTCCTAATAAAGCCACTTCGACCCAAAAACCCGCGACTATTACGAACTTATTTGTGACTGGCGGAAAACCGTATAAAATTGAATTCACCAACCCTATTGACGCAACGTTTAATGGGCGGTCGAGTCAAGCGTATAAATTAACCTCCCAAAATATAGTAGCAGTGCCTACGCCTGATAACGACTACTTGTGGTTATACGCCGATACAACATTTGATGGTACTTCCGGGCCGCAAGCAGATTTTAATGTTATCAGGATAATTTTCAAGAGTAGTAGGACTGGTCAGTGGGAAGCATCGAACATTAGCGAGGGGAGCGTAGACACCGAATTGCGGCTGTTTGGGCGTTACGTTAAATGGCTCAATGATAACAACGGTCAAACGAAGTGCAATGTATTATCATCCGACCCTGGTAGTGCCGGTTCTTTGTATGTAGCTGATCCTGACACCAAATCGCAATATAATAAAACAATTGTCATTAAAAAACTAAAGTCCGATGGTTTGACTGATAGTCTGTGGTATTTTGTGGCGCGTTACAACCGGAATAAAGTCGGTGAGGCGTTCGCGGTGGATTATATTTATCGCAAAGGTGAATCAGATAGTTACCTTAAAGTTAGCGAAGGTGGGAAAGTTAACGGTAATTATAATGGGGGGTCGTCTCCGACCGATTGGAAAGATGAATTTGTTGAAGTTTCTGATTTTGTGCCACCTCAGCCGATAATTAGTAGCTCCGAAGTCCACAATCATCTTAAATTACCCTCTGGCCCCGGTAGCAAAATTCAAGTCAAGTTTGACCCGCCTTTAATTGATCCGCTTTCGAATCCGTCTTTGCCTTATGACGTTTCAGGAAAAGACAAAAATATCACTCTGGAAATTCAATTAAATAATGCCAATGGTGCGTATACTAACAAAGAACTGGTTGATATTGTGGATGATCCGCCAGGAAGTGGAACCTATAAAAACAGTGATCTTTCAGATGGTGGCATTAATAATGATATCTATATATTGGATCGCAAAGACATCGAGACACTTTATTTCGGACCGTTTGCTGAAGCGCATGATAAGGCGCTGACAAAAAAAGTAATAGTGTGCGCTCACAAAAAGTTGGACAAAACAGGATTTAGCTCGGGATCGGTTACGCTTAATCTGACTGATTCCAACGGCTTCTTTTCGGCCGACGGTGGCAGTCTAAAACAAATTAGAACAGAGGGAGCGGTCAAAGACTGGACGTTTAATCAGGAAACGATGATAATTCCAGCTACCAAAGGTGCACAACAAACATGCGGATCGGACGATGATGTGAGCGTGCCTAATCAAATAAAGGAAGGTTTAGGCAATGTCGCGTTCGATACACAAAATCTGATCCTCAAAGCACTGGGCTGGGTCGCCACCATTATTCAAAACTTCATTGTCTACGTCGTCAGCTGGGCGATTGGGCTGGCCAGCCGGAGTGTACCAATTTAAAGAAATTATTAATTTATAATTTAGGTGAGCATGGGGACGGTTCTCAAAACGATCTTAATTTGCAAAAACTATGATTATATATCATATATCACCCCCGACGTGATGGACGCGAGGAGAGTGACTCCGACCGTCTAATGAGCAAAGCGAGTATACAGCTTCACACCTAAGTAGTGAGCGAAGCCGAACTATTCGACGTTTGACACATTATCGGTCGATTACTGCCAATTTGGCGTACGCATCTCGTATCCAATCCTAGCAGTTGATTATTATCGTCTTGTGCTATATGATCACGCCATGAAAACACTAATTAGAAACAGAACTAAACCGCTCACCTACCGCGCCATTATTCAAAAAGATGGCGAGGGGTTTCACGGTCTCGTTCCGGCGTTACCCGGTTGCCACACTTATGGATATTCTCTAGATGAGGTCAGAGACAATCTAAAATCTGCTATCGCTGGCTGGATTGAAGCACAGAAAGAGATGGGATGGGATGTTCCAATTGACCAAACCCTTGATACTTTAGAATCGATCGAACTCTCAACAATTCGCAGAAGTAAGAAAAAATTGACTCATGCCTAACTTGCCATTGATTAATGGAGCTGTACTAGTGAATATGGGGACGGTTCTCAAAATGATCTTAATTTGCAAAAACTATGATTATAATCCACCTCCGAGGTGTGGAGGAGCTTCACCTTAAGAGGTGCGGATTTGGGGATTAATCTGGCAGAATAATATTCGGATCAATTTGGCGTAGGCGGGTTTCGGCGTTTTTGACCGCTTCCTCATCCTCAGTAATTTTGGCAATTGCGCGCGCTGTTAGCCAACCCTCTTTGTAAAGAGGCCACTTGGCGCCTGCTCGATCGATGCACAATTTGGCTAAATCAATCTCCCGATCTTTCAATAGCGTCTGACAGGCCACAACAGCTTCTTCCGCGCTCGTATAATCACGCGTGGCAGAATTGATCATATCTAGTATTTTAACGTCTCCTCGCCCCTCATAAAACGTGCGTAAGGATAAAAGATCATTCCCCGCAGTCACAACTCGATCGATTAATATTTTTGGCTCAGGGCTTCTCGGACTGATCAGCCGCAATTTGGTGTATTCGAGGCGCGCAGTAGCGTAATCTCGTCTGGCTAAAGCGTTATCGCCCCGGTTTTTGATGGTGTTCCAAGTGTGGCGCTTGATTGGTTGGACGATCCACAAAGCCAACACCAATATCAGGACCAACGTTAAGACAGCTTTGACCCGAGGGGCTAGCGGTATGCCCCCATAAATTTCGGCGATCGCCATTTTGATATTCATAAATATGTTGAAATTATTTTTGCAAAACTCTGATACATATTTTGTCACCTCGACCATATCCGCCTTTGGTGGAGCAGCGGAGAGATCTATAATTATTTGTTAGAGATTTCTCGACAAGCTCGAAATGACCATCAGCTAGGATATGAGCGATTTATTGTGGCCAAGCGCTTAAGATCAACAACGGCTCTTTAACCATTTTGCGCTCGACCAGTTCTTGCCAAACGGCTTCGGTCACAAACGGCATAAACGGATGAAACAGCTTGAGTAATGTGGTCAAGCAGAGCAATAGTGTCGCGACCGTTTCAGCGCGCGCCTCGTCATTTTGCACTAAATCTTTGGCTAATTCAAGATACTGATCACAAAAGCGGTGCCAAAAGAAGTCATATAATAAATCGGTCGCTAAACCGTATTGATCGGAGTTAAAACATTTGGCGACTTGGGCAACAAGTGTATTTAGATCAGCGATAATTTGCTTGTTGATGTCATTTGATAATGATGAATGACGAATGTCCCCACTTCGCTCCTCGTGCTTCGAGGGGCGGGTGAATGATGAATCAATGCTTAATTTCGAATGTTTAAAATTTTTGTCATTCGAATTTGTCTTTGGTCTCGAGTCTCTGGTCTCGAGTTGTTGATCCTGTGCCAACAGGACCAACCGACTGGCATTCCAAATCTTATTCGCCAAATTGCGTCCGCCAATGACCCGGTCCAGCGTCATATTAAAGTTTTGCCCTGCACTGGCGCCGTGAACGACCGCCCAACGCAGGGCGTCGGTGCCGTACTGATCCATAATCTGAATTGGGTCGGTCACATTGCCTTTAGACTTACTCATTTTTTTGCCATCGGCGTCCAACACCAAACCGTGCAGGTAAATGTGCTTAAATGGTACTTCGCCGGTAACATAAAGCGACATCATAATCATGCGCGCCACCCACCAAAATAGAATGTCGCTGGCGGTAGTGATGGTGTCGGTCGGGAAGTATTGCTTAAATTTTGGATCTAGCGGATACCCTAATGTGGCGTACGGCAGTTGGCTCGATGAAAACCAAGTATCAAAGGTGTCGGTATCTTGCATCCAACCCTCCCCGGGAGAATCTGATTGAATCTTAATATCAGATTCAAAATCCGAAATCCGAAATCCGAAATCCGAAACATTTTGGATTTGATTATTTGAATCTGTTTCGAGTTTCGAGTTTCGAGTTTCGTGCTTTTCGCTTTTATACCACGCTGGAATTGGTATTCCCCAGACGATTTGGCGCGAAATGTTCCAATCAATAATGTTTTCCAACCAGCGCACGAGCTGTTTTTTTGAGCTGGCCGGGGTAACGGTAATCTGATTATTTTTGAGTGCCTCAAGCGCTTTTTTAGCCAGTGGTTTGGTGTCGACCCACCATTGCATCATCGGCAAAATTTCGATCGGAGTGCGACATTTATAGCACACACCTACGCGGTGTTTGTGCTCAACCACTTTTTCAATTAAGTTTAGTTCGTGCAATTTGGCGATAATTTCTCTGCGCGCGTCGGCTACTTTTAAGCCGACAAGATCGCTTGGAATATCACCACACATTTTGCCGCGGGTATTTATGACCTCGATAATATCTAGCTTGGATAATTTGGCTATTTCAGCGTCGGCGTGACTATGTGCCGGGGTAACCTTCACCGCACCAGTACCAAACTTTGGATCCACTGACTTGTCAGCCACAAGTGGCACCAAGCGGTTGACCAGTGGCACAATCGCTTTTTTGCCGATTAGATGTTTGAATCTCACATCACTGGGATGCACTGCCACGGCTGTGTCGCCCAGCATAGTTTCGGGGCGGGTGGTGGCAACGGTGACGAACGCGTTATTTTCACCGGCAATTGGGTATTTTATATAAACCAATTCCCCCTCGCGGTCTTCGTACTCCACTTCGAGATCTGAAAACGAGGTGCCATGTTTAGTGCAATAGTTGACCAGTCGCTGGGCGCGATAGAGTAATTTGTCTTCGTACATCCGCTTAAAGGTCGCATTGACCGTATTGACAATATTTTCGTCCAATGTAAAAAATAAGCTATCCCAATCGCACGAAGCACCCATTCGCTTAATTTGCGCCAAAATGGTTTGCTGTTGTTTTGTGACGTAGTTGCGAATATCTGCTCGTAATTGATCTGGGCTAAAGTCGAAGCGGCTTTTGTCTTCTTTTTGCAGTTTTTTTTCATAAACCACTTGTGTTTCAAAACCAGCGTGATCGGTGCCGGGTATCCAAAGAGTGTCGCGCCCATTCATACGCGCGTAGCGCACCATGCAATCACTAATGCTCATAACTAAAGCGTGACCCACATGTAAACTTTCGTTAGCGTTTGGAGGCGGCATCAGCATCGAAAAAGTTTCCCCTTTGCCACTTGGCTTGAAGGCACCGGATTTTTGCCACAGCTCATTTATTCGCGATTCATGATCTTTAGCAAAATAGGCAGGGGGAAGATTAGGGCTGGTGATGTTGGGAGTTTTGTTCATGATTGTTTCTTTGATATCGATTACTTCGTATCAGGTATAAGGTATCAGGTATCATGGGGCGCTGAATAAGTTCCATAATCTGCAGTTTTCTGATCCCTTATACATTATACCTAATACATGATACATGCTGTTTTGTTCTCACATCATATCATTCAATACCATTATTTGTTTGCCACATATGGAAGGCCGCCGCGCCAATCATCGCGGCGTTGTCGGTGCAAAACTCTAAACTTGGCGTATAAAAATCAATTCCATTTTTAAGGCATACATCGTGCATGGCCGAGCGTAGCGCAGTATTGGCGGCCACGCCTCCGGCCAGTCCAATAGAGCTAACTTGATACTTTTCGGCGGCTTGGACAGTTTTACTGACTAAACTATCCACTACGCTAGCTTGAAAACTGGCGGCGATGTGCGGTACGACCGAGTTAATATCCACACCATCATTTTGCAGGTGTTTGACCAACTGAGCGACCGCGGTTTTTAAGCCGGAAAACGAAAAATCGAGCGAATCAGATTTAGATAATCCTCTCGGTAGCGGATATATGGTCGCATCACCGGTAATGGCGGCTTGGCTAACCGACGGTCCGCCCGGATAAGACAAATTGAGCAAGGTGGCCACTTTATCAAACGCTTCGCCAGCGGCGTCGTCTCTGGTTTGACTAATGACGGCGTGATTGTGATGGGACCGCGACAAAATTAGTTCGGTGTGTCCACCGGATGCCACCAAAGTAATAAGGGGAAAATTTGAAATTTGAAATTTGAAATTTGAAATAATATCTAAATTCGAATTTTTTTGAATTTTCTTATTCTCATTTGTTTCGAGTTTCATGTTTCGAGTCTCAAGTTTTGTCAACATATTGCTATAAACATGTCCCATTATGTGATCCACTGGTATTAGTGGTTTGTTAAAAACAAGTGCCAACGCTTTGGCGGTGGATTTTCCAACCAGTAGCGACCCAGTTAAACCGGGTTTTTCAGTCACCGCCAGCACATCAATCATCTTCATTTGATCAAATCTACTGCCTTTGCCAAAAGCATCACCTAAGGATTGATTAATCACCCCTAAAATAGCTTCAGTGTGCGCCCGCGCCGCAATTTCAGGTACCACACCTCCGTATCGCGCGTGCAGAGGAATTTGACTGGCAACGACGCTGGATAACACGATTTGACCGTCTTGTACAACACTGGCGGCGGTTTCATCGCACGAAGATTCAATAGCTAAAATGATATGTAATTTCATAGTGAATAATAATTTTAACACAAAACAGACATTTGATCCACTGGCGATGATCGGTTATTTTGACGTACAATAATATGTATGGAGTTATTGTCCGCTTTCGCTCTGTGAGCTACGGTGGACGCATCGCCATTGTAATTAATTA
Source organism: uncultured Candidatus Saccharibacteria bacterium (assembly GCA_964591565.1). Classification (GTDB taxonomy): domain Bacteria; phylum Patescibacteriota; class UBA1384; order CAJBMM01; family CAJBMM01; genus CAZQEC01. The sequence goes on along the minus strand of CAZQEC010000011.1, from coordinate 18,675 downwards.
GATACTGGTTTGTTGTCTACTCGCGGTTGGATTGGTTAAGTATCAAGGGATAAAAAGGAGCTAAATGGCGGTTGCTCAAACAAGCTTTATGCAATCAAAAATGTGGGCCGACTTTAAATCGAAGCACGGTTGGAGTTTTCAAAATCATTTTGATTTATTTGTGTTAATGCATCAATTAAAGTGGCGATTTAATTTTACATACATTCCCGAAATCACTCTTTCGCCAGAACATTCATTTAGCGCACAAGTTGCTCGGTCACAAAGTGCCTTATCAAAATCAAGAACCGACACGACGATTTTTGGGCGGGCTGAATTTGCTGTTCCTTATAGTGAGAATGGTCACAAAACATTGATAAATGCCGGTTTTGTCAAATCAAAAGACGAAGTGCAACCGGCTTGGCGCCAAGTGATTGATCTAAAACCATCTTTGGCGGAGATCCGCAGATGCATGCGCAGTAAAGGGCGATATAATTTGGGTCTGGCGGAAAAAAAAGGGGTGACGGTGGCTCATGATAAAAGTCAGTCGGCGGTCGAAGCGTTTTTAATGCTTAATTCTGCCACTGCCAAACGCAAAGGGTTTAGCGGTCGCTCGGACGCGTATCTGCGTAGTATGATTGACGCTTTGCATGATGAAAAAATGGGTCAACTATGGGTGGCCAAATTAGACGGGGTCATTTTATCGGCGGCGATAGTAGTGTTTTACGGTGAGCGCGCCAGTTATTTATATGGCGTGTCATCAGACGAACATCGGTCGGTCATGTCGCCATACCTTTTACATTTCGCCATTATGAGAGCGGCTAAAGCGCGCGGATGCACTGAATACGATTTGATCGGGGTTGCTCCTGATTCTGCTTCGGCGTCTCACCCCTGGGCTGGCATTAGTCGATTTAAGCGCGAGTTTGGCGGCGAAACGGTGCGCTATTTAGGGTCGTACGACCGCGTTTATCGCCCCGCGCTTTATACCATTTATCGCACTATGCGGGGCAAGGTGAGCTAGTTTAATGAAAAATCTTAAAGATAATATTAAATCGGTAGTTGGGCGCCCGGCAATGCGAGCTTATCATGCGATACGCTCGAGTTTGACGGCGCTTGCCTACGGTTTACCCGGTCAGAACATGTGCGCCATCGGCATTACCGGCACCAACGGCAAAACCACGGTGGCACATTTGGTAACGGCCATATTCGAGGCGGCTGGACGACGCGTGGCTATGATGTCAACGGTCAGATTGCGAATTGCTGGCGATGAATCAGTCAATGAAACTAAAATGACCGTGCCTGATCCGCAAACATTTAATCAGTTCATTGTTCGTGCTCGCCAGAATAATTGTGACGTTTTAGTGATGGAAGCGACCTCTATTGCACTCGACCAGTCGCGTATGTTTGGCATTCAGTTTGACACCGGCGTTTTGACCAACATTACGCACGACCACCTTGATTATCATGGGACGTTTGACTCTTACGTGCAAGCCAAGCGCATGCTTTTTGCGTCTGGTTTGCGTGTGAGCGTGCTAAACTGGGATGATCCGAATGGGCGCAGCTTCGCTGAATGCCCGGCTGACGTGCGGATTTTTTATTCCCTTGATGAAAATAATGTGGAAACTTTGCGTCCGCTCAAACTATCGTACGACGAAGGTATATCTTTTGAATGCCATGGACCCAGTTTGGCAGAGTCATTTTTAGTGCGGTCGAAATTGACGGGTGCTTTTAATGTATCCAACTTGCTGGCGGCCATTGGCGTGGCGCTGGGGCATGGCATTGCGATTGAGATAATCCAAGCTGGTATTTGGCAACTGACCAGTGTACCCGGGCGGATGGAAAGCATTGATATGGGTCAGCCGTTTCGAGTCATTATAGATTACGCCCATACCCCAGACGCTTTCGAAAAATTATACGCGGCGGTTAAGCCAATCACTCGAGGTAACATCCTATCTGTTTTCGGCGCGACAGGCGATCGCGACAAAACCAAACGGCCGATATTAGGACAAATTGCTGGTCGAGCATCCCGTTATTGTTTAGTGACCAACGAGGACCCGTGGAGTGAGTCGGCCATGGCCATTATTGACGCGGTGGCAGAGGGTGTGGCGAGTGTTGATGGCCAACAAGAAGGTGTAACCTTTTGGCGCGTGCTTGATCGCCGTGAGGCGATGGCAAAAGCGTTCGCCTTAGCGCGCCCGGGCGACACGGTGCTGATTACTGGCAAAGGAGATGAAACTGGTATGGGGGTGGGAGACAAAGTTATTCCGTGGTCGGATCGGGCAGTGGCGGAGGAGGAGTTAAAGAAATGGATAATTGATAATCCATAATGGATAATGTAATTGATAATTGATAATGTTCAGAAAATCGATAATAAATTGTGGCATCAGCCACTCCGCAATTATGGTTACGACCTCGATGGAGCAACTACAAATCGCAGATTTGATGCATTATGATTTATGCATTATCATTTTTATGTTGTAACATCTAATTAAGTGGGGGACGAATTGCTGACGCTTGAACGACAGTTAATTGATCTCGGTTTAACCAGTATGCAGGCACGGGTGTATGTGGCGGCTTTGCGATTGGGTAAAATTGGCGCGGGCGAAATTGCCAAGGCGTCGAAAGTTAATCGTGTTACGACGTACTCTACGTTAGATGAGTTGGAAGAGCTTGGTTTGGTTAAAGGCGATGACTACGATATGGTGCGCATTTACGCCCCGACCGACCTGTCTAATTTAGAGTCAGTGTTTATGCGTAAAGCCAAAGCCGCCATTGCCACATATCATACAGTGCAGAAGTTAATTCCCGACTTAAAGTCGGCTGAACACCACACCATTAGCGCGCCACAGTTCAAATATATTGAGGGTGTAAGTTCGGCTCGTCAGTACCTAAATCGCATACCGGAAGCCGACATAATGCAGGCGGCTTATATTAGTCACAATGATCATTATGAGCTCATAAAGCATTTAGCCAAGCGTGCCGCCGATCAAAACGTGCGGCCTCAAGTGATAATTCCCAACTCTGTTAGCGCTAATTTAATTGTATACCTCGACCATCGAGTGGTACCGGGTAAAATCGCGCAAATTGGCGCCACGGTGCTAATGTTTCAGTCGCGTTTGGTATACTTAATCCAAGAGGACGGCTTTTATCAGCTCGCGGCACTGGAAGATGAGCGGATAGCTCAAGTGGCACTCTCGGCGTTTCAACTAAACTGGCGCATTTTAAGCGGACAGCATTTGATTATGGCGGAGGGAAAGGGGTAGCTAGTGGCAGGTAGCCAGTAGCGGATAGTGTACGGAGAGTTTAATCCCTACTTTTACATGCATTGTCGTCTGTTTTATTTTCCAACTGTTACCGTGTCGCAAAATGCCTAAATATGATTGATATGATTCATGGCTTTGGTTATAACTCATTTGGCGGAGAATTCTTCGTCTAGTAGTCGTGCGTAGCACTCGATGATCGGGGAAGTGAACCCAGCCCAGAAAATCAATTCCGGAAGCGACCGTTTTAATAATGACCTTGTTTGGATTAAGCTTTAGCTTCATTTTTTGCTCCAAATAACTGCTCATCTTCGGTAATAGCATTTCCAATTCACTCCGATTTGATGATAAGATCACAAAGTCGTCAGCGTAACGAATGTAATGTACGGCTCTCAATTCGCGTTTTACAAATTGGTCGAATTCATTCATAAATATATTTACCAATAGTTGGCTGGTTAGATTGCCAAGTGGTAAACCGATTCCGCTACTGCCTTCAGTGTGAAAACTACCAATGATGCGAGTCAAAAGCCATAGGGTGTCGGCGTTTGCGATATGATGACTCAAAATTGTGACGAGTAACTGGTGATCAATGCTGGCAAAGAACTGTCGTATATCACACTTTAGTACCCAAGCGGTACGGGTATGATTGCGGGAAACGCTGTGGCCAAAATCACGGAAACGGTTCATTGCCCGATGAGTCCCTTTCTTGATTCGACAAGAGTACGAGTCAAAAATAAATTGCTGATCAAAATATGGATACAATATTCGATACACAGCATGGTGGAGCAGACGATCACGAACGCTCGCTTTATGAATATGGCGTGGCTTAGGATCACTTATCTTAAATGGCTGATATGAGCCGTGTACGTAGGTTTTATTTGCCAGTTCATAATGCAGGTCTAAAATGTTATCCATCAAATGAAGTGAAAACTCGGCTACATCTTTTCTGTGACGTTTGCCAGATAAAAATTCTTGCCACGACACCAACAAGTTTTCGACAGATATGATATTGTTAAAACTATGGCGAAGCCATCTTACTCTCTCTCTCTCTCTCTGTTGATGCCTCGATCCTCCAGCGGATCAAAGAGGGATATTTGTTGTGGGTGAGTTTTATTTCTCATATACCTAAAAGTGCTCGCTATACAATTGGGGCTCGAATTGAGAATATGTTTCTCGATTTACTCGAACTATCGTACATAACCTATTTTACTGAGAAAGAACGAAAACAAGCAAAGGTTTCAGAGTGTATTGTGACACTGGATACGCTAAAGTTTATCATCTCGGTGGCTTGGGAAGGGAAAGTGATCTCTAACAGGCATTACGAGCAAGTAGCACTGAAACTAGACGAGGCGGGCAAGATGTTTGGCGGTTGGAAGAAAAATTTAGCCAATCCGGACAAGAAAAACCGCCACCTTTAGATGGACGGAAAAGAGACGCTGGCGCAGACGAAAGACAAACTGATTGTCGAGATTCCACTTGTTGGTGGGATTCGCCCAATTGTTGTTCAGCCACAGACCATTGCTGTTATGTTTGATGTTGAAAACGTTCGGGTTGCCGTTCCGATCAGTTGTTGTATGGTGGGCCATCTATTAACACTGCCCCAATAATTCGTTTTTTAGCGAAAGACCGTTTTAGCTGTATCGAATCTGGGATCAAGAATCCACCAGCCCACCACACCAAGCTTTTCTTTTTTTAAGACTACATGCAAATCCTCCGCTCATAATCTTGACCATGACCGCTCTCAATCTGCATACGCCAGAATGGTCTCGAAAAACCGCTTGGCTCGAGCGAAGTCGAGAGCTAGCCGTTCGATATAACCAATCTAGTACAATGGTATCAAAATTTGGCGCGAGCGGCTACGCCGCACTAGTCAAAGTACCCAAAAGACTTAAGAATCATTAGCCAAGAGTTAAAGAATTTCAGCATCTAAATTGTGCTTGCGCAGACGAAAGACAAACCGATAGTCGAGATTCCACCCGTCGGTGGGATCCGCCCAATGGCCGCTCAGCCACAGACCACCGCTGTCATGCGCGATGAAGAAAACGTACGGGCTGCCGACCCGATGAGCGATCGGTTTCATCCCGATTGTGTACCAATTATTCAGAGGTTGTTCCAGATCTTGCAGTCTTAAATGTGGTCCGACTTCAGCTGGGCATAGCTCCAAACCGAGCTCACCCGCTCGCGCATAAAGTTGATCCGTGGTCGGGTTTTGGATAAACCCGAGGTCGAGCACTCGCAGTCTAATTAAGGTAATTGTTTCGGCGTTATCTAGGGTAGCGAAGTCTGGAGAGTGGAGTATATTTGTGCTGATTTTAATGCTACGATCTTGCATCTCGGTCTCTAATTGTTGACGTGTCTTGCCGCCAATAGTTGATTCAAGGCGGTGTATTTTACCTTCGGGAAACTGGGTGTATATATGCTCAACAGTTTGGGGCAATTTGTTGAAAATATCTGGTTCTAATTTACCGACAAAAGCTTTTGTATTAATATTGATCTGCTCGAGTGACTGAGCAATTTGACTCGGATCACATTCAAACACGATCGGCATATCTGCTTCAGGGTTTCGCCTGCTCCGTAGCTCGGCGATACGAGGATCTTTCTGATATCCAAAACCCTCGATAGGAGAATCAATTTCATATAAAAATGACAAATCATCCTTAGACAATTCCTGACCGCTACCCATTTTATGATCAATATAAGTGAGCTTTTGCATGTCGCTCTCTTTTTTCAAGTATTGGTCCTTATCAGGAAATTCCGCTAATTTTTCTGCCAGCACACCGGACATGTATGGATCTAGATTTTGCTTATAAGCAATACCTCTTACCTCCGCAATTTTGCCTTGTTCCATACGAATCGCAATGCGAGGGTTAACCGAATTACCCTCATCGTTGTTTGAGTAGTACACATAGAAATCGCCACCGCTCAAGTGTGCCTTGGCGGTGCTTTCACCGGCAGTACACCAACCGGTGGCTTTGCCTCGAATTGAACCAGCTAGCGCGCTACAATCTGATCCTTGGTCAAACTTAACCCATCGTCCCGCTGTGACTGGCAATAGATGCTCGGGGATGGGGTTAATTTGTTCAGTAGCCCAAGCGTAGAGATTGGCAAAATTTTCGTTAGTTAGATACTGTTTGAATTTCGCCTGCTCTTCCGACGATATATCATACTCAAACTGATGCGGCTGACCATGAATATGGTGCCCAATGCCGTCAAGGACATAAGCCAACGCCTCCTGATTTATGTCAGGAAACTGCTTAAGCGTGCCACGTGAGCGCTTGGGAAACCGGTGATTTTCTTTATCATATTCTTGCAGTCCAATGATACTCCGAAATGTCCAGTACTTTAGATAATCGGGAATATAGGATGAATCTGGCATGGCAAAGTAATCAATCCATTGCTCTAGAGATGCTTGTTGGTCGCCGATCATAGCCGCGGCTGTTTCTTGCCTTACTTTTTCTTTATCTTCATCTGTGGCGATGTTCCAATCACCCGATTGCCCACGTTCACGCATGATAGTTTCTTGAAGTTTCCAGTAGTTTTCCGGGATGTCTTCATACTTAGTCACAAAATTATCAAATAACACCTTCTTTAAGGCATCAATACCGCGTTGACGTTTTTCTGGATCATCTCGATCAATAATCTCTGTGAAACGATGCAGATAGTTATCAATTCTGGAGGATGGGTCTTCTGGCACTTCTTCGCCAGTTCGATGCTCGGTTCGTTCTGCGGCGAAGTCAACCTCCGGCTTGTTGTGCAAGTCATATTTTTCTTTTAAGAATTGTATACCGGGCTCAGTAGGCACTTCAATTAACTCATTTGCAGTTTGATTAATATTGTGACGTTTGCATCTTTGGACTCATTTTATCATAAAAATAGTAACAAGAAACACTAATCCACTGCCAGATGCTTCGTAGGATAATAAGTATCAAGTAGCTGGTAGCAAATAGCGGGTTATTCGTATCAAGTATAGTATCATGTATCACGTATGGGACAGTTTGGGTGTTATTCTTCCCCTGATACCTAATACATAATACCTGATACCTAATTTTCCCAAACATGCTACAATTCCAGCATGAAAAGTAAAATACTGCTGATTGACTCGAACGCCCTAGTACACCGTGCCTATCACGCTTTGCCGGCCGATATGGCAACTAAAGACGGTCAGCCGACGGGGGCCATTTACGGTTTTTCGGCCGCTTTGCTGAACGCTATTGAAACGATCAAACCAACTTCTGTCATCTGCTGTTTTGATGTATCGGGCAAAACGTTTCGACACGCTCTCTACAAAGATTACAAAGCGACCCGTAAAGAAATGGAACCGGCGTTGGCGGTGCAGGTGCCACGCATCCACGACGTAGTAGAGGCATTTGGTTTTCCAATCGTCACCAAAGTTGGTTTTGAGGCAGACGATTTAATTGGCACATTAGCCAAGAAGTTTGAATCTATTAGTGAGGTAATCATCTTAACTGGCGACCGTGATGAACTACAGTTAGTGTCCAAAAACACCTCGGTGATGATGTTTAAGCAAGGCATTACTAAGTCGGTAGTATATGATCCACAACTTTTACACGACGAATATGGCTTAAGCGCCGATGAATTTGTGGTTTACAAGGCCCTGCGCGGGGACACATCTGACAACATTCCCGGGGTTAGTGGCATTGGTGAAGTGACGGCGCAGAAATTGGTATCTAGTTTTCATACTTTGGATGACTTATATGAAGCAGTGTTAGCCAAAGACGTCAGGATTAATGCAAGCGTCTTGGAAAAATTGCGGGCTGGTAAGGAAATTGCGTATTTGTCATATCAGCTATCCAAAATTGATTGCGATGTGCCGCTAGATGCGGTGCCAGAGCCGAAATCTGCATTAAATATGGATACCGAGTTGGTTAATCAATTATTTGAGCAATTGCAATTTCAGAGCTTGATCAAACGTATCGTCAAGTTGGCCAAACAACCAGCACCAGGGCTAAACTTGTTTGATAATGTGACTGCGTCTGAATCAGATCACGTTAAGGTTATTGATGTTAACGAGATGATGCAAAAAATCGAGTCTACCAGAGGCAATTTGGCGGTTTTTATTACTTTTAGCGGCATTTCGGCTAGAGGCGGGCAAGTCAGTGCCATTGCTATATCGAGCGACGGTGAGAGTGCGCATGCATGCGGGGTAACATCTAAAGACTTAAAACAGATACGCGCCGTCCTCCATCAAACTGAGGCGCGCATTATCTGGTGGGATGCGAAGGCAATGATGCACCTAATGCCCAGAATGACACTGCGTTCTCAAGATGTTGATCTGTTAATTGTTGGCCAGCTTGTCAACGATCAGCCCGATTTTAACAGTCATATATCCGCAGACAACTCCGCTGGTAGCGTTACGGCGTCTGGCGTTTCCGCTATTACCCTGTGGCAGGCATCTAGGGGCTCACTGGGTGCTCTAAAATCTATGCGCCTAGAATCAGTCTGGTTAGAGATTGAAAAGCCCCTGATAGCGGTTTTATATCAGATGGAGCGTGTTGGCATAACCGTTGACCCAAAATCGCTTCATCAAATGTCAGAGGACATGACCAAGCAAATTGCCGATCTTGAATCAGACATTTGGAAATCAGCCGGCGAGCAGTTTAACGTGGCCTCACCACAACAATTAGGGGTTATACTGTTTGAAAAATTGCAATTAAGCACAATCGGCGTTAAGAAAAAGACGAACGGTTTTTCGACCGATGTCGCCACACTCGAATCTTTGCAACAATCGCACCCGATTATTAACTTGATTATGCAATATCGTGAGTTGGCCAAGCTGAAAAACACTTATGTAGATGTGTTACCTAAATTAATAGACGAGAATGATGGGCGCATACACACCACCTATAATCAAATTGGGGCCGCTACCGGGCGACTTTCCAGTAACGACCCCAATTTACAAAACATTCCGATTAGAAGTGAGCTTGGCAATACCATTAGACGTAGTTTTGTGGCAGAGCCGAAACATTTACTACTGTCGCTCGATTATTCACAATTTGAACTGCGCATTTTGGCCCATTTGTCGCACGATACTCGGCTAATCGAACACTTTAAAGCTGGGGTAGATATTCACAGCGCTACCGCCGCCGCAGTGCACGACATTCCACTAAATCAAGTAACCAAAGAACAAAGACGCGCCGCCAAAGCAATTAACTTTGGTCTATTGTATGGCCTGTCGGCGCATCGCTTGGCCATCAACCTCAACATCGAATACAAAACCGCTCAACTATTTATCGAGCGTTATTTCGCCACCTTTTCAAAAGTTAAATCTTATATGCAGTCGGTCAAGGATCAGGCAACCAAAGATGGGTTTTACACTACGTTGTACGGTCGTCGGCGCGATTTCCCGGAGTTAAAGTCAAGCGTCTGGGCCATTCGGCAGGCCGGCGAGCGCATGGTGATGAACTTTCCGATGCAAGGCACTCAAGCCGATATGTTAAAAATGGCCATGATTAAAGTGGGCGAACATTTGCAATCTTGGCCGCACGCCACGCTTTTGTTAACTGTCCACGACGAACTGGTGCTTGAGGTCGAATCGGACAAAGTCAACGAAGCCACCGAACGCATCAAAAAAGTGATGATTGAGTCCGCCAAACTCGATGTGCCGATTGAAATTAGCGCCAGTGTCGGGCAAAATTGGGGTGAAATGACAGATGTCTAATCAACATTATCTGTTTTACGGTGCCGACGTGGTTGCCTTGCGACAGAAAGTCAAAGAATGGCGCGGGCGCTTTGCTGAAAAGGCAGACGCCGATTTAGATATGAGCGAGCATCACGCGCCGTTAAATGTGGCAAAACTAGTCGAATCATTGCACATTCAACCTCTACTCGGTCCAAAACGCCTCATTGTCATTTACGGTGCAAGTGGTGAACCCACAGACGAACAAGAAAGAATAGTGCGCGCCCTGCAGATTGCAAGCGATAAAACCGTGACGCTATTTATTGAGGAAAATGAGTCTGGGTTGGCATCTGTGATTGGAAAGTATGTCGGTGAACATGGCAAGGTGAGCTATTTTCCAGCGTTGGATCAGCCAAAACTACGCCTGAGAATCGCTAAACTTTTACGCGAGGCCGACATCAACATTCAGCCAGACGCCTTGACCGCTTTAAGCACCAGACTGCTCGGGCCAGGGGTTAATTTTGAGGGAGAGATTAATAAAATCAAACTGCTGGGGCAAGACACCGTTACTTTAGCGATGGTAGATCAGTTAGTACCAGCCGCCTTAGAGTTTCGGGCTTTTGCCCTGGGTGAGGCGGTTTTGAGTGGCGACTCCAAACGGGCCTGGCAAATTATTGTGACTGAGATTGAAAACGGCACTGAACCGATGAAACTGCTCGGACAACTGATTGGGCAAACTCGTCGCTTAATCGCCATGCGCGAGCTACAAGATCAAAAAAAATCACCCGCAACGAGCGAGTATTTTCGGGCGCAAAAGCCCTATACGGTGACGATGGCAGAAAAGCAGGCCAAACGCTTTAGTTTGCTCCAGTTGTGCAAATATTATCAGCAGTTAGCGTTATCCGACTTGAGGATTAAAACGGGAGATGACCCACTAAATGTTTTAGCGTTACTAACGAAAATAACTTAAGCTTTTTTCACTTTAGCTTTGCTTTTTGGCTTGGCCACTTTGGCTTTTGCAACTGCTTTTTTAGTTGGTTTAACGCTTGCGGTGGTGGCTTGACCATGAGTTAAGCGAGAGAGCAGTCGACTGGCAGTATTGCGGTGCATTAATTTAGTTTTAACCGCAAGATCGAGCTTGCTCTGAGCGGAGATAATCAAATCAGCCACTTTTTTGTCACTGGCCACAATGGCTTTGCGCGCCACTTTTAAGGCAGATTTGTAGGCCACTTTGCGCAACTGATTTTCTTGTGCCCGACGAAGGCTAACTTTGACGGCTTTCTTGGCGGATGAGGTAATGGGCATTAATTAATCCTTGTTTGCATATCTCAATGTTTTGATCTAATTTAGCCGATTGTATCATCAAATCGCCATAATTGCAAAACTGGCGGTTGACATTTCTAAGCCATCTGCTAGTATATAGTTATTAAGACGAAAAGGGATCCAAAAGGTTAATTGCCTAAGGCACCCTTTTCTTTTTGTCTATTTTATTGGTATTTTTCATAGTGATACGCTAATTTTATCACAATTTCCCACTAGATACCCAAACCGCGCTTCAGGATCGGAGTATGAGCTCGCAACCTTGAAGTAATTATTGTTCGAACTTCTGTGAGAACTATCGGGTTTTTAGTTCTCGTTACACTCGAACAATAACTACCACCTCAGACTTGTGAGCTCATACCTGCGGCAGATATTGCATTTTTCGCTCCAGTATGCTATATTTCAGGGCTTTGATTAACCAAGGAAACCATGGAACTGACCCCAAAACAAAGCGCCGTTGAGTTAATCCGCGACGCTAATTCAATTCTACTTTTGACTCACGAGCGTCCCGACGGCGACGCTTTGGGTAGTATGTTAGCGACCGCAATGGTGCTGACTAAACTCGGTAAAACGGTTAGTATGGTAGCCGGTGGTCCAATTGCGCCCCTACATAACTTTTTGCCTCAAATTGGCGACGTCAAGAATGCTCTGCAAGCGAGTTCAGACTTTGTCATTTCCATCAACACGGCTCTAGTTGGAGTTGAAAAGATTTTGTACAAGCGCGCCAGTGATCAAGAATTAAACATTTATATTACACCAAAGCACGGTGAATTAATCACAGATCAACAGGTATCGTTTCGCTCGGGTGAGACGCAATGGCAGTTAATTATGGTGCTTGATTGCTCAGATACGTCACGTTTGGGAGCACTTTATGAGCAAAACGCCGATTTATTTTATAAAGTGCCAGTGATTAACATAGATCACCATCCCGGTAATGATTACTTTGGCAAGGTTAATTTAGTTGATTTTACCGCCACCTCAACTGCCGAAATTTTAGTGTCACTATTTGAATCACTTGGGCAGGGCAGTTCTTTATTGAATGAAGATGTGGCTACTGCGCTTTTAGCTGGTATTATGAGCGACACTGCTAGTTTTCAAAACTCCAACACTACGCCAAAGTCATTCACAGTAGCGGCACAACTGGTGGCGGCAGGAGCGCGTCAACAGGAGATTGTGCGTCATATATTCAAAACCAAACCACTATCCACCCTACGTTTGTGGGGTAAGGTGCTGAAGGAATTACAAGAAGAAAAAGATGAGCGATTTGTGTGGTCGAGTGTGACGGCGGCCGATATTGCCGAAGCGGGGGCGACCGCTGAAGAGACCAGCGGTGTCATTGACGAACTGTTAAAGACGGTCGAAAACGTTGATTTCGCGCTATTACTTTCGGAACGAGATGGCAAAGTGCACGGCAATTTACGCGCCGTGGAAAAAAACGTTGACGTGTCGCAAATCGCCAATTTATTTGGCGGCGGCGGACACGTAGCGGCGGCGGCATTTGATATGGCAGACGTTGTAATTGACGACGTCAAACAACAGATATTATTTCAAATTAAGCAGTATCAGGCGAAAAGAATGCAGGGGATAGGGTTGGGAAATGGATAATTGATAATGGATAATGCATAATTATGGTGTCGCTTTAAGCGATATTTATAGATGTGGCGATGAAGCCACTCCAACATTATCCATTATGATTTATACATTATGCATTTCTTATTCGTTTGACCAACGCCACTATTGCTGGTATTGTTAGAATCAATCAGAATAATTTGAGGAAAATTGTATGTCCCAGAATCTAATCAAAAAGTATCAGGCGCACAAAGAAGACACCGGATCTAGCTCGGTGCAAATTGCTTTACTGACTGAAAAGGTAAATCAATTAACCGACCATCTGAAAGAACACCGTAAAGACTTTGACAGTCGCGTTGGTTTGCTTAAAATGGTCGGCAAACGCCGTCGCTTGCTTAATTACATGGCCAAAACCGATTTTACGGCTTACGAAAAGTTGATTAAAGATTTGGGTTTAAGAAAATAACAGTTAACCCGTCCTTCGCCCCTTCGACTTCGCTCAGGGCTACGGAGGGCAGGCAATTATCAATTAACAAAAAGTAATTTGTGTCGGATCGTGAACAATGGCTAGAGTGTTGTGGAGCATGCTTGCTTCATCCAGTCTATCCATTGATTTTGATCTAAAAGGCACGGAAAGGAACAATGGATTCGCATCAATTGTCGGTAGATTTTGGGGGGAGAGAGCTCAAGTTTGAAACGGGGCGCATGGCTGGTTTAGCCGATGCGGCGGTTGAAGTACGCTACGGCGACACAGTCGTTTTAGCGACGGCGGTGATGGCACGCGAGGCGCGGGAGTCAATCGATTTTTTCCCGCTGATGGTAGATTATGAGGAACGTTTGTACGCCGCTGGCAAAATATCGGGTAGCCGATTTATTAAACGTGAAGGCAGGCCGTCTGAACAAGCGGTGCTTACATCGCGGCTAATTGACCGCAGTATTCGCCCGCTTTTTTCGAAGTATGAACGTCGCGATGTACAGGTAATGGTGACGGTACTTTCCGTAGACCAAGAAAATGATCCCGATATTATATCCATCATTGCCGCTTCGGCGGCTCTGGCAGCCTCGGTGGCGCCGTTTAACGGGCCAATTGGCGCGGCGCGAGTTGGTTTAATTGACGATAAGTTTGTGCTAAACCCAACCACGACTGAAATGGCGCAGAGTCAGCTCGATTTAGTGGTTTCCGCCACTGAACACAAGGTGTTAATGATTGAAGCAGGGGCGAGTGAAGTGCCAGAAGCCAAAATGATTGAAGCCATTACTTTTGCTAAAGAGTCCATGGCATCAATTTTTAAAATACAGCACGATTTAGTCAAGCGCATTAACCCGACTAATCTCGAAAGTGTGGCATTTTCGACCAAAATTCACGAAGAGGTGCATCAGTTCACATCTACTAAATTAGAAGAGTTAATGCAGGAAGCCGATAAGGCCACCAGAGAAGCACAGCTAGCCGAGTTTGAGGCGCAAGTGCTCCTGAACTTCGAGGGATCGTACAAACAGTCGGAGTTAAAAGAAGCGTTTCAAAAACTAATTGACAAGCAAGTGCGTCAGATGATTTTAGACAAAGGCATCCGCCCCGATGGGCGAAAGGCCAAAGATGTACGTCAATTATCTGTCGAAGTCGGTTTACTGCCACGCACTCACGGTAGCGCGTTGTTTACGCGTGGCCAAACTCAAGCCCTGACCATCGCCACGCTTGGCGCGCCCGGCGAGGAACAAATTATTGAGACTATGAGCGAAGAAGGCACTAAGCGTTTTATGCATCACTACAACTTTCCGCCGTTTTCGACCGGTGAAGTTAAGCCGGTGCGCGGCGCTAGCCGACGCGAAATTGGACACGGTGCTTTAGCAGAGCGAGCATTGTTACCAGTTATCCCGGCGCAAGAGCAATTTCCATATACTATTCGACTAGTTTCCGAGATTCTTTCGAGCAACGGCTCGTCCTCTATGGCTTCAACTTGCGGCGCGACGTTGGCCTTAATGGACGCTGGTGTGCCCATTACAACCCCGGTGGCCGGTATTGCGATGGGGCTTGTAACCGATGACAAAGGCAAATTTTGTGTGTTGACCGATCTGCAAGGGTTGGAAGATTTTGCCGGGGATATGGATTTTAAGATCGCTGGCACTAAAAATGGCATCACCGCCATTCAGTTAGACGTCAAAATTGATGGATTAACGCCGGAGATCATCGCCACTACATTCACCCAAGCTAAAGAAGGTCGCGATTTTATTATGGAGACAATGCTCAAGACAATCCCTGAGCCGCGCGCCGAGCTATCGTCTTATGCTCCGCGCATCACTGCCATTAAGATTGATCCAGAAAAGATTGGTATCGTGATTGGTCCGGGTGGCAAAATGATTAATAAAATTATCTCCGAATGCGGTGGTAAAGAGGTGGTGGGTATAGATATTGAAGAAGACGGCACAGTGATGGTTTCTTCGACCGACGCCGAAATGGCCAAAAAAGCCATTAGTTGGATTGAGGGGCTAACCAAAGAAGTCAAAGTGGGCGAAAGATATACTGGTCAAGTAGTGCAGATTTTGAAAGACCGTATGAAGGGCAACGAGATCGGGGCGATCGTGCAAATAACGCCTAATCAAGACGGCATGGTGCACATTTCCGAGATTGCCAATGAAAGAATCGAAAAAGTTTCAGATCATTTGGAAGTCGGCCAAGACGTTAACGTGGTCGTCACCGACGTTGATGCTGAACGCGGCCGCGTGTCGCTTTCGATCAAAAGAGCGGTGTAGCAGATCTATAATCGAATTGACTAAAAATCACTATTCTTCTGATTTCTTCCGCCCATGAAAGGCGGCGTGGACGTCTTTTAAGTGTTGGTTCGTTACATGGGTATAAATTTGGGTTGTATTTAAACTAGCGTGGCCGAGCATAGCTTGAACGTCACGAATGTTGGCGCCATTCATTAGTAAATCGGTAGCGAATGAATGGCGCAGGGTATGTGGCGTGACCACTTTAGTTATGCCGGCCTTTTTGGCATACGCCGCCACAATGCGTTCGATTGAGCGAGGTGTTAGGCGTAAACTGCGTTTCTTATCTGCATTATCTTCTTTCAGTGGGTCTTTATAGCGAATAAAGACGGCTGGGTCTGAATCTGCTCGCGTTTTGAAATAATCCGCGAGATATCGTCGAGCATCATCCGATAAAAACACCAAACGCTCTTTTCGCCCCTTTCCAAGTACAGTGAACTCTCCTCGGTCAAGATTAATCTGATCCCGATTGAGTGACGCCAGCTCCGAAACTCGAAGACCAGTGGAGAAAAGGGTGTGCATAATGCTTAAATCCCGTAGTCCCATATCGCTAGATTGATCTGGAGTTTGTAATAGAAGGGTCAATTCATGCGGTTCCAAAAAATGGACGGTGCGGTCTCCTTGTTTAGCTAAGTCAATACGGTCAGGTGATATAGTGTCCTCGCCTTTTTTATTGAGGTACCGCAGGAGAGATCGCAGGGCGATAATGTGGTAGTTTTGAGTGTTTTTAGCTAGTGTTTTGCCATCTAGCCCGGTCAGGCGATTTAGATATTGCCGATACTGTAAAACGTGTTCCTCTGTTAAATTCCCTGCGTCATTTATGCCTCGACCCTCGAGCCATTCCGCTAATCTACGCAAATAATGGGCGTAACTCTCAACGGTTTTTAGAGAACGTCCACGCTCCAGTTCCAGTGCCTGTAAAAAATTATCAATCGCCACATTTAGTGTCATTTATTCATCTTATCACATCAAAAAAATGATGCGAGCAACACGGTATAATTTGAAGTACTATATCAAATATGGTTCACAAACATTTTTTGTTTGCTAAAGTTTAGAACATAAGGATGTGGGCTAGCTTGTTTTCGACTATCGACACAATCGACATTAATGGAATGCTGTGGCTAAACAACGTTGCGCATACAAATGTTGTGACATTTTGGATGGCGGTTGTTTTGTCACGATTTCTGATCGCTTTAATTATTGCCACCCCATTTTTTGTGGTTGAATTGTGGCATGACGCTAAACGCAGTTCCATCGGTTCTCATGCAATCGTACAGGCCGCATTTGCAGTTGTTTTGGCCACGGCGGTTGGATATTTAATCGGAGCATTAGTTG
The DNA here is from genome assembly GCA_964591565.1 of uncultured Candidatus Saccharibacteria bacterium. Taxonomy (GTDB): domain Bacteria; phylum Patescibacteriota; class UBA1384; order CAJBMM01; family CAJBMM01; genus CAZQEC01. Next base: position 1,812 of record CAZQEC010000011.1, on the reverse strand, counting down.
GTCGCCCACGGCCGTTTAGCGAGGACATATATGTCGCACCAATTGGGCTGTTGCCTACTAGCGCATCATTCCCGAGTGCGCATAGCTGGGTCGCTTTCGCTTTTGCATCTACGTTTTTGTATTACCCGAAGTATGCTAGAATCGGACGAGTATTGGTAGCGTTGGCGTGTCTGGTGGCAGTCGGTCGGGTGATGGCGGGTTTACACTACCCGTCGGATGTTTTAGGCGGAGCGTTGCTTGGATTGGTCAGCACATATTTAATCGCACGCTTTGGGCACTCCTTGTTTTTGTGGGCTGGGGAAAAAATGCACAAATGATAATGCATAAATCATAATGTAATTGATAATTGATAATTTGATGATAACTGAAAATTTCCCCATGTAATATGGATTTAAATCTATGACTTACGAACACGCTATCATACTGGGCTTGGTGCAGGGTTTGGGCGAATTTTTGCCCATTTCCAGCTCGGCGCATTTAATTTTAGTGCCGTATCTTTTTGGGTGGGAGCGTCATTCAGATGTGTTTGATGTGGCTTTGCATTTGGGGACATTGGTTGCATTGCTAGCGTTTTTTTGGCGCGATTTTGGCCGTTTAATTGGTGTGGGGCTGTCATCTGGCTTAAAAACTAGCCACGGCAAGCAGTTTTGGCTGATCATTTTAGCTTCCATTCCAGCCGGATTGATCGGCTTCTTTTTCGAAAGTGCGATTGATGATGTTTTACGCACTGCCTACGTTGCCATTGCTCTAGCATTGGTCGTCATGGGTGTAGTGCTATGGTATATTGATAAATATGCCACCAAATTACGTACAGAAGAAAAATTAACACCTGTGGAGGCAGTTATTATCGGATGTTCGCAAGCGCTGGCTCTCTTACCCGGGGTGTCACGATCAGGCGCCACTATGACCGCTGGCTTATTGTTGGGATTAACGCGAGCTAGTGCCGCTCGCTTTAGTTTTTTAATGTCAGCGCCGATTATCGCTGGGGCGGGCATATTTAAGTTAAGGCATTTGGGATTGTCGGATGTTGACGGTCCTTTTGTAATTGGTGTTATCACGGCTGGGATAGTGGGCTGGGCCAGCATTAGATATTTATTACAGTATTTGCAAACAGGCAACTTTAAGGTGTTTGCTTGGTATCGTTTGGCGTTGGCCATAGTGGTTCTAGCGGTAGTATGGGGGCGACATGGTTGAATATGTGTTAGATTTATTGGTGCACTTTGTCACCACGGTCATCGATGCGGTCGGCTACAGTGGCATTGTTTTTCTAATGGCGGCCGAGAGCGCTAACATTCCCATTCCATCAGAAGCGATTATGCCATTTGCGGGCTTTCTTGTGGCGCGAGGAGAGCTTAATATATTGTGGGTGGCTATTGCAGGCACCTTGGGTAATTGGCTCGGTTCTAGCCTATCGTGGTGGGTTGGGGTGCGTTATGGCAAGAAGTTTGTACATAAGTTTGGTAAATATGTGTGGCTAAATGAGCGCCATCTTGATCAAGCCGAACTGTGGTTTCGGAAGTATGGGGACGTATCCGTTTTTGTCGGGCGTCTACTGCCAATCGTGCGCACCTTCATTTCCCTGCCAGCTGGTTTTGCCAAAATGAACTACACCAAGTTTTCCATCTACACCATTCTTGGTGCGTTTCCTTTTTGCTATTTATTAACTTGGCTTGGGTTCAAGTTAGGTGAACGGTGGGAAGATTTGCGGCAGTATTTTCATTATTTAGATTTTGTGGTGGTGGGAGGAGTTTTAGTTTTGATAATTTGGATTATTTTGAGAAAGAAAAAGAAAGCATAAGAATTTTTTTTAGT
>CAZQEC010000010.1:0-26777 GCA_964591565.1 uncultured Candidatus Saccharibacteria bacterium | reverse complement strand
TTGGCATATTGTAGCTTAAATTGTTCATCACGAATATACAAAAAACTTAATCTTGTTGACCTTACGACGCATTTATCTGATAATGGAATGAAGGAAAGAGGACCACGTATGAATGGGGCACCGGGCTGGGATTCGATTATAGTTTTGGTATATGTAATTGGTATTGGCTATAACGTCATTTTGCATCGGGAAAAGATTGCCGGACACATTGCCTCGGCGTACATTGCGCTGGCGGTTACGGCTGTTATTGCCCGTCCAATTTCTGAATTCGTGCTCAAAACAAAATTACTAGCCAATCAAGGTTTCGTGGCACGCGCCTTTAGCACCGATAACTCAAGCGGGGTCATTTTTTTGTTGTTGACCATTATACTTTCCAGTTTTTTGGCCATTTCGCCGACTGGTCGCCGTTCGGATGATCTTTCGGCGCCTGAAGCGTTTGGTTACGCTTTTTTGTGGGTCACATTGGTCATTTCGACCATTTTGTCATTTATGCCCGAAACTTTGCGAGCAAACTACATTGAACACTCCAAATTCATTGGCTTAATTTGGCAATTTCACACCTGGTGGTTAGTGATACCAGCACTTTTGCTCATCTACTCCGGCTTCCGCCGCGGCTCGGCGAGGAGCTAACCGACGCTTGAAGAAATCCGAAAAATGTATTAGTTCACAAGTCTGAAGTGGCAGTTATTATCCACTCGTAGGGGTGGCTCATGAGCCACCCACAGGCGATTCGTGAATCGCCCCTACGGAGATATTTACAAATATACTTCTGGGTTGTGAACTCATACCGAAAAATTCATTGCTCCAATGTTCTGATCGTGATATAATCAGACAGTTAATGTGGGTCGTTAGCTCAGTCGGTTAGAGCACCTGCCTTTTAAGCAGGGTGTCCTGGGTTCGAGTCCCAGACGACCCACCATCCTTCGGCAAGCTCAGGATTTTTATGTATTATTTGTATATACTTACATCTGAGAATGAGAATTTTTATACAGGAACTACGAATAATCTTGAGCGTCGTTTTGAAGAGCATACATCAAAAGCCAGCAAATATACAAAACGTTTTGATAATTTGAAACTTGTATATACTGAAGAATATTCAAAACGCTCTGATGCAGAAAAACGGGAATTGCAAATCAAAGGCTGGTCCAAAGCGAAGAAAGTTGCTTTGATCAATCAAGATTATTCGTTACTGAGTAGTTTATCTTAAAATTCTGAGTATGCTGAAGGAAGGGAGTCTGGGAAATAGATAGTGAGCTTGTCGAACTATCCCAGACGACCCACCATCCGACATTAATACGCGCTAGCAAAATGCTTGCACTTTGCACGCATATTGCTACAATGAAATTAGTAATCAAGGAGTAAAATGTCAAATGCACAGATTTCGGTTCGAAATGTAGATCCTAAAGTAATCTCTCATCTTAAAGCACGGGCTAAAAAGCACGGTCGTTCATTATCTGCTGAATTACGTCTAATTTTACATAGAGCCACTGTGGAGTCACGTACAGATTTTATAGAAGAACTTCACAAAATTCAACAGTCATTTGCTGGCAGAACTTTTTCTGATAGTACCGAAATGATTCGCAAAGATCGTCAGAGTCATTAAAGAATGACTACTGTTTCAAAGCGTCTGGTCATAGATGCCAGTGTGGTTGTAAAATGGTTTGTGCCTGAAACACACGCCAAAGAGGCTCGACAATTGCTCAAACAGCACAATTTATTGGCTCCCGATCTCCTATTTCTCGAAGTCTTAAATGTTTTATGTCAAAGGGTAAAAAATAATTTACTAACAAAAAAAGATGCTAACGGCATGGTTGCAACTTTACTTAAAGCGCCGTTGGCTATTACTGCATCTACCAATTTATTATTCTCTGCTTTCGAACTCGCAATGCTACATAATCAAACCATGTATGATAGCGCCTACGTTGCATTAGCCATTCGCGAAAATGCGCCGCTAGTAACTGCGGACGCAAAACTGTATCGCGCCCTTGTGACAAAGGGGCTGGCTAAATATGTTATCCTCTTATCAGACATCAACAACAAAATTGCCGAAGAATCATTATGAACTTAGACAGTGCCGTTTTTTACAGTCACGATATTGAAAAGGTTACACCTTTTTATCAAGACGTACTCGGACTCAAGTTAGAGTACAAAACCGCCAATTTTGTGTCATTCATTTTCGAAAATGGTGCTCGGTTGGGAATTAAAAACCAATCTGACGAGCGCGAAGTACCCGGTCATCAAACTGTATTTATAGCTGTTGATGATATCGAAAGTTGGTTTAATAAATGCAAAGCCAACCATGCCATTGAGATGTACAAAACGCTCGAAACCAAGCCATGGGGTCGTGAGTTTAGCATTCTTGATCCAGATCAAAATAAAATGCTGTTTATTTCTCGCTAATTTTTCAATACCTTTAAAAACACATCGGTTGGAATGTCTACTTTGGAATATCTGAATTAATAACGAAAACGTACATTGAATCCATTATTATTGAATAGAGCTAGTCAGATTCATGATTTTTTTGCTATTAGCAAATACGATTTCATAGAAAGTGATGTTATAAAATTTGGTCTATCTTGCCCATACTTATCATTCATCTCGTTTACATTGTGCAAAGTTTCTACTCTAAATTTAGCTTGCTCTAGCAAGCCACTCATATCAAATGAATCAATGGGCGTATTATTTTCATTAACCACCAATGTTCCATCCTTCTTAAGAACCCGATAGGCTTCTGCTAGAATGGGCAAAATCTTTGCATATTGCGAGAATTGCAATAAACCAAATATATTACCAAAGAAAATCTCATCAACGCTTTCGTCTTGAAGAGGCAAGTGTTCCGCTTCAGCAGCCATAAAATATAAATTAGAATGATTTTTAGGTTTATTACGTTTACGATTATCAAGATTATTTTCGGTCCGCATGCGTTTGCGACCAAACTCTAATGCTCGTTGATCAGCGTCTACCCCAAGGTAGATGTCATTTTCACGGATTTTATTTGGCCAAAGCAACGGTACAGGAGCCAGTCCCGAGCCAACCTCTACATAAACTTTTTGAGGCAATGACGCTTCTTCCTCCGATGATTCATGTCTAATGTCGTTGGGTTCAGGATTAAAATTAGTTTCACTCATGCTTGTATCCTAATCTAATTCTTCAACAACTGCAAAAAGACATCGGTCGGAATGTCTACTTTGCCAATGCGCTTGAGGCGCGATTTGCCCTCTTTTTGCTTTTCCAGCAGTTTTCTTTTTCGGGTTACATCGCCACCATATAATTTAGCGGTCACATTTTTGCCCACGGCGGCAATGTCCTCCCGTGCAATTACTTTACCCCCTATTGCCACTTGCAACATTATTTCAAACAGCTGGCGCGGGATCAGATTTTTCAACTTGACTAATATCCCCCGCCCGTGTTCAACGGCGTGCGAGCGGTGCACAATGGCGCTTAACGAATCTACGTCCTCACCGGCTACCAGAATGGATAATTTGACCAAGTCGGCTGTACGATATTCTAACAGATCGTAGCTCATCGAAGCATACCCGGCAGATAAGCTTTTTAACGAGTCATAAAAATCTACAATCACCTCTGAAAGTGGCACTTCATATTTCAAAACTACTCGAGATTCGTCCAAATACGATAAGTCGCGATAAATACCGCGCTTATTTTGCACCATATCCATCATCCCGCCAATGTATTCTTTGGGCGCCACAACCTCCACCAGCGCCCACGGTTCTTGAATTTCGGCGATTGCGGTTACCTGTGGCAAATCTGCAGGAGAATGGATGGTGATAGCTCGATTATTCTCACCGGCGTTTTGAATGCCAAGCAGGGCCTGTTGTTCAATTTCGTTTTTAGTTAGGTCGCGATTGAGCACCACGCGATACGACACCGACGGGGTGGTGGCGATAATATCGAGCCCATATTCACGCTCCAAACGTTCTTTAATAATTTCCATGTGCAATAGTCCTAAAAAGCCGCAACGAAAGCCAAAGCCGAGCGCCAGCGAATTTTCTGGTTCATAATGCAAACTAGCATCGTTGAGCTTTAATTTGCCCAGTGCCTCACGCAAAATGGGAAATTGGTCGGCGTCCACGCTAAACAGCCCGGCAAATACCACCGGCTTAATTTCTTTATATCCTTCTAGCGGCAATACGTGTGATCCTTTTTCAATCACCGTATCACCTACTCGGGCGTGCGCCACATCTTTAAACCCGGTTACGATGTAGCCAATTTCGCCAGTGGATAAGGTACTTTCCGGCATTAGATTAGGTCGAAACGCACCAACCTCTAAACTTTCGGTGATGGCTTTGGTGCGAGCCATTTCCAATGAGTTGTGCTTTGCCACTTTTCCGTCCATCACCCGAACGTAGGTAATCACACCGCGGTAGGGGTCGTAAATACTGTCAAAAATTAAGGCCCTTAAGGGTGCGGATGAATCGCCACTTGGCGGTGGAATGCGCGTGATGATTTCCTCAAGTATTTGCTCAACCCCAGCCCCAGTTTTGCCTGAGGCAAACAAAATATCATCTTTAGATATGCCCAGCAAGCGCTGGATTTCGTCCGCTACTTTGTCTGGCTCAGCGTGTGGGAGATCAATCTTATTGACTACTGGAATGATGACCAAATTATGATCTATGGCTTGATACAAATTGGCCAAGGTTTGTGCCTCAATGCCCTGACTAGCATCTACCAACAAAATTGCACCTTCAACCGCCGCCAAACTGCGCGACACCTCGTATGAAAAATCGACGTGCCCAGGCGTATCGATCAAATTAAGTTGATACTCTTCGACCTTGTCTGATAATAAATCTGCGATTTGATTTTGTCCCTGGGATTTCTGATTTCGATATTCGATATTCGATATTTGGATTTTCTTATACTGCATTCTGACCGGTTGTAGTTTAATTGTGATGCCCCGCTCACGCTCAATATCCATCGTATCCAGCAACTGCTCGCGCATGTCGCGCTTGGCAATTGCCCCAGTTATTTCTAACAGACGATCAGCCAAAGTTGATTTGCCGTGGTCAATGTGGGCAATAATGCAAAAATTACGAATGTTTTGCATTTAACCAGCTTTCCAATAAATATTCATTGCGCCTTCTTCTAGCACAATTTTGGTTAACTGCCCCTTAATTTGGGCGTCAACCGCGCTTTGTAGTGCGTTAGCAATTGATTGGCGCAAACTTGGCGTGGCCAGTGGCATGGCGCGAATACCTCCAACTGTTAAGTCATTTACTTCAATGGCAATTTTGCCGTTATTAATAAGTGGCACAATTTTCAGTACCAGTGGTGCTCGAATCGGCGACACAGTAGTCGCAGATATTTGCACAAATTTCGGATGCGTGGCGATGCGTTGGTCCATGGTGTTTGGGATATTAATTGATCCCAGTAATAATTCTAGATCGGCATCGGTCAAACGTAAGCGATACTCCTCGCTTGTACTATTAGTTTTGCCTAAATGGAGCGATACTGGTAGTTTTAGACCGCCAATGCGAATTGGCACGGTGCGCTCTGACGCATCATACCCAAGTGGCTTTAGATATGTCCAAACCAACATAGTAGCAATAATGAGCGTAACTAAACCGATCGCCGCGATAATTGGCGCGCTACACCATCCGGATGAAAAAGTGCGCCCAGATATTTCATCGAAGAAGCGCTCATCTCTATTTGGTGACTGTTTTGTCATTTTGATCGTCCCTGACTTTAAAAACCCATTGCAATTCATCCATCACCCACAAACGGGCCAACACTGCAAAAGTCAATACACCAATGACGCTCGCCAGTCCACCTTGAATTATGAGCTTCAGTACGGTGTCGGTGCCAATGCCATTAAAATCTATGTCAAATATGCGATCCAATTTTAACCCTTCGCCAACAAATTGCAGAGTCAACCAAGTTGCCAAACCAGATGCCACACCAATAGTGATAACGCGCACCGCGCTCGCAAAAAATGTCGTTAAATTACCCTTCCAAAGTTTTGGTAGCCACCAAAATAGTAGAATGGCTTGGGTCCACATGCCAAACGTGTACGCCGCGGCTAATGACGCCACATCGTTTGGTCCGGTTGATGCAAAAAGAGACGTTAAAGGTAACGTAACTGCTAAAAGAAGTGTTAATGCGGTGCCAATTAAGCTGGCGTACATTGGCCGCTTGGTATCTTGCAAAGCGTAAAATGATCGCGCCAAAATAAACACTGTGGCTTGTGCCACAAACGAAAAACTAAACCAGGTCAACGTTTGAATTGCGCGCACCGTTTCAGGCCAACCGATGTTATGCCCTAGTCCAATGTATAATCGCATAATTTGGGCACGCAAAAGATAAACTAGAATCGTTAGCGGCACCACCATAAACACGCTCACTCTCAGAGTGCGATGTAAATAATGCTGAAACCGACTTGGCGATTTTTCGGCTACAGATTCAGACAGTGACGGAAACGCCGCCGTGGCCAGCGAAGCCCCAAAAATGACGGCTGGGGTTGTTTGTAAATCATTGACCAAAGAAAAAATGGTGATGGCTCCGGGTCGCAAACCAGAAGCGATAACGGTAAAGCCGAGCAAAGACACCTGTACCATTAATAATGAAAAAGTGCGCGGAATAGTTAGTGAAATAATATGCGCCACCGCCCGATCGGCTGGGGCAAAACGCGGTCTGATGTGAAAGTTCATTGACGCTAACGTCGGTACTTGGATCAAAAAATGCAGAGCCGCACCCACAACCACCGCCCACGCCACCCCATAGACACCGTATTTTGGTAACAACAAAGCTCCGACAATAATACTGCAATTATAGATGAGTGGCGCAATGCTGTAAGCCACAAATCGTTTGTGAGAGTTTAAGACCGCACCTGCTACATAAGAAAACGTGAAAAAGAGCGGCGAAAGCAACATAATTCTGGTCAAATGGATCGTTTCAGACTGCTGATTTAGAGTAAATTTACTGACCAAGAGCGGAATAATGCTCGGTGTGGCAAACCAAATTATTATCACACCGACAAACACTAGCGCCAGTAGCATACCGAGCAAGGTGTTGGCCAATTTTGTGGCTTCGGTGTCGCCTTTTTCTTTGACTGCGCCAGTGTAAACCGGAATAAAAGCCGATGAAATTGATCCTAAAATAAGGATGTTGAAAACCAAATCAGGTAGGCGAAAAGCGGCGTAATAGGTGTCAAGTTGACCCAAACTTTGCGAATGACTGGCCAACAATATATTGCGTATCAGTCCCAAAACATTACTTAAAAATAGCGTAACAACGAGCAAGATAGTGGCAGATTTTAGACCATGTTGTTTATGCAAAGCTGAAGTAAGTTTTTCAACCATTATATATCTACCCTTTTTGTAGCCAAATCTAAGAGCCTGTTTAGAATCTCACCGCACAAAGCGAATTTTAATAATGCTTGACTGTTAAAACATTCATATTTTGGCTACAAATCACTCATCTTTCCTCACCATATCTCGATATGGTTCGTCAGTCTTCATGGTTTTCGCTCAAAATATGGATGTTTTCCCTAGTCATGATATTCTAAACAGGCTCTAAACCAAAATTATCTAATTCCACCAAACAACATCTTTAATTGTAGCACTAAGTTGACCGACAAACTAACTTTTAGTTTAAACTAGACCCTTTGGCTGAGTTGTCACAATTAATTTTTCAAACGCTAACTTGTCCAATGACTCTTCTTTAAGTAACGCTTCTGCTAGAGCGTCAAGCACGTGGCGATATTTAGTCAATATCTGGCGCGCACGTGTTTCGGCTTCAACCAAAATACGTTTCACCTCAACGTCTATGTCGCTTGCCACGCTTTCAGAGTAATTACGTTGTTCCGAAATTTCGCGACCAAGAAAAATCATCTCCTCGTGTTCGCCAAAGGTGCGTGGACCAAGTTTTTTACTCATACCGTAGCGCGTGACCATATCACGAGCAATTTTGGTGGCAGATTTAAGATCCCCGCTCGCTCCAGTGGTCATTTCATTGAACACTAACTCTTCAGCCACTTTACCACCCATTGAGACCACCATATTGGCCCGAAAATGACTCTCGCTCATGTAGTGGCGATCATCCGGTGGGTTCATTAAGGTATATCCTCCAGCTATACCACGCGGAATAATAGTAATTTTTTCCACTGCGTCTGCTTCGGGCAAAGCGTGGGCTAAAATAGCGTGACCGCCCTCATGAAAAGCGGTCATACGACGCTCTTTGTCCGAAAAACGATGTGATTTTCGCTCGGGTCCCATAGCCACGCGCTCAACCGCCTCTTGTAAATGACTAGCAGCCACAATTTTTTTACCGTCGCGTACCGCCATAATTGCGGCCTCATTAACCACATTTTTCAAATCAGCGCCGGAAAAACCAGTTGTGACGCCAGCAATGCGATCCAAATCTATATCTTTGGCCAGTGGTTTACTCTGGCTGTGCATGGTTAAAATGGCCGTTCGCTCAACACGATCAGGCAAGGAAATAAGGACACGGCGATCAAAACGTCCGGGACGCAGTAGGGCTGGATCGAGTACATCGGGGCGATTAGTTGCACCCATAATAATGACGTTCTCGTCGGTTTCAAAGCCATCCATTTCCACTAGAATTTGATTTAGAGTTTGTTCGCGCTCGTCGTGGCTACCCCCCAAACCAGATCCACGCTGACGACCAATGGCGTCCAATTCATCAATAAATACAATGCACGGACTATTGCGTTTGGCTTTTTGAAACAAATCACGCACGCGACTGGCGCCTACTCCGACAAACATTTCCACAAACTCCGAGGCCGACATAGCGAAAAATGGCACTTTGGCTTCACCTGCCACCGCTTTAGCCAGTAAGGTTTTGCCAGTGCCTGGAGGTCCAACCAGTAAAACTCCGCGCGGAATTTCGGCGCCAAGATTGGTAAATTTGTTTGGACTACGTAAAAAATCAACCACTTCTTCCAATTCTTGCTTTGGCTCTATTAAACCAGCCACGTCTTTGAAAGTCGTCACCTTTTGGCCTTCGTACGCCTTGACACGTGATTTGCCAAAAGACATTGCTTTCATATTTGAACCCTGTGCTTGTCGCATCATTAAATAAAAAAATCCGATAATCAGTACCACTGGTACAATGGCCGAAAGTAGAGTGATCCATAATCCACCGTTGCCAGATGCCCGAACTTCAATCGTCACTTTATCTGCAGTAATGTCGTAATCTTTAAGCACCGCGGTTGGCTCTTTTTTGGCGACCACTCGTGTGTCATCTTTCAAAATAGCTTCAATTTGTTCCTCACCCTTCACAATGACCCGCTTGACGTTGCCGTCTTTAACTTGCGTCGAGATTTCAGAAATAGGCACTTCGCGCGTTGTTTCTTTGCGGGGAAATAGATAGCCAGAAAGGGCGACCAGCAAAATGACCGCGATGAGAATTGTATAGATGACATTTTTAGAACAAGCTTGTTTCATTTTTTTCTCCGGCTGACATTAATGACGGGTGAATTGATACAAATAGTAGCACAAATCGTCAGATATTCAAACACGCGACAGTCATAATCGCTCATCGCTCATTAGTTCTCGCTGACGCTCGAACCATAACAGTCTGATTCTTTCCATCATCTGTCCTCCGTCATCCATCCTCTGACTTGGTAGCGATGGGTAGAATCGAACTACCGACCTCGGCCTTATGAAGACCTTGCTCTAACCGCTGAGCTACATCGCCATTCGGAAAATGGAAGATGGAGGATGGAAGATGGAAAGAGGGATGATCGAAAATGATCTTTCCCTGTGTTCTATCCTCTATCCTCCATCCACTATCATCTGAATTGGTGGCGGGGGCAGGATTCGAACCTGCGACCTCGGGGTTATGAGCCCCACGAGCTACCGCTGCTCCACCCCGCTAACATCAACCCGTTCGACTTCCCGGTTTTGAAGCCCGGGGTGCGCTCAGGGTTGATACTTAAGCGACACTTTTCATCCCGATTTAAAAATCGGGGTTGAGCGTCGTCAAATGTATCAAGCTACATCTTACCATAAAAGATTGAATAAAGCCAACCTTTTCTTTCATATATTGATCAAATGTGGTATGGTACGTTCATTCTTGTTTTGGAGGTTTAAAGATGGATGATGTATATAGGTCCATGCGTAACCTCTTTAACAAGAGGGTCCTCACGCATCAGGAAGAGATAGATTTTGCCATAGAACGAGACTCGGGTAGCGAAACAGCCCGTAATATCTTGATCGAGTGTAACATGAAGTTGGTGTACAGTATTGCATTGTCATACAGGCGCACACGGGTTGAACTTGAAGATCTGGTCATGGCAGGAGTGCCAGGTCTTGCGATAGCCGCAGAGCGGTTTAAGTGGCAAAAAGGGTACCGATTTTCAACCTACGCCACGTGGTGGATAAAGCGAGCAATCGCGCGATATATCTACCTCAACGGTAGGACGATTACGGTGCCGGAACATATGCACGGTGCACTGTCTCAACTGGCGACTATAGCACCAGAAAAAACGCCGTGTGCTCTTGACGAAGAAGAGCTGGCTCGCAAAATCGGTGCAACGGTTACGACGTTGAGATCTCTACGAGAGATAGTTGGATCCATATCTATTGACCAACCGGCAGAATCTGCTAGCTTCACCACATTAGCCGACATTTTGCCGAGCGCAAAACAATCGCCTGAAGAGATTGTCGTGCTGCGTGTTGATATAGAAAGAGCCATGGAGCTATTACACAGTCAATCCCCTAACGCTCACGCAGTTATCAATCTTCGGTACGGATTAGACGGAGGTGACCCACTTGAAACCCTTGCTGAAGTGGGAGATATGCTAGGATTCACTCGGGAGCGAGCAAGACAGTTGCACCTCAGAGGCATCGGCATATTGTGTCAATATCTATAACTTGGAGAGTAAATCTGTTAGCAGGTGGACGAAAGTTCCCCTGCTTTTCTTTTTCAATAAATTGACGCAGAACTCATCGTCCGAAAAAGTACTGCCACCATTCTTGAAGATGAGTTTGGGTCACCCGTTCATTAGCCCTAGCGTCGCGTCCGGCAATTTCGTTCTCCAATGCTTGAGATTGGTCGCTATTTTCTGGCAAATCCACCGCCGTTTCACCCGGTTTTATGTAGGCAAAATGCTCCCTCGCCTGTTTTTCCACATAATTCGAGGTTTGTTGATATACAATAAACCGCTTGGCAAGCTCAACCTCTAATTTGGCTTGATCAATAGCAGAACTTTGTTTAGCCAACTCACGCGCCTGGTGCACACTCTCAACCATACCTTTGACCACGATAATAATGCTCCAACCCAACAACACTAACACAGTTAAATAGAGCAAAGGAAAGGTGTTCGGCGCGTACACCGGATGATCTTCTTGGTAATATTTAATGGACATAATCACATTATATCAAATGTACCATTGATCTAAAAAATTGATGAATACCCATCGATTTTCTGATTCTATTTTTCTTTATTTTTTAAATTAAAAATTAAAAATTAAAAATTTCCTCATTATTACCATCTCGGCTTTTCCGCATCGCTCTTTTTTTTCGTATCAGTGGTCTTTTTAGAGTTTGGTTTCTTGATAGTTGTAACAACTGTTTCAGATGAATCAATCATCCATAACTTGCGACCAAAAAACCAAGCCAGAGCCAAAAGTACTACACCGAGCCCGACAATTAATGCTGTTGTCCAATCGCGAGTTTCTGGTTCAGGAGCCGACGCTACAGGTGGAGCCGGCAATACTGCCTCAGTCATTACTTTAGGTTTCGCTTTAGTCACTTCTTGAGAGCGCACTGTCACTGGCTCGGCCACTGGTACAACTGGTGGTGACACGTCCGCTTGCACACTGGCTACAGCATATACAACCCGAGGAGCATGAGGCGTGCTTTCGGTCTCCATTGGCAAGCTAGTGTTGCCAGTTGCATCCACTGCGTGAATGTAAAAACGATACGAGCTACCGTTGACTAAGGTCAACTTTAGGCTGGACTGCGTACCAGACACAGTGGCGGTAGACAAATTTTGCTTGGTTGAAATGTTATACACCTCAATAGTGTAATATGAAGCACCGACAACCAAATCCCAATGCAATGTGACAGAATTGTCGCCACCGATGGCCATAAACGATGCTGGTGCAGCAATAGCGGTAGCGTTGGATAATTTCACCGCTGTACTTAAGTTCCCAGCACCATTCCACACCGCTACCCAATAGGCACCAGACTGATTGTCACCAACATTCTGCGTAAAACTACCATCTGAATTGGCCAAAAATTCGTATAATGGCACCAAACCGGGGCTTAATGCTGGATCAGCCCCAAAAATGCGCACAGTCGCCAAGGCGACAACCGCGCCAGCACCACCTAAAATACGATCTAGCGCGCCCGGTTTATTCATTTCCATGGTCAGTTTAGATGCATCAGGCGCGATCGGTAGTGTGACCACATCAAAAGCAGTAGCAGGGCTTAGATTGCTTGTAGCGTCGCGAGCCACCAAATAAAAGATGCCACCGGTTGGAATGGGCATAGCCGGAAATTGAAACGCGCCAGTTGCATCGGCGGTCGCCGAACCTAATTTGCTGGTGCTGATTAGACTGGCGGAACCGTACACATCTACAAACACATTCGGCTCAACCGCTCCAGCGATGCCGAATAGAATGCTGTTGGAATAGCGTAATTTGGATAATAATGGGGCTGTTGGCAGTACTGAATCAATCGAATAAGTGACCACGTTTGTAACCGAATCCATTATACCTAGCGGCACATTTGGCTCTACCAGCACTGAATCGTCCGCCATTAATTTTGATGTGTAACTGCCGTCGGGCAAACTGGGCATTGGCGTACCAACCGCGTCGAGATATGGACCCGCGGCTACCATCGTAAACAATGCTGGATCACTCGCGGCGATGATAGATAAATACACTGCGTTTGTGGTCGTATTGGTGTACTGGGCTTTAATGACGCTTTTATCTAATCCCCATTGATTATACAAATCTGGCGTGACATTAAACGTAACCGTTGGCATGGTCACGCTGGTCAATGATCCAGCCGGCAAAAACACCACGTTGCTTAAATCGAGACGAATGTCAACCGTCGGCAAAAATTCTGGAGTGTATGAATCGTCCACAATCTGTTTAACAGCATAATTATATTTCACGCCTGGCAAAGCAGAGGTGTCCTCAAAAAATGGGGTGGATATATCTTTGACTACCAGCGATGTTTCCGAAAACACATCGGGGGCTAACTTTCGATAAACGGCAAATGTTGGCTCATCTTCGGTCTGTGACCAAGTCAGTGATGGTTTGTCGCCAGTACCGTGCATTACTTTTAGATTTGATACAATTGCTGGGTAGTATTGTTCTACGACTACCGCTTCACTTGGCACCTCTGTCGTTCCAGGATAAACCGCGCGAAGATAGACGTTGCGGTATTGATCATCGCCGGTGTTCACTTCAAAACCACCTTCGTCAGTGGCAATCGTTTCAGCTATCTTCGTTGAAACTCCGTCGATTAAAAGTGAGCTTGAGTAGTATGAGCGGATTATGATACCGTCAGGCACGATGTCCTTCTTTGCCACACTGCCATCGCTACCAATTACAGAATCTGGAATTCCGTGTATGTTGCTATAAGAACCGTATTGCGTAGGCGCCGGCGCGGTCACATTTATAATTTGCGTGCCTGATGACAAAGGAGTCAATGAATCTATCGTGGTTGAGGCAGTAATTGCTGCAATCCCTACGTCGGATCCAATAAGGTAAAACGCGCGACGTTTATTACCTGTGGTAATTGTAAATGGGTTAGTAAAGCTACCTCGAGAATCTGATGAAAGATTTGCTATATTT
This sequence comes from uncultured Candidatus Saccharibacteria bacterium, assembly GCA_964591565.1. GTDB lineage: Bacteria > Patescibacteriota > UBA1384 > CAJBMM01 > CAJBMM01 > CAZQEC01. Next base: position 12,990 of record CAZQEC010000010.1, on the reverse strand, counting down.
GGTGTGATGCTAATTGAAACCTTAGTAGATGCTAACGAGGCGACTGGATTATCACAATTGTCGTTTATTTCTACTTCCAATTTCGTCGATAGTTGATTAACAATTATCGTTTGCGGATCAAGGCTAGTTGTAGGTCTAGTCCCGTCACTTTTAGTCGTTGTAAAAATAGCCAATTTTTCGGCTACACCAGTTGGTACACACTCTGCCGCCTGGGCGACATTAACTAAACCGCCTACAAACATATTTTGCACACTTAATAAGCTAAAAATTAGGATAAATACGGCTTTCGAAAACCGTGAAAATCGATTCATATTCCACTCCTTTTAATTTGGAAAAGCATGAGCACATGTACGACGCAACAATCCACGAGAGGATAGTTTGACGCTATGCGTGCCGTTATTATTGATTATTTTTTCGTAACAAAAACCAGAAACATGCCCCTCATGCTCCCCCAAACTAACAGTTTTGTTCCAACAAATCATACACTTTGTGAGGCGAGACACCGCTCCTACTGCCCATACTCGGTAAGGTGTGTACACCGACCATAGGTCATTCGTAGTTCACGACTTAACCCTAGCAAGACGTTTTCAACCTGTCAACATTGACAACATTAGATTATTCAAGTAAAATATGTATCACCTTAACATCACGAAAGGAACTCAAGATGATCATCGTCGAGCCCGAGATTCAAGGGCAACACAGCATTACTCCGCCTGAAATAGAGCTGAAACACGCGGTGATGGTTTGGCTCAACAGTCTCTTCCCAGATACTGTTGCTGAGGTGAACGAGACGATGTTCACGCTCAAAATCAACTGTCGTCGCATTTCTCATACTAACGCCGTCTGTGATGTGAAGTTGTTGAGCATAACGGAATTCAGTCCTAATTGTGTCGAGTTGCGGGTGCGTCCGGAGGGCAATACTTACGCCTGGCCATGTGTTCTGGTCTGTCCAGATGCCGATTTTGCACTTCAACTACACAAAACCGTACGTCCCGAAGCAATGGCGTACTCGGCGAGCTTTGATACTATAGTAATTGAAACCGATAAGTTTCGTGTTTTACCAGCTAGAAACAGGTATCAAACAAACCAGGCAATACTCGACCTGCAACGACAGTGTGTCCGCGCAATGAAAAAACTGTCGAAGCGTGAAACGACGCGAACACTGTGCCATAACCTACATCTAGCCACACCCGGAAACATTCCTCTCAATATTCTGCACCGGGAAATCGCGACTGTTCTTGGAATAACGCAGAACATTGAAACAATCCTGCTCAAAGGATTTGTACTAGTATTGGTAATGGATGGGGTACTGGATCCTGTTGGTGTAAATGACGTACAGCAGTTCCGACGCACGATTCTGTTTGACGAGTACGTTGATGAATTTGAGGAGCGAGATAGGGAACAGCGCCGCACAGCGCTAGAATCCCAGAAAAATAACTTAGCCAAATACCTGCAATCTGCTCGTACGGATCATGAACGAAAAATGTTTATGCTCAACAATCTAGCCCTGCAGATTGCTGAAATGGAGCGACAGATCAGAGAGATTGACGAGGCGTTGTCATAATCTCGCACATCGGACACTGAATTCTAGCGGGTCGCGCTTATTGACGCGACCCTGTTTTTAATTAAAAATCATGCGTCATGTGGTTATTTCAGCACGAATGTGTTAAAATATGATGGTGGTTTTTATTGTCTTCTGTCTCATGTTTCTAGTCTCTGGTCAATAGTTATCCCCGGGCTTGTAGCTCAGCTGGTTAGAGCAGACGGCTTATATCCGTCCGGTCGCAGGTTCGAATCCTGCCGAGCCCACCATTCGACTCACTACGCTTGCTCATGGTCTATGACCACAATTAGGAAAATCTGAAATCCCCCACTTCGCTCTCTGAGCTACGAGGGGCAGGCGAAATCCGAAACAAAAACTCTTATGAATAAAACTATATATATTCTAACATGGAGTGAGTGAGCGGAATCGAACCGCTGGCTTAAGACCTTGCCTGTCCTCCATAGTAGCCTTATGCGATTTGGAGCGGGATACCAGAGTCGAACTGGCGTTCTCACCTTGGAAGGGTGGCGTATTACCGCTATACGAATCCCGCATACTGCTACGGAGGATGGAGAAGGGTCTTATTCTACCATTGAACTACACTCGCGAATCGGAGGATGGAAGATGGAGGATGGTGGATGGAGAATAAAGGGGGAATGAAGAAATATTTTAGGAATAATAAAGTATGTCCTAAATTCCATTATCTATCGTCCATCATCTATCTTCTGAATTGGTCGGGGAGACAGGATTTGAACCTGCGACCTCATCGTCCCAAACGACGCGCGCTACCAACTGCGCCACTCCCCGAAATCGGAATATAGAAAATAGAGGATGGAGGATGGAGAATGGAATTTCTGCATCTATCCTTTACCAGCTACTGGCTACTCCATATTTTACCACAAATATGGCAATAAAAACACCTCACAAAAGCCAAATTTTTATAAACGTCTTCATTTCCATCATCTATCGTCCATCCTACGCTGAAGCTACGGACGGCAGGCCATCACCCATCATCCGAATTACCACCCTCCCCCTCCACCTCCTCCACCGCCACCCCCAGAAAAGCCCCCACTTCCACCTCCGGAGCCGCTAGATGTTGGTGGAGCAAACGAGGTACTAACCGCACTATTAAACGAATGAATTGAACCGACAAACGCGCTGGTGCTGAAGGCGGCATAATTTCCACTGTACCAGCTTGGTGGTTCTTGATATAGGGACGCAAATTGCTCAGCCCACTCCTTCTCCAGTCCAAAAAGCACCGCATAAGGTAACAGTTTTTCAAATAAATGAAGTGGGGTTTTGCTATCATTTGGATCGCCATATTGTTTCACGCCTTCGGGACTTTGCAGATATTTGAGGCGGTCCATTTCGGCCATGCGAATAAACTCTTTCAAACCACGTAAATAATCTCGCATGAGTACACCTTTCACTGTTCTTGCAGGCATAAGCGCCCCAAAAATGTAAACAATGACTCCACTTGCCATAGTACCTATTGAAACTGGCCAAAAAAAGCCAAGTTTTGTGAGCAGAATAAAAATAACAAAACCGCCAACGAATAATCCGCCGCCAAACATATAATACTTCGTTTTTATTTTAATCGGATTTACCACAAAGTAACCCTCTTTTGTGGCCTGGTCGGCTAATTTAACGCGCAACTGCATCGTTTTGACAACCAAATTTTTTAATGCTTTTAGCTCCACTTTATTACCAATATTAAGACCGTCAACAAAAAACAAATCAAGTAAATCACGGTCGTTTTGAGGTAAGCTAGCAACATCTTTTGCTAATTCAATTGAGTATTCGGCTTTGGTTAAAAACCCCGATTGTTTATCTTCATAAATTTTGATAAATCCCCGTGTGGCCAAGCTCAACAACCCAGCGGTATAGGCCTTCGGTGCAATTTTTTCGTTATAGACCAAGTCGCTCATTAAAACGCTAATATCTTTTGGTGCCAAAAACTGCGTCACAATAGCCGCTTGTCCCTTGGGATCGCGTCCAGTTTTTTGCCAACGTTTGAACATCCACCAGCTAATTAATAGCAGTGGTAGAATAAGTAGTCCGATTTGCATCCAAATACCCCATTTTTGCTTAAAAACAACCCAGGCATTTTGTGTAAATGTGTTTGGCGCGAAACCAACTTGCAAAGTCATAGTTTGGTAAGACAATACATTTTTAGCTGTTGCCACTATTACTGTGTCGCTACTATCAGATGAGACCGATGCCTCGCATGTAGCTGTTTCACCAAATTTACCTAAAAAACAGAGCGGATTGTCGCCTAAATCACTTGCAACTTCAACATTCAGATGCAAGCGAGCGGTAACCTGATTCATTTTTTGTGACCACTGATCACCGTTAATGTCCCAATACCATTGTTGACCAATGTCTGCAAAATTGATCACATTTCGCATGTGATATTGAATGCGGTAGGTGGTTTTGCCATGAACGAAGCGTCCTGCATCACCAATTTTTAGTACCAAATTGTCGTTTTCCTTATAAGTGGTGTATGGATAATTACTCCCATTTTCATCCGTGATGCTAATTACCTTCAGATTGAGACTGTTTTTTTGATATGTCATCGGGATAGCGCGTAAAATGCCGTGATTTTGATCAATTTGCGGAAAAATGGCGGTTATTTCCTCATTTACAGCCAGTTTGCTGTTTTCATTTGCGTCGCGAGTTAAATAATAATCAGCCGTAAACGAATCTATTTCAAAATCGTTCGGATTACCAATTGCGCTAGTGGTTTGAGGCACAAGCCACATTAGTCCAACAAACATAATTGTCAATAATCGTAGTTTCATTTGTTTTTATCATACTCGAAAATAGATATGGTTGAACATGTCTTGTACAGTTTGGCTCCTACGGTTGTCAACTGTACAATTTGGCAGATGAAAGATGCCGAATGTGCTACAATGCGAAGTGACATCATTGGAGATAATAATGGAATTAGACGAATATCAGCAAAAATCAAAAGCGACCGACGGTGGCACGGTCATTGGTGAGCACTACGTTTATTTGGCGATGGGACTGGCAGGTGAGAGCGGTGAATTAATTAATAAGGTAAAAAAAATATGGCGGGATGATGACGGCAAAATGACTGATGAAAAAAGAGTTGCAATTAAGCAAGAGCTGGGCGATGTGCTATGGTACACAGCCCAACTGGCCGCGGCGCTTGATTATAAATTGAGTGACGTTGCGAAAGATAATTTGACTAAATTGAGCAACCGCCAAAAGCGCGACACTATTCACGGTGCGGGCGACGAGAGATAAAAATAGCGCCCGGTTGATTAGACCGGGCAATTGAGACATCAGACGTGAGATCAGCAATCCAGTGAGGTAGCATCTGGAAATGTGTAATGGGGGGAGTGCGCAAGCGGATCAGATGGCATGCGCGTGCCCGTAACTGGCATCATTGCCAACAGACCAACGTACTCGCGATGGCGACCTACTATGCGGCGATTAGCAGTTTTGGTCACTGAAACGCGATTGTATCTACCAAAAACAGACAGCCCACTTGGTGTGCAAATCATGTCAAAGGACCTCCTTCACTAGAATCGCATGATGGCATAACTGTACAACTAAACACACCCAAACGCAACAATTGGTGGCAAAAAATTTATTTAGTGAATTTGAATGTGGATAGCATCTCGTCTAGCGTCGACATTTTTGTAGTATCGGTTTTCGTGAATGTACCGAAAACTTCGATTACTTTGCTATCACTCTTCAGAAAAAAACCTGCCAGGGTTTCGGTGCTTTTATCGGGGTTAGTCTTGCTCATTTTGATCACTTCGTTGACTCCGACTTTGGTGGCAGTCAGCCCGTCTTTGCCTTGCGTGTACTCCACGTAGCCGCGCAGTGACTTATCGGTTAGCGCAGTATATCCGTCCAAATTGCTGACTTGCAGCCAAAAAGTATCGCTATTAGCAAACGTAGTCGAAACACATACCGTTTGACAGTTTGTGTGTACCGAAGAGCTACTTTCGGTGGTCGTCCATTTGCTTGGATATTCAAAACTAAACCCATATTTTTCACTTGTATATGTCTTCAAGTCTGTGAATTTGAACGAGGCGAGTATCTGTTTTTCGGTCGCGGAAAGTTGTGATTTACTGTCTTTGTGATAAAAGAACACCTCATACAAATGTCCATTTTTCTCAACTAGAATGTTGTAGTAGGCTTTAAGCCCAGCGCGTGTAGCGTCGGTGGCAGATACTCCGCCTAAAGTAGTGGTGCCAACTTTTGAAAATACTGGATTTTTGACCAGTTCGGCCACCGTTGTTGCCCCATATTTATTGGCCTTATTTTCTCCTTCTTCAGCGACGGAGGCGTAATAGTAAAAATCTATATCAGCACCACATCCTTCGCTACATGTTTCATTTTGCTTAATAGTTTCTGGACTTGTGATTGTTACGCCAACAGGCGCACCAATCGAATTAACTGTCTGTACCCAATCTTTCGGATATTCAAAGCTAAATCCAAATTTTTCACTCGTGTAAGTCTTCCAATCAGTGAATTTGAAACTATTAGCAACAGTTTGAGCAATTTTATCATTCGGTTCTATACTTGTGGATAAACCATTAACGATGAAGGTCTTACCGTTATGAGTAATATAGTATGTAGTGTAAATAATACCATTGGCACTGTTCTTCATCTTTAGAGATGTAGCAATATATGTGTTAAATGTTACTTCATCACTTGATACTACTGTGTTATTTACTTGAGACGAAATTTCAGATTTGGCCATATTGACTTCCTCTGCCACAGTTTTTGGTGAAACACGTACGCTTGCAAGATAATCTCCTGCGGTAGCTACTGGATCAGCTCCTTGCCATGAAAGCAAGTGTTCGTTGCCTGGCCCTGGAGTTATTTTTTTCACTTCCCAGTTAGTTGGATATTTGATGCTGTAATAATAAGTCGAGTCAGTATAAGTTTTCCAATCCGCAGTTTCGCTGGTCGCATCTTTTGCCGTTTTCACCACTGCCGTCTCAACTTTTTGACTCTCGGCAATGCGGGCGCTTTCGTACCCCGCCCCAACTCCGGTACCAACAAACCCGCCGATGATAAAAAACAATATCAAAAACGCAATCCGCCCCACGTACCCCGTTCGCAAATGATCTCCATTAAACATTTCCATTTTTTCTCCTTGTTGATTTATTATTACATTTATTTTGGTTTTGGTACAAATTCGGTGATGTAGGTAGAATCTCTTGTGCCGCCCAACAAGTATGCCGAAGAGCCCATGCCTATAACACCGGTTAAGTTGGTGATATTAAACTGTTGAGTAACGTATTTCCACTCGGTGGTGGCATCGTCATAAGAGTAAGCTTGAACAATAATGTCTTTCCAGCTGTCATCAACGTCTTTGTCTATCGTGGTATATTTACCAAACAGGTATAACGAACCGCTGATGTCAACAAGATTAGGTGGATTAATGAAATTCATATCGGGAAAGTTTTTAGTTTGCACCCATTTATTTTGCGTAAAATCAAAATATTCAACGGTTGGAGTTAAACCAGAATGTTCAAAATTATACCCAAGATCTGACAAATCTCCATTACTTCCATTATTTCCATATGTAACGAAGAGCCGACCGTTATGCATAGTCATAGCTGGGCTGTTACGGGCTACGTTCATATTTGGTAACTTTATCCATTGGTTAGTTGGCGGTGAGAAAGCAAACACCTCATTTGAAGCTAGAAGCTGGCGTTGGAGACCGTAATTAAGAGTAATGTTATTGCCAGTAAAATAATATCCACCAACAAAATATATTTGGTCTCCACTTGAAAACACTGCCGGTTTATTTATGCCGTTTGGTTCATTATACTCATGATTTTTAATCATATCGGTATTTGTTATGGTTGTCATTTCCCACATATTTGTGGCAATATCGTAAACGCCAACAGGAGTTTTGCCATCTTCTTGCTGACTAAAGAATTGAGGCAGGTAGTAAATCTTGCCTTTTATAGCCACTGCTTGAACCAAAGGGGATAGCAAGCGTGACCCTCTGCCAACGAATGCGAGTAGATCTGGCAAAGCGGCTAAATCTGTCCAAGTATCCAGATCTGGATCATATCGGGTGATATTATCAACAAGCGATGAGCCAGCTCCCCGTTTTATTGGGTTCGTATTCCCACCAAGTATGTAAATCTTGCCATCATACTCCGCATAAGCAAACTTGCTTCGCGTCACTTTCATTGGCGATCGCTTAAACGTTTTGAACGAATCGTTGTAGTTTGGCGGCGTTAATAATTCACTCGACTGCGCGCTCAAAAGTAAAATGTCGCCGTTTTTTACAGTGTAAAAATCTTCAGTCGCCTGACTCGTGGCATGAGCTACAAAGGACGAGAATATGCCCCGAGCAATTGGTTTACTTTTCACAATCACCCCATTAAAACTACCAAATGATATCTCACTTTGATCGCCACCAATGTTGTGTGTTTTCACCCAATCCGTAATACTTTGATTCTGATCATTTTCTGCAGTATATACCGCCAAAGTTGATTTTGATTTATCAGTTGAAACTACATCTAATTGATCCTTTTGTGCAAAACCGGGTTTAGATAAGTTCGACGGTATCTTTTCAAACTTGCCCGGCAATTCAACGCTAAACGCCAATTCAGTATTGGTATAAGTAGATTTAGTCGGAATAACATCATTATTAGTATCCGCGCCGGGTGTGATCGTAGAATTGTTTGGCGCGATATCATTATTTGCACTATCGGTCGGCTGATCATTTGTTGTGTTTGGAACTTGATCAATCTGCAACGTTTTTTTAATGATGGCAATGGTTTGGGTTTGTTCATTACTTGGTAATAGAGCGAACGCCGAGCCGATTAAAATAGCGATAATTAAACTGTAAGTGGCTAGAACTGGCACCAGTTGACGGTTAAATGAGAACGAAAAGAACGATATAGCCGCTTTGGTCGCTTTTTCACGCTCAATGGCCGCCCAAACCCGATTTTTGGCACCGCTAATTTGCTCATCAGACAATGGTCTTAGTAAGCTGGCGTTCAGGGCTTTGTTGAATTTTTGATCTTTTTTCATTTTCCTTCTCTAATATGTATATGCGCTAGGGGATACTGTCTTCATTTATCATCTTTTGTAAGGCGGCAATGCCTCGGCGTTGATAAACGTGCACGTGCTTTTCCTTTATCCCTAACTTTTCGGCGATCTCGTGCCGCGTTAGACCATCTATAAAACGCATGGTCATCACTTGTCTAAGCGTCGGATTAAGCAATTTAATGGCGGAATGGGCTTTGTGACGAAAACTATCAAGCCGATATTCATATTCCTCATCCACATAATCCTCGAAAGTTTCGTCGGCGTGATTGTTGTCAAAAAGTTCAAAAGTTTGATGTTTAATGCTTGCCCTGACCCACTCTTTGTATTTATTTTTGGTGATGCCAAATAAAATTTTTGCCGCCTCCACCTCACTCATTTTAGTACAATCGTATTTAGCAAAAAATAACAAAAAAACCTCTTGCACTACATCCTCAATTTCCTGCGGCGGTTTGACAGATTTGTAATACAAAAAGCGGTAAATGCGTTTAAAGTTTTGGTCATATATTTGTGTTTCGGTCATTATTATTTATTGTAGCTGATTTATATCTTAATTGTCATTGCGAGAAACGTAAGCGACGTGGCAATCTACAAAGATTGATGTTTTCCCAACGTTGGAAGATCGCCACTCCCACTTCGCTGAAGCTACGAGGGATCGCGATGACGACTAAAGATAAGAGTAGCGCCCCCGGGAGTAGCCTCTAGGGGGCGCGCTGATCATCTGCCTACCAGGTCGGCATCCACATTGTAGCGTGAATGCCACCGTTTGCGTCCCACTGGGCGCCGACAATGACGCCGTTGTAGTTAATGCCGTACGCCTCGGCCTGCACCATGCCCACCGTGCGGGGCAATTGGCGCATGCGTCCGTTCTTGTAAATGAACGCCTGCCGTTTGCCGAACTGGTCATCGCTAGCCCCAACCGTGACGCCGGCATCGTTGATGCCGTACGCGATTGAGATGAACCCACCAAGCGTGCCGAGGTCCTTTAGCACACTTGAGGTCGGATTGGCCAACACAGCGCGTTGATTGCCGTTGACAAACGACCATCCAACACCCTTGCCCCGGTTGTTGATTCCCAAGAGAGCACCGAAGCCGCCCCCGAGGTTCGGATACACCTTAACGTTGCCATACTTATCCCACAGGGCTGGTTGGGTAAAGTATCCGTCGTTGGACACGTTGCCGGCGACTGAAGTTTTGTCGCTAATGGCATATCCGCTGGAAAACCCGTATCCGGCGGGAAGTGGAAGGTTGGTTGGTACATCACCGACAATCACCACAGCGCGTCGTCTGGCTGTACCGACAATGACTCCCGTGTTGTTGATTCCCCCAAGCGTGGCCACATCTCCCACAAGTAATTGCGTCGGTGTCCCATCCGCATCCCAGCGCACCGCGCGCTGGTAACCCTGAAGATCATCGGCAAATCCGACCGCAACACCGGCGTCGTTGATCCCAGTGACTCGATCACCGCGATCGAAAAGGGTCTGTAGCGATAGCACCGCCGGCTTCATGACGACCGAGTGAAACTGATTCGTGTAATAGGCCCCCGCGACAGTGCCGTTGGCACTGATTGCGAACGCCCAACTGTTGCCCGGGAATCCGGCACTCAGATCGACTGGAGCGTACTTCTGCGCCATCGCAGACGCAGATCCAATTACGAACAGCACGAACATCAAAACAGTCATATTTACGCGCTTCATCTTCCTACTTCTCCTAATGCGACGAGATATTTACCCACGAGCACTGTGCTCACGGTTGCTAGGCGCCCGTCGCCCACCTAGCTAATTTGGAAATGTGCTTGAACTTTCGTTCATTATGTATATGCACACAGGGATACAGAGCTCGGAAGATAGAGGATGGATGATGGATGATGGATGATGGATGATGGAAATGGATGACGAAGAACAGAAAAAAGGGTATACTAATAGACGAATTGCATGCATCGTGTCATAGCGAATACGCCGAATTAGTTTAATGGTAGAACACTACTTTCGCCCGCCTTCCATAGTGCACGCCGACATAGCTCAGTTGGTAGAGCAGTACTTTCGTAAAGTAAAGGTCGCCGGTTCAAATCCGGCTGTCGGCTCCAAAGTCGGCGAATGTACGGCGGACAGGTAAAGTAGATATGTGGGTCCGATTCCCGCATTCGGCTCCAGCCCGTCCTTGGCGAGCAACAATTAACATTCAACAGTTAACTCGAAACAAAAGAATAGGCTCTTAACCGAGGTAACACAAAAAATCCGGCCAGATGGCTGGATTTTTTGTGTATCAGCAAAACCGTTTTAGAATTTATAGCCTGCGTTCAACATACCCATAGCACCAGTTGGCTTGAGATTAATGGTGCCTTTGACAGTAATGATTGAACCATCTGTTAATTTTACACCTGGTGCGGTAATTTCAAGTTTTGCAGTGTGCCTGCCCAGCCCGGATACACCACCAGTTGTAATACCTAACCCAGGGCAGGGATCATAAAGCGCGTGTAGCCGCCAATCACCGCCAAGTTTCCATTTCGCGCTTACGTTTAGCCCAGGGTTTTGACCCAAAACGCTTAAATTAACATTCGCATCGAAATCTTGATCGTTAAGACTGTAATCATAAAGTTTATAACCATCACCGGCAAACATTCTAATGCCTTTAGACCATTTAATACCAGTCTGATAATACTCAACCGCATCGTCCAGGGTAATATTCTTTACTTTGGACAATGAATTTTTGGAGCGTCCTGCCAACCAAACTCCTAATTTGTCATTAAAAAGAGACATATTCTGCTGTAATCCGTACTCTGCCCCCTCGCGACTGCCCCAATTGCCTTGGTAATAATTAAGTAACTGGTTGTTCAAACTAGACATTTGGCTATTGAGATAAGATTGCAAATCACTTTTTACGGCGTCTCGTTCCATCTTAAAAGTAGTGTTACCAATACCGGTAAAATGAATTTTTACCGCACCACCGTTTGCGTCAACTTGCGCTGGCCATCCCTGATCATAAGCACAAGTAGGAAATGTATATGATGGGTCTGGTGAAGTAGTGTCAAACAGTTTGTCAAAATCAAGCGATTGCTTGATCGAATCCGCACTTGTGGCTTTGTCGGTCTTGCTAACACCTGTGATCGGAGCCACATCCGCACTGCCGGGTGTTTTAACGACTGTGACACCAATTAATACTCCGACAAGCAAAATTATTAGTCCGACCAGAAATTTATTCACTTTCCATTTATTCATTATCTCCTCCAATTTATTGAACCCTTATCTTTACTCTACATAAACCGTGTAATCATGCAACAAAAAAGATTGAGGGGTAATAGCAACCCCCGACCGCGTAACGACGCGGTCGGGGGGGGGTTTTATCGGATGGATGCCTCTGGTTTCACCTCCTTTTCATCCGGTTTCGGATCGGGAGGTAGTTCCGATCCAACGACCTTCTTGGCTTTATCCAGAATTGGCTTTATACGCCGGCTGGCGAAACGGCCGAGTTCTTTCGCCACAGCCTGGAGATGTTCGGATTTGACCCCAATTTTCTCCATCTCCTTCGGCGACTTGATGGCGTCGCTGAAGATCGCAAGAAGGATCACCGCGTCCGTCGCTTTTGCCATCTCCTCGACAGCTTTGGCGGAGATGTGGAGGCGCACCATATTCCGCAACTCTTCCTTGCCAGCGCCTTCAACCTTGACGCCGAGCCGTCGCAAGGCGCCTTCCGCCGCCCTGGCGATAGACTCCTGAAGGGCGGGCGGGGTCTCATCCTGCGCTTTGGCGAGCTCGGCCCGTACCGCGCTCGGTCCGATCAGGATCATCGCAAAAAGGACTGCGAACATCCTCTTTACCGTCATTTTATCCCTCCTTGTGGGGATGCTACAGAAACCAGATTCGCCTTGTGGCGAACTAATGTCCTGTATATTTACTATAATATTAGCACATTTATAACCAATTGTCAAATGTCGGCGTAAAAAATTACATTAATTTGCCATAAATAAACCAAAAACCCCGCCCAAGCGGACAGGATTTTTTGATCGCTGATCTTTTCAAATAACTTATTTCTTCTCCGTCACCCAAATCCAGTGGCGCCAAAACAACAATACCGCTACTATAAGTAGGATAATATCCACCGTAATGGTGCGTTGAGCTTGCAGACGCACTGAATCAATAGCGTTAGCTTTTTCGGATTCATAAGCCACTTTCAACGTAGCATCGTCCGGCGTGTAAGTTGGCTTGCTATCTTTGGATTCATTTTGATAACTTAATTTGCTAATTTTGTAAGCTTCAAACGACGATAAATCGGTACTGGCGCCCACAGGACCATACGAACCATTACGATTCGCATGCAGTGGATCATTTAGATCAAAAAACGCGCCAATTAGCGAACTTATGGTCACTAAAATAACTATTACCGCCACCAAA
>CAZQEC010000009.1:0-28315 GCA_964591565.1 uncultured Candidatus Saccharibacteria bacterium | reverse complement strand
AATAGCGCGCTCAATGTGAGCATCAGCTAATATAACCAATTCGTCTAACTTCATTTTGGTCGCAGTTTGCACTCCTTCAAGCAGACGAGTTGTGGGCCCGCTTTTATCTGAGGCACGCAAAGCCGCTACCAGCGCTTTTTTTCCGAGTGAAAACGCAGATCCAGGGTCACCCAGAAGCGCCGACCAGCCGCCACTAGTCATCACGACTCTATGGGTCGAGCGACCATAAACAACCGCGCCAGTGCCCACTGCAACTACCATACCAACACCATCGGGCAAAGCGCCAATAAAAGCCGCTTCAGCGTCCCACATTACTTCTGCTTTTAGTTTATGCTTGGCAAAACTACGTATCATGGTTAAAACACGTTCATCATTTCGCCCATGTTTCCAACTCACAGCCACAGTTTTTATGTTATTATGTTTAATCTGTGCTTCACGCATTAGTTCCTCCACAAAACGCGGTGCCATATCTTCAGCCAACTCACTTAAGTTTTGCGTATGATGCGCTTCGACCTGCATGCCGCTATCATTTAGCGCCACCAAGTCAATGTGCGTCCCCCCAACGTCGAGTCCAATGTACCACATGGTGTATAACTTACATCTTTCTTTATTGACTGATTATAATCTTGTCTAACAATTATGACGATGCATCGATGCAAATTTATGAATGACGAATTATAAATGATGAATGAATCATAGCGGAATACATTATTATAGCACATAGAATACTTTCGTAGTGCTAAGTGGCTCCTCGTACTCGTCACTATAGCACATAGAATACTTTCGTAGTGCTAAGTGCGACGGATTGCATCCTAAGCACTATATTAATCAATTTATATGCTAAACGCCAACAATAACGGTTTGACTATCACTTTTTTAGTGCCGAAATCAAATCGTCTAGTTGATCCAATCTAAACTCCGTCTGTTCGCCGCTTTTCATATTGCGCACTACAACCTTCCCAGCCAAAATTTCTGGCTCGCCAAAAATGAGGGTTACTCTTGCGCCCAAATTGTCGGCGTAATGCAACTGTTTACCTAATTTTTCCTGTCCAAAAGCTAAAGCAACATTAAGCCCGGCTTGGCGAAGAGTAGTGGATAATTGTAAGGCATCGGACTCAAATCCGCCAAAAACGGTCAGCACAATGGGCGATGCATCAACGTCAGATGTAGACAAAACGGTCATTAAACGATCAACCCCAAGCGATGTACCTACAGCCGGCATATCCACCCCAGCTAAATCGCGCATTAAGTCGTCGTAACGCCCACCCGCGTACACTGATCCAAGACCGGGATGATCGTCTAACACCGCTTCATAAATAAGCCCGGTGTAGTAACTTAAGCCACGCACGATTGATAAATCGATTTTGATTGAATCTAAATCTGATACAAGGTTGAATATATCACTCAAATTACTAACAGCATCTAATCCCGCTTGGTCGTGAGATAAAATTGAATGGAGGTGGCCAATTAAATCTTTGCCACTCTGATCAAATAGCTCAAACATTTGCGAAATAATCGGTTTTGGCACTATTTCTAATAATTTTGCCTTAATTTCGCCCGCGCCAACTTTGTCAATTTTATCCACCAGTCGCAAAACCGTAGTGTGATGCTCGCTCGGTACTTTGAGTGCGCGCAAAACAGCGCCAAACACGCCGCGGTGACTGACGCGAATTGTAAATTTTGATACATTCGACGGCACCAAACCCTGATTTTTAAATCGGGGTAATAAGTGCCGCTCAGTATCAACCCTGAGCATATCCCGGTATTTTAGACCGGGAGTCGAACGGGTTGATTTGAATCCGAGCGCTGACAAACAATCGTGCATAATCATCAATATCTCGGCATCTGCCAGCGGTGAATTAGTGCCAACGCAATCGACATCAAACTGCATAAACTCGCGGAAACGCCCGGCTTGGGGCGAATCGGCTCGCCAAACCGGCCCCATTTGGTAGCGCTTAAACGGGCGTGGCAAATCGTGATTGGTGCTGACCACTCGTGCCAGTGGCACCGTTAAATCATAACGCAAAGCCACCTCACGTCCGCCGTGATCTTTGAAATGGTAAATTAATTTTTCGTCATCGCCGTATTTGCCTGTCAACAGTTCTTTAAACTCAAGCGCCGGGGTGTCCAGTGGTGCATAGCCGTAAGATTCGTAAACGCCCCGCACCGTATCGAGCAAATGCTGGCGCACCCGCATAGTGGCGGGTAAATAATCACGAAATCCTTGCAAACTGCGGGGTTTTTCCATGAGTACATTGTATAACGCTTAAGGGGGAGAAGCAATATGGAAATGATGAATTATGAATGATGAGTCAAATCCAAAATTTGAATGTCTAATTTCTAATCAAACCGAAAAAAATATTAAAACCTGATTGTAATGCTTATTTCTTCAGTGCACGGTTTTTGTCTTCTTCATCTGCCAGAACAACCGTAATTATTGCGCTCATCACGGCGGCCAAAATTGGCCACAGCAACTCTTCGATCGGGGCTTTATCAAGAAATATTCCCAATGTTTTTGAATGACTAAAATACCAGGCGTTAATATGGATTGAGTACAAATCGGCGGTGAAGAATACCACAGCTCCGCCAAGGGCCGCCAACCATAACAATCGCCGATATTGCTTTATTAAGGCACGATAATTAAGAAACAAATACAGATAAACTGGGGCGAAAAACACAAAATCGAGTAGCAAATATGTGTATTTATCCATGGTGTAGCTTCCGACGCAATAATAATAACAGCGAGGTCAATAATTGTGGTACAAAAAGCAAAAACAAATATTCCTCGAATGGTAATCCAAGTGGTTTAGCGGTAAATAGTGTGTAGTCGTAACCCCATACTCCCATTAAAGGGCTCGCTACTATATCAAATATCAATCCCCAAATTATGCCGAAGGCGGTGTTATACAAAAATGTTTTGGGGTAACGGAATAAATATCGCCCATGAATTAACCATATAACTATCGATGGTATAAATACGAATATGATCAATACATACAAATAGGGATAATTGGTGATCAAACTCATAATTGAAGCCCAACCCATTTAGCCAAAGAGAGAAAGACTAGAGATGCTCCTCCCCAATAAGGAATACTATACCAACTTGTATACTGAGTAATTTTGCCTCTGTGATATTCCCAAAGCGTCACTCCAAATAAGCGTTTAAACATAAAACCAAAAGACATCTCTAGAACAGTTCCTACAACTGCGACGATAAAAAAGAATAGAACATAATTGTAGTTTTGTGACGCAAGTAGCCCAATTACTCCCCAGATAGGCAATGAAATGAGCGCAAATTTATTGGCGTTGCCAAAACGTGGATGAGCTACAAACGGCTTACGGGTCAATAAATGGTAGAAGCAAGCAATCAGTGCCTCGCAAAGTGCGCCGACAGTCATACCGATCCAAAAAGCGATGGCAAAATTCATGATTTAATTGTAACAAGTGGCTAGTGTTATTGCAAAAAAATGTGGATTATATCCCGGCGATTGTTCTTATCGCAATTAATAATGTGATATAATGACGTAAATAAATGGAGGTAAAGTATGACACAACCCAAAAAGGGTATGGATCCAAAAGTAGCGGCGGCGCTGGGTGCGGCGGCTGGAGTAGCGGCTGGGCTGGCGGCGGGAGCAATGACCAATCCGAAAAATCGGGCTAAGGTCAAAAACGTGGCGGCCAAGTTGCAAAAAGAAGCTAAGGTAGCGCTAAAAAAATTCGGTCAAAACGCGGCCAAAGCTGGCAAACGCGTCTCTGCAGAGATTGACAAAATTAGTCAGTAATTAAGTTGGAGGGGAAGTTGGCGGCGGTGTGTTAGATGTAGCATCTGGCGGAGATGTGGGATTTTTGCGTTCAGACAAAGTTGCCCAAATCCACACATAGAGTCGTAAAATTAAAACCGCGATGGCTAGAGCAAAAGCAACCCGTCCGAGTGGGCGGCGGATGATAAAATTGCCATTTCTAGTTTCGAGCAGAATGAAATGAATAATTGCCATAGTAAAAGCTACATATCCTAATGACTGCAGTTGCTTCCAGCGATGATCCAGTTTTTGTATTGCATACTGATTTGAAATGACGGTCATAAACAAAAAATACAAAAACGCCGCCAAGCCAAAATAAAACCCAATCCAATAGGTGTTGCGGGTGCTGAACATTAACCCAAAATCCCACTTGTAACGCACGGCAATGGCCAAAACTATATGCACCGTCGAAGCCACCACCGCCATTTCACCCCAGTATTTACGAAATACCTTCCAGGCATTCGCCCACTCCATAAATTTGGCTAGCGGTCCAACCGCAAAAGTGAATGAAAATAAGACAATCGCCACCAAACCAGTTAGTTTGAGCATTTCACGCGCACTAAAAACCCAATCAGAGTAGTATGCATAAAAAATAAAAGTAATTAAAAAGGGAAAACTGTAGCCAATGCCGTGTTTTAATAGTTGCATAATTTAATAATACCACATTGCAAATTTCTGCAAAGTGGTTAGTGCTCGCTGGCGCTCGTCACAATACATTAATGTAGAAAAAAGAAAGAGGGTGGGGCGGTGTTACACCACCAACCACCCGTCGAACTGACCGTCGCCCATAATATCTTCGGCTGAATCAGCAGATATGCCTGTAGAATCTGTCGGCGACTTAATCGGTAAATCTCGTTCTTTTCGCACTCTGCGGAGTTGTCGACGAAATCTCGCACTGTCGAGAGCAATGTCCCTGCGGCATTGAGCGGTGTCAGCCGCAATCTGCTCCTTCTGCTCACAATCGGGCATGATTTTATCCTTTTTCGGACGAGATATTGGCACTGTACCACAAATTGTCGTTTTGTCGTAACAAAAGAGTGGGTAACTGTCCAAAAAAAGAGTATATTTCACTACGTTAAATTAGCACTCCGGACTTCGTCCTATGTGCTATAGTGCCTAGGATGAAATCCGTCGCACTTAGCACTACGGAAGTATCCTATGTGCTATAATAAAGTTATGTCCAAACGTCGAATGATCATTTTAGTGCTTTCTGTTGTACTCATTCTGCTATCAGGGACTGCTGTGATAGCCGCAACGCCAGCGCAATTGCAAAAAGAGCTTGAGGCGACGCGTAAAAAAGAAGCGCAACTCAAAAAAGATCGGCAAAAAAAAGAAGCCGACGCGGCTGTGCTGGACGCTTTATTGAAGCGTATCAATTCCAACATTAATGCTACCGCGTCAGCGCTCAATTCCACTACGACTCACCTAGATGAAACCAATAGTGATCTAGAGTCTACCACCACCGCGCTTAATCAATCTGAGGAAAAATTAACCGGTCTGAAAGATCAATTAGAAATTTTATTGGGTGATTTGTACCAAGTGATCGTGTCTGAATCTCCATTACTTGAAACAGTTGCGGCTCGTAACATTAGTGAACAAGTCGAAATTCGGCAATATCGCGACTCTCTAAACGCCGAGTTTGATAAATTGGTTGGTGAAGAGGAACGTGTTCGCGGTGAAATCTCCGCCACAAAAACAAAATTGGAAGAAAAACAGGCCAAATTAAGCCAGCTCAAAAATCAACAGACCGCTCAAAAAAATGGCCTTGAATCCGAACAAAAACGTAAAAATAATGTGTTGGCTAACACAACCGCCGCCATTGCTGATATTAAGGAAGAGGAGGCCAAATTAGCCGATCGGGAACGTGAGGTGGAGGCGTTAATTCAAGCCGCTTTGGCAAAGTCGCGGCAGGGTGGTAAATTTGTGGGGGGTTTAAATAAGCCAGTTAAACAAGGCGATGTAATTGGCTATCAAGGCAACACCGGCAACTCCACTGGCTCGCATTTGCACTTTACCGTGCTCAAAAACTGCGAATTTGATCAGACAGTTAATCCGACTAGTTTGCTAGGGGGTAAATTGGAGTGGCCCCTTTCGGATTATAATATAACTCAAGGATATGGCATGACCGATTTCGCGCGGGCGGGGGCGTATCGCGGAGCGATTCATAATGGCATTGATATTCAACAGTACCCCGGCGCGCCAATTCGTGCCGCGGCCGCTGGCACCATTCGCCTGCAACAGTACTTCGGTGGCTACGGTAACGCCGTCATCATTGAGCATGCGGACAATTTGTGCACGTTGTATGGGCATCTATCTTAACAATTAACAATTAACAATTAACTAACTACTAATAATTAATAACTTGCTGTTAATAATTAACACAAAGACATTAGACCTCTTTCAAAATCCTGATAGATATTGTCATCTCGACCGCAGTGCCTGCCTGCCGCAGGCAGGGAGAGATCTACAAAAAAATTATTCGAGATTTCTCCAACCGTTCGCAAATAGCGACGAATTTCAATGAAATTCAGCGCCAAAGCTCACGGGGTCGAAATGACTGCTTGAGTAGGTTTTGAAAGAAGTCTATTAAAGAATTATCGGCATGATTTAATTTTGCGGACTTGCATGGATGATGTGAAACATTTAGACTGGTAAAAAATAAGTAAAAAGGAGGTGGTTGTGATGTCGGAAATGGCAAATTGTAATCAGTGTCCAGGCGGAGATTGTGCTTGTCCGGGTAAAGATGACCATCCAAATTGCAGTTGTGATGGGTGTGGTTGTTTGCAGTGTCACGATGTGGAAGATGGGAAAGCGAACGAAATAGAGTAAGCTATAATATCCAACCATCATCCGTCCTTGCGAGGAGTGGTGAGCCTGCCTGCCCTTCCGCAATCTTGATGAAGGAGGGTCGAACCGCGACGTCGCAATCTATCTGACTAATTGGAAGATTGCTTCCCCTGCACCAGTCGGTGCGGGATCGCAATGACAACAAAAATTATTCAGACCGCATTTTTTTGTATCTACTCACAAGTCTGAAGTGGTAGTTTTTGTCCTCGCTTGCGAGGACAATTTCCAAGCCTCGATTTGTTGTGATCAAGCAATGGTTATCTGAATTGCAGTAATGCTTACTGAAGCATCTTCTGCTATATTGAGATTATTAAATACTCTGCACTGGAAATCTTACTATGCTAACCAAGCAACATATTTTAGATGAAATAAAACGGACGGCAAAAGAAAATGGCGGTACCCCTTTGGGCCTTGCCAGATTTGAACGTGAAACAGGAATTAAGCCCTACGACTGGCAAAAGTATTGGCCTCGGCTCGGAGCGGCACATCTAGAGGCTGGATTTGCCCCTAATCAACTCCAGGGAGCTTATCCTGATGAATTCCTCCTTGAGAAAGTAGTAGCAATCATAAAGAAACTTGGTAAGTTTCCCACCTATATTGAAATCAATATTGAAAAAAATAGTGACCCTACAATTCCAGGTAAAAAGACTTTTTATCGATTAGGTACTCAGCAGCAGCTCGCAATGAAAATAATAGAGTATTGCGAGACAAAAGGAGGAAATAAGAACGTTATTGAGCTTTGCATTCCCATTTCTGAAAAGTTAGTTAGAAATGATGAGACAGGTTCGACTATTTCTGCTGAAAAAATCGGCTCAGTTTATCTTTTTAAATCAGGTAAATACTACAAAATCGGCAAAACAAATGACACTGTACGGCGTGGGAATGAATTGCGTATCCAACTACCTCAGCAAATTGATCTGGTTCACTCCATCGAGACCGACGACCCAAGCGGAATTGAGGCCTACTGGCATCGACGCTTTGAAATTAAGAGAATGAATGGCGAATGGTTTGATCTAAACACCGCGGACATCAAGGCATTTAGGCGCTGGAGACACATAATCTAAGTGCGGCATCAATAAGAGACCCCTGATGTTATGAGTAACAACGAAAACCAAAAGCCCGTAGATACATTAAATGAACTAATCTGTTTTGCTGAAAGAAAATTGAGCGACTATCATTTTGAACTCAGCAAACATCAAACAAGAAAAGGTCTAGTATTTCAGTATATGGGAGCTGCGCATGGTTTGATGCGACCTATTTTAAATCTTCTTCAAGATGAGAGGAGTCAAACTCATGCCGCAACAATACTTGTTCGTACTCTTTTCGAAATAAATGTTCGCCTTATATACTTATTTTGCTCAAAGGGACATCAAAATGTAATAAAGGGGTTTCGAGAAAGCTTCCGTAAAAAGATCAGTAGTACAAAAGAGTGGGAGATGTTTATTACTAATAATCAGCAGTTCGCAGATACTCTAGATATTAAACTTCTCACTGCAGAGATACCCAATTGGACTAAGTTCCAAGTCCGAATTGAGAAAATATTCACAAAACGTTACGGGCATGAAAATTATAATTGGCCTAGAACTCTTAAAGACATGGTAAGAGAAATAGATAACTGGAATAGCCAGCTTAAACCCAATCGAAGAAATAAGAATGATTTAATGTGGAGTTATCTAACTATTTACGGCTACTGGTCACAGATAGTTCACCTCGATCTAGATGGATTAAACCGTTACATGAACAAAACCACCGGCGGATATGAGCTTATGATACACGGTGATCCTGATGACGTTGATCGACTTGCGATTACTGCCTTTTTGCATTATCTACATATCTTGGATATTTTCTCGCTGCAGTTTGGCATACCAACTCGAGAAGAACTCAAGCCACTCAAAGAAAAAATGAAATTATTCACAAAGATAAACTAGTTTATCTGCGCCTACTTGCTGTCAAGGGATAGTTACCTCATTTTTCTTATTGACACTCACTCATTTTTAGTGTAAAATGTAGGATGTGACAAGTTCGTTAAGTAGTTAATTCGAGGTGAACTCGAAAATACCCTCGAAAAGAGAAAGTCATGCAAGAGATAGGTGTTTTGCGAGCGCAGCTTGATGTGGCGCTTGCCAGAATAGTCAGACTTGAAGCGTCATTAGCCGAGGCAAATGCTTTGGCTATGACTGATCCTCTAACTGATCTGCCGAATCGCCGAGGTCTAAACACTGAAGGTCAGCGCATGTTGGCCCATCTGATGCGTGTACATCACAACGGTGCGTCAGAAGACATTTCGGTTGTTTACATCGATATTGATGAATTCAAACCGATCAACGAAAAATATGGACACGATGTTGGCGATTTGGTTCTCCACACTGTTGTTGACTCTATCGCAAGCAATTTGCGCCAGGAAGATCTGTTGGCGCGCGTCGGTGGCGATGAATTCGTGGCGATGCTCGTCGGCAGTGAAACGGCCGTCGAGGCGTTAACTACGCGTATTAAAGACGGATTGTGGATTTCACTTCCGGGCACTTGTGCACTAACACAGATCCGTCTAAGCATTGGTTGCGTCTGCTTCAACGGCCGCGATGCTTCTTCATACAATAAGGGCTCTGAAGAAGCACATCTACGCGCGTCTCATATATTCAGTTTGGACATATCTCACGATCCAAATCTTGTAGATATCAAAGATATTCTACAATGTTTGAGGAGCATGGCCGAGAGTCAGATGCGTGTTGCCAAGCACCTGCGTGGCGCTGGGAGATAGTTGTGGGCCCCTCGTAGTAGTACTTACGGGGGGTCTAATTTTATTAGTTAAACCCGCCCTCACCCTAATCAGCTAATAATCTAATCACCTAATCAAATCTGCGATTTGTAGTTTCTCGCTTCGCTCGCAACAATCAGCTTTCTTTTATTTGACAAGCATTACCAAAAGCCGTATTCTGATTGTGGTGGATAATTGTTTTTTATCTGATCCACCATATTATAAACAGGAACGTTTCTCATGAAAGGATACTCTTATGACAGCCGAAATGTTGGCTGCCCTAGCGGCAGTCGGTGGATTAGTGGTGGGCGGGGTAGCATATCGATTTACAGCTCAAAAACAGCTCGAAAATATTCGCAAAAAGTCTAAAAATATCTCCGAAGAGTTTGAGACAAAGCATAAAGAACTAATACTTGAGGCCAAAGACGAGGCCATAAAAATTAAGGAAGAGGCGAAGCGCGAGGAACAATCGCGTCTTAAAGAGGTTAAGGAGCTTGAGGGGTCAATTCGGCGTCGTGAAGAATCGCTCGATACGCGCTCGAATGAAGTGGAGCATGAGCGTAAAAGCCTGCAAGAACAAACCAAAGAAATTGAAGATCTAAAAGTGAAACTGCGCGATATTCGAGTTAAGCAAGAAGAGTCGCTTGAGCGCATTGCTAAATTGGATAAAGAAGAGGCCAAAAAAGTTTTGCTAGATATCGTTGAAAAAGAGAATAAAGATGAATTAATTCAACGTATTAAAGCGGTGGAGCAGGCGGCTAAAGAAGAAGCTGAATCTCGCGCTCGCAAAATTATCGCTACGGCTGTATCGCGCTTGGCCTCAGATGCCACTTCGGAACAGGTCGTTAGCTCGGTCATTTTACCTTCCCCGGACATTAAAGGTCGTATTATTGGCAAAGAAGGTCGCAACATTCAGATATTCGAAAAAGAAACTGGGGTTGATGTGATTATTGACGACACTCCAGACAGTGTTATTTTGTCATCATTTGATCCGGTACGGCGTCAAATTGCTAAAATTGCTTTGGAAAAATTAATCCAAGATGGCCGTATTCACCCCACTCGTATTGAGGAAATGGTCAAAAAAGCGACCGAGGAGGTGAATAAAGAGGTACTGCGAGCGGGCGAAGATGCCGCTTTTGAAGCTGGGGTGACTGGTTTACCGACCGATTTGTTGAAAATTTTTGGGCGCTTGAAGTTCCGCACTTCGTATGGTCAAAATATGTTGCGTCACGCTATTGAAGTTTGTCACATCTCGGGCATTTTGGCATCGGAAATTGGCGCTAATGTGGAGATTTCTAAAAAAGCGGCGCTTCTGCACGACATCGGCAAAACTGTTAGTCAAGAAGTGTCAGGTAGTCACGCTTTGATATCGGGCGATATTATGCGTAAATATGGTTTGCCCGAAGATGTAGTCCACGCCGCTGAGGCGCATCACGAGGATGTGGAAATTAAATCAACTGAAGCATTTGTGGTCCAAGCCGCTGACGCCATTTCGGGTGCACGCCCGGGAGCCAGACGTGAAAGTATGGAGCAGTATGTCAAACGCTTGACGGAACTTGAAACCATTGCCAATTCGTATGAGGGTGTGGACAAGGCTTATGCCATTCAAGCTGGTCGCGAAATTCGCATTATCGTTAATCCGGGCGAAATTGACGATTTGCAAGCCCATAAAGTGGCCAAAGAGATTGCGGCCAAAATATCTGGCACGATGCAATTTCCGGGACAAATTAAGGTTAATGTTATTCGGGAAACTAGGTCAATTGAGTTTGCCAAATGACCTATTCCTTAATTAATCTAGTAATCATAGGTCATCCCGAGTGTAATCGAGGGATCTTGTCAGGAATAGATTTATATTACCAACTTTCATATTCCAATATATAATATAAACATGTCAAACAAATTATCACGCATTCTCAAATTACTGGTCTTACCCTTGGGCTCTTTGGTACTGTCTTACATCGCCATCCGCTTAATTGACTTAACCAACTATCGCCCGGTCATATATCTACTTTCGGTTGTGGCAATCGCTTTGCCGGTCGTGTCGTTGGCAATATTTTTTCAAGCGATCATTAAGTTTAAAAATAATAATACGAGCATAATTTCGTCGGCGTTTTTGTCATCGCTTTTTTGGATTTCGATCGCGGCCCTAGCAAATGGTAAAAGTGGTGAGGAAGATTCGCAAGCATTATTGGTCAATGGGGCTTTAAGTTTGGGTGTTTTTACCGTTGGCGCCAGTTTGACTATGTATCTCATTAAATACTTTGGCAAACAAATGAGTGGACGCAAAAAATGAATATATTATTTATCGGTGATATTTGTGGTCGTCCGGGACGTGGCGCCCTCAAAAAAGTATTAGCTGATCTTAAAACTGAATATAAGACCGATTTAGTGATTGCCAACGTTGAAAATGCTTCGTCTGGCAAAGGCGTGACCGAAGAAAATTACCGCGATCTTAAAAATCTCGGTATCGATTGCTTTACCTCAGGCAACCATATATGGTCGCAAAAAGAAGTAGTGCCTATTTTAGAAAATGAGCGCGAGGTCTTAATTCGCCCGGCCAATTTTCCCCCGCTCACACCCGGGCGCGGAGTGTGGACGGGACAGTTTGGATCTACGAAAGTGGCGGTGATTAATTTAATGGGGCGAGTGTTTATGCGCGATTTATTAGACGATCCGTTTCGAATGGCCGATACGTTAATCAAAGAATATGAAGATCATTTAATCATCATTGACTTTCACGCTGAAGCCACCTCGGAAAAACGGGCGTTTGGTTTTTATGTCGATGGACGAGTCGGCGCCATCATTGGCACCCACACTCATGTGCCAACGGCCGATGCGCAAATTTTACCGAAAGGAACCGCGTACATTACCGATGTTGGTTACGTTGGACCAATGGATTCGGTTTTGGGGGTGGATAAAGATATGATTGTGCAAGCGTTTTTAACTTCGCGTGGCGAAAAGCACGAAATCGCCAGCGGTGACGCCGAACTCGGTGCAGTGATTATGAAATCAGACGGACTAAAAGTAACCTCAATTGAGCACATTCGACGGATTGTGGAATTGTAGAGGTAATAAGAGAATTTCTTTTAGTTAAGGGGCAAGGGGCTCGCCTAAGATAGCGCCCCCTACCCCTTAACAATCCCCACCCTGCCACGCTAAGAGAGCCATAAAAAAGTTTTGATTCAGGTATGGCTATACTTGAAGTTCTACAGTGCGCTAACGTTTTCATCAATGTCAGTAACATCAGCATCCGGTTCAATCACATTATTGGGATCTATCAGTTTTGCACTATCAAGGTGATGGAGCAGAGTTGGTGTCTTAGCATCCAGTTTGTACTTTTTAGTTTTAGTTTCAGTCGTAGGTGCTGTGCTGACATTATCCACACCCTCTGTGCAAATTGGCGTCACCGGTTGTAAAGTATTAACTGTATTTTTATTATCTACATTAATATAATACGGTTTAATCCCTTTTGCATGTGATATAATTGTTCGTCCTAGAATGCAGTTTTTCGACCAAGTTTTAATTTCTACTTTATGTATTCCCGTGGCTAGATTTGCGGTATTGAAGTCGAGATACGCAGTCGCCTCTGGAGGTGGGAAATCGGCGTCAAGACGTTTAGAAGCAACCGTTACACCGTCTACACTTAAATCGGCACCGATTATATCCGAAAACGCGCCGGTAGATAGTCGTGAGTTGAAGCCACTAATTTTTGTTACAAAACGCGTGTTTCCAGATGTCACCGGTAGAGCCTTAGTTTTGTCGAAAAGCATTGCCCTTTCGGATTTGCCAGTCACATTGACACCAGCGATGCTCATTAGTAGTTCGTCAGAACCAACAATGTTACCATTTAGCTGATTAACTTCCGAGGGCTGATTGACTGATGGCTGGGTATATTCAGGCGCTTGATTTTTATCAAATGTCAGTTCGGCATGCACATTATATAAAACCATACTTCTGGTTTTACTGGAAAAACTAATTTTGTTTTCACCAGTTTTAAGTTCTACTTCTAATTCGAACGCAATACCACGTGCCGCATTAATAAAACCGGTATCTGGGATGCTTGTATATTCGGTGATGTCTTTGGGGTTGGGTAACTTATACGACTTGCCATTCACATTTACAATGTCGGTTTCAGCCCATTTGTCTGTATGCGCCATAATACCCTTGAGCATTTGTTTAGCGGGTTTATTGTCTTTACCCACGACTGGGTCGGAAATATTAAGTGTAATACTGCTACCAGTAGCTAATTTTTCCTGTCGAAAGTTACCAAAATTTTTATAATTATGGACTTCATCATTGCTTGGTTTACCAGTTATGAAAACTTGGTCAAAGTGCCAAAGTTTAATAAAACTGGCAAATGGTCCATTTTTTGTTGCTCCAGCCCGTACTTTATTAGTGTTGTATGTTTTAGTACTCATCTTAAAACCATGTTTTGTGGCACTCATCACGTCTTTTTCGGAGTAGGCCAACACTGGTTGGTCATTTATTTTGAGACTAATTTTATTCGGACTGAAGGAAAGTAAAAATGGAACTTGCAAATTACTATCAATTGGAATTTTCATTTTAGCTAAATCTGCAGTTGCCAACTCGCGCCCAACTCCCGTGGCATCAGTCTTTTTTAAAATGATAGTACCCTCACCCAAACTAAATTCAATCGCGTTTTTAGTTGCTTGTGGTAAACCAGCCGAGTCTTTGCCAAAACCAGTTAAGTTAATGCGTAAATCTTGATCCAGCCCAGCATACTTCTCTTCAGTAACAGTAAAGTAAACTCTGCCCGGTCCTCTCATTCCCAGATCTCCAGTAAATCCGACATCAACATTGGCGTTATTTCTTAAGTCTATTGGAGTGCCACGTACTGTTGCAGTCTCCGTACCACGGTCACATCCGACGCCATCTGCTGTACCTATATGCGCGTGGAACTGATTATTGATGGCTATCCCAGCTAACCCTTCAGTGTTGTTGCAGGTGCCACCGGCAATGTTCCATAACTTTTCGTCTAGTGCACCAGCCGGACGATTCATAAGATCTAGAAACGCTAATTTACCTTCGTCAAACTGCTTTTGCAGTGCTAGAACTTCAGCATTATCGCTTTTAAATGTAAATATTTCGCTCGGTAAACCAACTTGACCTAAACTATTAATCGTATAAACTTGACCTTTGTAGAATACACCTGGCGCAAGCCCTTGAAGTTGCATTCCAAATACACCTGCGGTGGTCGTTTTGTAAAGTTTATTGTTTGGAGTTTTTTCATCGTAGTAGACAACAACGAACCCTGTGTAGCGATTATTCAGAGAAATTGATTTATCAATTGGTGGCGTAGCCCATATAATGACCGCGTTGCCATCGTTATTTTTAACATTAATTTTGCCCGTCACTTGTGGTAGCGCATCCGAAACAATGTCGGCACTGCCTTCCGGTTGCGTGGCAATATAGGCGTATCCAACTACCGCGAGCGTCATTATTATCATTATTGCCAAAACCCCAACTGGCCGTAAAGTAAAAACCGTGCGGTGCATAATACCCCTTTTGTGATGATGTGATTGATTCAATTAATTGCCTAAAAAAAATAATTTGAATTAGTCTTAATCGTAATGGCACGAGTTAATTCTGTCAAATAAAACAGAGGATGAAAGAACGAAAAATGGCTTGCCGTCCGTAGTTGCGATTATCCATCATCTATCCTTAAATCCTTTATCATCCAATTTGGTCGAAGACCATGAGTGAGCGCTAGTGAGTCGAATGGTACCCTCAGGAGGAGTCGAACCTACCGTCTACAGATTAGGAATCTGTAGCTCTATCCGTTGAGCTATGAGGGCAAATCGGAGGATGGAATATAGAATATAGAAAATGGTGGATGGAGCATGGACACAATCTTTTTCCCTGATACCCCATTATTATAACACAAATATTGAACTAACATATCCCGAGGATCAGTTTTGTGCTATTATATCTGTAATGACCAAGATATATAAGATAATCTTTCAGGTGCCGGTAAGTCACGCCGACGCGGTGCGACAGGCAATTTGCGATGCCGGTGCTGGCAAGATTGGCAATTACGATAATTGCACTTTTTCAACTAAAGGCGTGGGGCGGTATCGCCCACTCGAAGGGTCTAATCCTACAATTGGGCAAATAGGACAGCTTGAGCAAGTTGAAGAAGAACAGGTTGATACTATTGTGGCGAAGGAACATCTTTCAGCGGTGCTCGCCGCGCTTAAAGTGGCGCATCCGTACGAAACTCCTGCGGTGGATGTATTTGCCTTAGAAGACGTTGGTTTTAATCTTTAGCTTCACCCTCCTACGCGAGTCAAGGAAGCTACGGAAGGGCAGGCACCTTAGTGGTGGGCACGGTTGATATGTTCAAATATCGGGGATTAGCGCAGCTCGGTAGCGCGCATCGTTCGGGACGATGAGGTCACCAGTTCAAATCTGGTATCCCCGACCAAGTCAGAAGATGGAAGACGGATGATGGAGGATAGAAAATGTACAGTTGTGCTCCTACGGTTGTCAACCGTACACAACTTACGAATAGGAGTGAGTAATAATGTTAAACACTGAAGAATCTGTATTATTGCGGGCGCACCCACACCCATTAATCATCATAAGGCAAATTGGCTTTGCGATAATTTTGGCGTTATTACCGCTGATAATATCAAATTTGACTTCCGGGTCTGCCTTAAAATTTTTCGCCGATCACGATGTGTGGCGCATGAGTTTATTTGTGTGGTGGGTGGTTAGTTTTGGTTTTATTATTATCAGTATGCGCCGATGGGTCGCCAACGTAGCGATTGTAACCAATTCGCACGTTGTACTATCTAACGATAGTTTGCGCAGTCAAACCGCGTGGTCCCTGCCAGTCGACAAAATTGAAACGATGCGCGTTACATATTTGTCTCGCCTACATCGGATAATAAAATTGGGTACCATTGAACTTAAAGCGGGAGATCAATTTATGCTGTTGCGCCACATTTATCATCCAGAAAGTGTCGTAAATGTTATAACAAAAGTTACAGCGTTTTTGTCAAGTACACTACCCGAGGACCAGAATGCGGGGTTGGATCGGCGCGATGCGACGGAAAAACATCTCAATAACGATTTAGAGTCAGTCCCTCTCATCACTGCCGAGCATATAGAGCAATCACTGCAAACAGAGGCAAATCAATCTTGGACAACACCAACAGCGCATCAGTCCGTCGAATCAGCTCATTTGGCTTCAAATAGCGAAAATAACGAGCTCACCGAAGGCGAAGCGGTTTATTTTTAGAGTTCATCACAATTGCGCACTGATTATTTAATGTTTATTGTAGCGGTATGCACTTTGTCTCTAAATCAATTCAAGTTGCGATATTTCTCACTATTATTGTATGGATTATATCGGGTTGGGCATCTGTAGCTTATGCCTCTTGGGCTTTGAACACGCCCGAATCACAAACTGGTGTTTTGTGGGCTGGTGAAAATTTGGTCTGGAACGATAATCGGCTAGGATCATCCGATATTTTTGTGCGTGATGTGAAGGGAATAGTGTCGCCATTATTAACTGGCGTTGGTGATCAAACTGTGTTGGCGGCTGGAGAAAAGTCGTTGTTAGTATCAGACCTGGCCTCTGGAACGCAAAACTTATATATTTATGGGCTCGAAACTCACGTTATTAAACCCATGGGTCAATATCCGCCAGTTATATCATCGGCTATTTTTGCAGATCAAGCGGCCTGGAGCGATGGGGAAACGGTGTGGTGGTGGAACGGGCAAAAACTGATCAGTCGCCTGTTCATCTCTAAACAACTATTGGTCACGCCCGCTGGGCTTTTGATCATGCAGAACGATCAAATAACACTTTGGAGCAGTGATGCGGATCAAATAATACCGTGTCCGAAATGCACAAAAATGGCGCCCTACCAAGACCGAATCGCATTTTTAGACGGATTAGGCACGCTTAAAGTATGGCCAAGTTATGAAAATATTGATGTTGGCGTCAATATATTATTGAGTAATCAGTCTACGCTCATTTATCAATCCGCAGAAACTACCTATGTCTACCGAGATCAGCAAAAAATTCAATTTGATCAGGTCATCCACTCAAACGCTCAAATTGGACAAAATGCGATTGCGTCTGTCAAAAATTTGGACGTAGTGCTTGATCCAATTTTACCCCCGAGCGCGCAGGTATCTGCTTGCGACTTATCTGCCAACGCGGTGTGCAGTGGCAATGGCGTTGGTTTTAGAATCATCGCCCGAGCGGTTGACCAAAAGGATCGTGAATTCATCTCATATCTAAATATCACCGATGGCGTCTGGAGTGGGCGCATGTTGCCCAGTCAAGCC
Organism: uncultured Candidatus Saccharibacteria bacterium; assembly: GCA_964591565.1. Classification (GTDB taxonomy): domain Bacteria; phylum Patescibacteriota; class UBA1384; order CAJBMM01; family CAJBMM01; genus CAZQEC01. Next base: position 10,591 of record CAZQEC010000009.1, on the reverse strand, counting down.
ACCGACGGCACTTATGACATATCGGTGCGAGCCGAATCGGTGTTTGGGGTATTATCCGCCTGGACTTTAGCCGGACAGATATTAATTGATTCAACCCCGCCTAAAATTGTTGAAAATGATGTTGAGATACAAAACGACCGTGCGCGCATTCACTTACAAACAGACGAAAAAACCCGTGCCATCATTAATTTGGCTAGTGCGGAACAATCCATAACGCGCACGCAAAATCGTCTAACTTTTAGCCACACCACCACCTTTAATGATCTTGACGCCGACACCCAGTTTAATGTTGACGCCACTCTAACTGACGTGGCGGCCAATAGCGTTCAGTCTCACACGACTTTTGCGACGCCACCGCTCACTAGCCCAAGTTATCAAATATCCTCGACTTTTGATCAAAGCCAAGCCGGGGTATGGGAAGGCGAACTGGTAGTGCCTCCGGGAGTGATTGACGAAAAAGTGGCAATAATGCGTATGCCTACATCTAATTCTATTAGACTAATTCGCCTGCAGTGGACGATTGGTTCGCCTCCGCCACTAACAAGGCATCGCTTGGTGCGCGTCAAGGGACGGGTAAATAGTGCCGGAACGGCTATTCTTGCGCATCGAGCACGTGCAATTGCAGTGATTGATGCCACATTTGAAGACCCACAATTTAACTCGGTATCTAATGCAGAATTAGAATTAGATCAATTTATTCAAACACAAGGCAGACTGACCAGCGTGACCAAAACTGGCTGGCAAATTGAAGTTGGACCAAATCGATTTCGAGTTCATTGGGAAAATCCGCCGAATAATTTTAGTCGCGGTGACGTTATTGATCTTAAAGGTTACACCTTTTTAGCCGGTCAATCAATCCAAATCGCCGGCATTTCAGCTGTATTGATCGAAAAAGCGCTACCAAAAACAGTGGCAATTGTGGCAATTAGTAAAATAATTGCCGAAGATGCGCTGGTCCTGCCCGAAACGCCAACGCCCTTGGTTACCCAACCAAGCATTACCTTTGCGACGATCAAATTAACCAAAATTGAAACTACCTTACAAAATAATCTGTCTGAACGCACCATTACTATGCAAACTGCCTCTGTTTATGACAAAAACGAAAATTCATGGTATAATTTGGCACTGTATGGAGTCGCATCAATTATTAACCTCAACTTCTTTTTCCGTCGACGTGACAAAACTCGGCGCGCTTAAAAAAATTGCCAAAAAAATCGCTTTGGCGTGTAGTGGCGGTGAAGTGATTTACCTAAGTGGTGAACTTGGCGCTGGCAAAACTACTTTTGTACAATATTTGGCTTTGGCGCTGGGAGTTCGTGGGGTGGTCAACAGCCCGACCTTTTTGGTGCTCAAAGAATATCAAGGAAAAAATCTCACACTGGCGCACGCCGATTGTTATCGTGCCGGTGGTGTTGATGATATTATTTCAACTGGTTTGTTAGATATGATTGGGATGAAAAAGACGGTCTGTGCCATTGAATGGCCGGAAAAAGTGCCTGAGTTGGAAGCGCAAGCACATATTCACTTAAAGTTTAAAATCGGTGAAAAAATGCGCAATTTGATGATTGAGTGGCACGACGAAGGCGGAGAATATGAGCATTTTTGGAGTGAAATTACCTCATGATTGCATTATACATTGATACCACGTCTGAATATTCACTAGTTCAAATATCAAACGATAGCAAAACATTCGTCGAGGAGCGCTGGCTGTCTGAACACAAACTAGGTGATGATTTATTGCCGAAAATCGTCAAGATGTTAGATCAAGCCAGTATTACTCTAAAAGATCTCAATTGCATAGTCGTCAACGGTGGTCCAGGGTCTTTCACTGGTACTAGAGTTGGTGTTTCGACCGCTAACGCCTTAGCTTGGTCGCTTAATATACCAGTTTTTGCCAGTGATCATATCAATGCATTTTTGAAAACATCCGTTGGGCAAAATCCACACTTCACTAAACCAGTCGTGCCGAAATATGCCACTCCACCGAAGGTGACAATAAGAAAGCATTGAACTGTTGCCCGATATCCCGTAAAATAAATAGTGATGTTTAAATCTTGGCGTGTTAAATTACAACAATTAAATCCGCGCATGCGGATATTCGTTTTAAGTTTATCTATATTAGTCGCACTACTCTTATTATCTTTCATCTGGTTTGGCGGCTCAATTTGGCGCGCTGGTGGCAAAATTATTACCGATTCGAATGGTGGGAGCGTCTTATTTCACAAAAAAAGCGAAGACGTAAAGCCGGCCGAACTGCAAGGTGAAGGTGATGGGCGCATTAACATCGCCATTTACGGACGTGGCGGCGACGGTCATCCGGGTGGCAATTTGGCTGACGTTATTAAAGTATTGTCAATTGATCCGCAAAATAAAAAGATGGCACTACTTTCAATTCCGCGCGATTTATGGGTCAAAATTCCCGGATATGGTTACGGTAAACTAAATACCGCTTACTCCAATGGCGAACAGGCTAAAAAAGGCAATGGTCCCGAAGTGGCCAACCAAACGATTAGTCAACTGCTCGACTTACCGAAGATCCATTATTATATTTCATTAGACTTTGAGGCGTTAAAAAAGTTGGTAGATGCGTTTGGAGGCATTTCTGTCACCGTTGATAAGGCATTAGATGATCCGTTTTATCCGGCGCCGAATATGATTGATTACGCCCCGATTCACATTAAAGCTGGTACGCAAATAATGAACGGCGATTTAGCGTTGAAGTATTCACGATCACGCGAGACCACTAGCGATTTTGATCGCGCCAGACGGCAAGAGGTGGTCATGACGGCGATTAAAGATAAGGCTTTTACGGTCGGCATTTTGGCCAATCCGCTCAAAATTAGTGAAATTATTGGTATTTTAGGCAATCACGTCCGCACTAATTTACAAATTAATGAAATGCGTCAGTTGGTCACTTTGGTCAAAGAAAGTGATGCCAATATAATTAGCAAAGTCCTCGATACCGCCGCCGATGGGCCATTAATGAGCGCATCCGACACTCGAGGGTATGTGATTGTGCCTCGCGACGGTGATCTTTCATATAATGAAATAAAGCGCATTGCCCATGAGATATTTACCGACCCATTTTTGGCTAAAGAAAAGTCAACTATTGAAATTCAAAATGCCACTAGTAAAAATGGACTTGGTAACACCGTGGCCAATTTGCTTAAAAGTTACGGCTACAATGTGGTCAAAGTGTCTACCAGCCCTGGAAAAGAGCCATTTACCCAACTAATTGATTATAGTAAAGGCAAAAACCCATTTACCGCCTCATTTTTGGAAAAACGCTTTAGTTTGAAAAGTCGGTATTCGGAAACCCCAAGCAATGTTGCTACCGATTTCGTCATTATTTTGGGCGCGGATTATGAAGCCACTGTAGCGGCTAATGAACTAAAAAAGTAACAAGATTTATCTTGCTTTTTGGCGTTAAATGTGATATTTGTGTAGGTTAAGTCATAAAGGACACGCCAGATGCCTCTCAATAGCTGGAAAAGACTGTTTGCTGATCCCGCATCGTGGACATGGACTATTATCGCCTTCATCGGTTTAGGGTCGTTTTCGGTCATTTTATTTTCACGAGTGACTACTAGTTCACCACAACAACTGATGTTAATTCTCTTTGCCATAGTGTCAATGTGGCAAATGATCCGCCAAAAAAATATTGACACAGTCACTTTACTTCTCGGACTGTTGGGCAGTTTTATTTTGCAATCTCTACATCAAGCCGAAACTATGTCGGCTTTAGGTTTAATGGTTTATACTGGTTTATTAGCTTTTGTTTTGACGCTGTGGCAAGGACATTTGAAGTTTGATAAGCCACTGTTGTGGCGCCACGCTTACTTGGTTGGGCTCTTGTCTGGACAAATTGGGGCGCTTTTAACGTACTTCGTCATTTATGACGACTTATTAGCTAAATCAATTATCTGGGCAATTTCTCTTTACGCGTGGTGGGGGCTATTAGATCTTTCCGCCCAAAAAAATCTCAAATTTGCGAGTGCCAGAGGGTACATTGTGGTTGGTATGTTGCTGGTTGCATTAGTTCTTGTTACAATAAAACCAACGCAGTAATTTTTTAGGAAACAATATGTCTGGATTAATTAGTAATATCCGAACTGTAATAGTGGGCACATTCTCTTTGCTGAAGCGAGTTAAAATACGCACACGCAAACAGGTTTTTGTCGCCTTATTGGCGGTCATTTTACTGGTAGTACTTGGTTTTGGAGTAGCTATTTTTGGCTTCAATCAGGACAATGCGACGGTGCGCACCGTGGCGCGCATCGTTCCATATCCTGCCGCATTGGTCAATTTTTCGGCGGTTAACTTGAATGATTATTACTTCACTCAAACGTTTACAGAGCATTTTTATACCGCTAGCAAGCTTGAATATGACGCCAAAACTACCAATCAGCAAATTCTGGAGCAATTAATTGATCAAAAGCTGGTGGTACAAAATGCGCGGAAGTTGAACGTAAAAGTGACTAAAAGTGAAGTGGACGATGCGTTCAAACAACTTGTCGAAAAAAGTGGTCAAGACGAGGTTAATAAAGTGTTGAGCGATCTGTACGGTTTGAGCGAAATCGAGTTCAAGAATCTGATTTACTATCAAGTGTTGAAGCAAAAGCTTGAAACGACTCTACGCGACAAAGGGGCTTGGCATCAGGTTCAGGTGCGACATTTGTTAATAAAAGTGGACACGGGTGCGGATCAAAAGACGATCGATCAGGCGAAAGCTAAAGCCGAAGAAAATCTAAAAAAGATTGGGGAAGGCAAGTCATTCGACGAAATGGCCAAAGCTAATTCGGAAGATGTGGAGAGTAAGGATCAGGGTGGAGAGCTAGGGTACGTCAATCGTGGTCAAACAGTCAAAGAGTTTGAAGACGCCATTTTTGCGGCCAAAAAAGGTGATTTAATTGGTCCCATTCGCACTCAATACGGCTGGCACATTATTTCTATTGAAGATGTGCGCGGAGACAACGATTATCAAATTTGGCGCGCCAAAGCCAAAATATATAAATTGATCTGACTGCACCTGTCGGCACATCTATGCCCCGAATGGTGCGTGGCGCGAGCGATGGGTTCGACTACGCTCACCATCTGCCGCACGCAATCCACATTATTTGGAAAAATCTAGGCATTATCCTGAGCTTGCCGAAGGATGGCGCGAGCGACCGGACTTGAACCGGCGACCTCCACAGTGACAGTGTGGCGTTCTAACCAACTGAACTACGCCCGCAATATAACAGTTAACAATTAACAGTTAACTTGAAATCAGAGACAAAAAATACACGGCAACCACTGTTAATATAACATAAATAACGAATTAAGACTAGATCTCTCCACTGTCTCTCCACTGTGATCGAGATGACAATATCTTTCAGGGTTTTTGAAAGAGATCTATTATAAAAACGGCGCAAAGTGTTTTTTGTGCTTTAGCAGTCTTTTTTGAGCCGAGGTGTGAAGTGGTTCAGGCAGGTTGGCAAAAGTAAACCAGCCAATCTCATCCATTGAATGTGGTTCGTTTAATTTTGCCTCACTTGGATCAACTTGAACAATAAAGCCAATTGAAACCCAATGAGTCTTTTTGCCATTATGCTGGCGTAACGCGTTGTGAATGGGTAGCTCGGCTGAAATAACTCCTTTGCAACCATATTCTTCCGCCACTTCACGCAATAAGCCATCTTCAATATCTTCGCCAAACTCAAGTTGCCCTCCACCACAATCCCAATGTCCTTGTTCGTCTCGACAATTTTGACTGCGCTTGTGCAGGAGCCAATTTCCCTGCCCGTCGTGGCAAAAAAACACTACGTTAACACCAATATAATCAACTCCTGCTTTCATTTAGAGCCCTTTTAATTTTTGGCAGCACGCCTCGAAAAAATTCTTGATCTTTAGGATGCGTTAAGAGAGTAGCAACTTCGTCTGGTCGCACCCAGCGCGCCTCGGGATTTTCTGGGTCAAGTGGGTTAAGTTTGGTCTCACTCGTTCGACACAGAAACATCGTAATCGTTTTCAGCTCGGACGTATCATCGCCGCCAGCCTTGCCTATTCTATGTCTTTGATATGATCCAAGATCGGCGATGAATTCAAGCTGAGTTAAACCAGATTCCTCTTCAATTTCTCTAATAGCGGCTGTTTTTGCGTCCTCACCATCTTCAATGTGTCCCTTAGGTAATGACCACGAGGTGCCTTTTTGATTTACAACTAACACCAGTCCTCTTTGGTTGATTATGACTGCACCTGCACTGTATATATGATTCATATAAAACGTAGCTTACTCGAAATTTTCCGCGCGAGCAATTAAACGGTCCATATTTATCAAATCTTACGATTTGTAGTTACTCGCTTCACTTGCAATTATCGAAATTTACTAATACATCACAAAATTATGCTACAATATAAACGTTAAGAAACTTGGAGTACAGATGGATAAAAAGACGATTCAAAAAATAGTTGCAGAGGTTATGCAAGAAGCGCCAGACGCAAAGAACATCAAAAGTATTTCTTTGTTTGGCTCGTTTTTGCATGGAGATAATAATGACAAAAGTGATATCGATTTACTCTTCGAAATGAATAAGACAATGAGTTTGTTTGAAATTGGTGGTATTCATTATCAATTAGAGCAAAAATTTGGTCGCAGAGTCGATTTTGTGCCAAAAAATTCTGTCATTCGACAATTGCGGGATAAGATTATCCCTGAAGCTGAGAAAATTTATGAAAGAAAATAGAGACGCACTTTATCTTGAAAGAATTATTGAATCAATTGACCGAGCGGAGGGCTTTGTTGCTGGCGTTGATTTTGATGAATTTGCTAGTAATGAGATGATGCAAGACGCTACATCGATGCAACTAATTAACATAGGAGAGATGGTCAGCCGATTGAGTGAGGAGTTTCGAGATAAACACGACTATCTACCATGGCACAAAGTCATTGGTATGAGAAATCAAATTGCGCATGGGTATTTTGAAATTAAAGCAGATGAAGTCTGGAGAACATGCGAAGAAGATTTGCCAAAACTAAAAGAGCAACTACTAAAAAGTAATCTAGATTTGCTTTGACATTCGTTTTTGAGTTAGTCTATTAGTACTAGGGGGTGAAAAATGTCTGAACCAATTTACGAAGAAGACGGTGAGAATGAGTTTGCCAGTCATTTTGGTGACGGTAATAATAAATCGGATCGTCATCTAACCAAAAAAAATCACGTCCATTTTGCTATTCCACGCTGGGTATTTATGATAGGATTGATTGTTATTATCCTCGGCGTTCTTGGCACACTGAGCTGGAAGCTGGGTTGGCTCGATTCCGCTCTCGGGTGGTACTCTAGTGCCAGTGTGAGCGTCACGGTAGTGGAAAAAGATACACACCGTGCGATTGATGGTGCGCAAGTGACGATTGGCGAAAAAAGTGGGCAAACCAATGCTCAAGGCGTGGCCGATATTCAGAGTTTACATAGCGGCGAAGTCACTGTTTCGATATCAAAAGTCGGCTATAATCCAAAATCCTACACCACCACCATTTATCGTGGACAAAACCCTCTGCCCGATGTGATTGTCGAAAAAGCACCCGAAAAGGTGTATTCATTTAAAGTAACTATCAAAGACGCGATCGCTGGTAGTGGCATTAAAGCGGCCAAGGTGTTAATCGGCAAAACCGAGCTCACAAGCCCCGAATCTGGCGTGATTAGTGTCAGCACAAAAGAGGTAGTTAATTCGGCTCATGTGACCAAAGACGGCTTTGAATCCAAAGAAGTGCCGCTTGTTTTTGCAAAAGATACGTACGAAGATGTTACCGCTGAGCTAACACCAATTCGCTACATTGTTTTTGAACAGGAAAAGGGTGGCACCACCGATTTATATACTACAGATTTTAAGTCATCAGCCCCGATTAAATTAACTAATAGTAACGGAGTTTATAGTAATAGCAACCCGAGTCTTTCACCAGATGCAAAGCATTTAGCGTTTCTGTCAGATCGGGATAAACATACGTTAAAATTTGTTGATCAATCTCAAAACTCTATTGCTTCTGTGTTATATATTATGGATGAAAAAGGCACGGTAATAAAAGCAACCGATGATTTAAATCCATTAAAAGTGCAATGGGTATCTAATTCAACTGTGATTTATTACACTTTTAGTGATAACAGTAGTCCAGTTTTTCAACCAACCGTTGTGGCATATAATGTGGTGAGTAAAAAGCGAACGGTGTTATCCCAAACATTTGTCGATCCGGCTCAAAACATCAGTCTGTCACATCTGGCAGTATCTAACGACGGATCGACCATTGCCTACGCCATTAGCGCTTTAGATGCGAGTAGTTTACCACTTGAATTAAGTGGTATTTATACCGTCAAAACAGACGGTACTGCTCGCAAACAAATATCAAAAACCATCAAAACACTGACCGATATGTATTTTGCCTCCGACGGCACAATTAAATATACATATTTGGATAGTGGGGTATTAAATATGTATTCCGCCAGTGCAACGGCCGAAAAAGATTTGACGAAATCACTATCCGTTCGCGAGCGCGCTTACACCAAAACTGCCATTTTAGATCGTAATCGTCTCACTGTTTTGACTAAAGACGGCAAATACATATATATTGATACCAAAAACGGCAAGTCCGATGTGTTTTTATTGGCGAGTGACGGCAAAACCGAGAGCCAATTGACCAATTTAGGCACAGTTAGCACCATTGCTTTATCTGCCGATGAAAAATACGTGCTGGTAGGCGACAGCACTAACTCACTGTTTGTCGTAGGTTTAGCCAGCACCAACGCGGTCAAGTTGGTCCCCGCTTTCAACTTAAACGCCTCATTTATGTTTAAACCGCCAATTTTGGCCACATCATGAGTAAATATGAAATCTACATCGCCAGCGATCATCACGGTGTGGATCTGAAGGACGCGATTGCCCAATATCTGTTAATGTACGGCTACACTGTACACGATTTAGGCACAAATGACGCTGAAGCGGTGGATTATCCAAAAATGGCTAGTAAAGTGGCACAACAAGTATCTAACAAACCGCATCAGGTACGCGGCATCTTATTATGTGGTAGCGGCATTGGTATGTGTATGGTCGCCAATCGTTTCGAACACGTGTTAGCTGGTGCGGTGTGGAATGAGGAGTTAGCGGCGCGAGCGGCGGTTGAAGATGGCGTCAACGTGTTGTGTCTGGCGGCCGATTATTTGAGCGAGGAAGAGTGTTTGACGTACGTCGAAATTTGGCTAACTAATGCTTTTAGTGGTGATGAAGATGATACGCGGCGACTGGGTCAAATTGCTAATCTGGATAAAAAGAGTTAAGTTTAATATCTTATGAACATTATTCCGGCCGTTTTAGGACGCACAGTTGATGAAGTATTGGAACAAACCCGCGAGTTGGCAGGTGTCACAGACGTCATACATCTCGATGTGATGGATGGACATTTTGTACCCGAGACAACACCACTCGATTTAGGTTCGTTAATTTCTTCAGATTTCACCTACGACCTTCATTTAATGGTCATTGATCCCGAACAGTTTATGCTGGTTCTACATCGAAATCAAATTAGGCGGGTGTTTGTGCACGCCGAACTGTCTGAACATACCCTGCATCGTTTTTTTGAATTGGCTAATGATGTGCCTGTTTCGGCTGGCTTGGCGCTTAACCCCGCTACGTCTTTGGATATGATTGGTAAATATCGTGACCACATTGATTCTGTATTGCTCATGTCGGTTACGCCGGGTGCGGCTGGGCGAGCGTTTGATGAAAAAGTGGTGGAGCGCCTGCATCAGGCGAGGCAAATATTTGGGCAAATACAGATATTTGTCGATGGTGGCATTAATGAACAAACCATTGCTAGCATTAAAACCGCCGACGGCGCAGTGGCGCACTCTGCTATTTTTGGCCACCCCGAAACACCAGCCGAACGCATTGCCATGTTAGAGAAAATTGCGGCTGATTAGATCAAAAAAATTATTATCTAGTTATACGATAGTGAGCAGGCTCTAAAAATATCTTTTTTAATATCGCATTGGCGTGATATAATAAAGTTATTGGATTAGGAGGGGGCGTGCTTGTTTCATTATCTGCAATTGTGCCTCAAGCTTTTGGCGGACATTACGCCATTGGCGCTTTTAATGTGACCAATATTGAAACGACCAGTGGTGTCATTTCAGCCGCTGAAGAGTTAAAATCCCCGGTTATTATTCAAACCAGTGAAAAAGCGCTGGACTACGCTGGTTTCGACACACTGACAGAGCTGGTTTTGGGTATGGCAAAAAGAGCCAGTGTACCAGTGGTGGTGCATTTAGATCATGGTCGTACTACCACTGTCGCTGAGGCTTGTCTGAAAGCAGGCTACTTAAGTGTCATGGTAGATTTTAGCCATTTACCCTATGAGGAAAACTTAAGCAGGACGCAGGAAGTGGTGGCAATAGCTCGAGCTCGTGGGGCTTCGGTTGAATCTGAGCTGGGCACAATTGCTGGGCGTGAAGATTATATTCAGCATCGCCTGCCACATAAAACCGATCCCGAAGAGGCCGAGCAGTTTATTAAGGAAGCCGGCGTGACTGTTTTAGCGGTTGGGATAGGCAATGCTCACGGTCCA